>JAZRAA010000055.1:0-31354 GCA_045634325.1 Acutalibacteraceae bacterium | reverse complement strand
ATGTTTGGAGAAGATTTTTATTAGTTTTTCAAACTCTGCATCGGAGCGGGAATTCTACCGCCGCGTGCGATGAATTTTTCCGGAGAAACCATATTGATAGGCATGACAGGACCACTACCCAACAAACCACCAAAAGAAAGTTCATCCCCCACCTGTTTACCGATGGCGGGAATCACGCGCACAGCGGTAGTTTTAGAGTTGACCATACCGATTGCCGCCTCATCCGCAATCAAAGCGGAAATCACAGCTGCAGGTGTGTCACCGGGGATGTTAATCATATCCAGTCCCACCGAGCAAACGGCGGTCATGGCTTCGAGTTTTTCCAATTTTAAGCAACCGCAACGGGAAGCAGCAATCATACCCGCGTCCTCGGTCACCGGGATAAACGCGCCCGACAAACCGCCGACGTGAGAAGATGCCATCACGCCGCCTTTTTTGACCGCATCATTGAGCAGTGCAAGCGCCGCCGTGGTGCCGCAGCAACCACAACAATCCAAACCCATTTCTTCCAGAATATACGCCACCGAATCGCCCACAGCAGGGGTTGGTGCCAAAGACAAATCCACAATGCCAAACGGCACTTGCAAGCGTTTGGAAGCTTCTTGTGCCACCAGTTGACCCATACGAGTGATTTTAAACGCGGTACGTTTGATGATGTCCGCAACCTGTGTCAAATCACAGTCGCCTGCTTTTGCTAAAGCGGCACGCACAACACCGGGACCGGAAACACCAACATTGATAACCGTGTCAGGTTCACCGGGGCCATGGAAAGCGCCCGCCATAAATGGATTGTCCTCAGGCGCATTGCAAAGCACCACCAACTTGGCAGGACCAATACAATCGCGGTCAGCAGTAAGTTCAGCAGCTTTACGCACCGCGTGACCCATCATGCCGACGGCATCCATATTGATACCTGTTTTGGTAGAGCCGACATTCACCGATGCACAAATATGATCGGTTTCTGCCAGCGCTTGTGGAATTGCTTCAATCAACTCTTTGTCACCTGCGGCAAATCCTTTTTGCACCAACGCAGAAAAACCGCCGATAAAGTTAACACCACAAGCGCAAGCCGCACGCTCCAAAGTGTGCGCCAATTTCAGCGCATCCTTTTTGTCAGCAGATGCCAATACCATTGCCGCAGGTGTGATAGAAATACGTTTGTTAATAATCGGAATACCGAGTTCTCTTTCAATGGTCTCACCGGTAGACACCAAACGTTCAGCACGTCGCGTAATCTTATCGTACACTTTGTCGCACACCGTATCCATATCAGAATGCGCACAATCCAGCAACGATATACCCATCGTAATGGTGCGAATGTCGAGGTTTTCCTCGTCAATCATCGTGATGGTTTCCAAAATATCCTTTGCATTTAACATGAATGTAATCTCCTCAAAAATCAGATGGTGTGCATTGCATTGAAAATATCTTCATGCATAATATGAATTTTCAAATTCATCTCTTCGCCAATGACTTCCAACTGTTCTGCAAACACCGTAAAAGAAACATCCAACTTATCGATGTCCACAATCATAATCATAGCAAACAAATCCTGCAACACAGACTGGGTTACCTCAGCCACGTTGACATTGTGTTCACTACACACTGCAGAAACTTTTGCCAAAATGCCGACAGTATCTTTGCCGACCACTGTAATAACTGCACGCATATATAATTCCTCCGAACCCTAAAAAATATCCTTATTTCGTACCAAAAATACGGTCACCGGCATCACCGAGACCCGGCATAATATAGCCATTTTCATTCAAGCGTTCATCCAAAGCGGCACAGTATACCTGTACGTCGGGATGTGCCTTTGTCAGCGCATCCAAGCCTTCAGGTGCGGCAATGATGCACATGAATTTGATATTACGCGGATTACGCTCTTTAATTTGCGTAATCGCATCAATTGCAGAACCACCGGTGGCAAGCATCGGATCCAACACCACTACGTCACGTTCTTCAATGTCGCCGGGAAGTTTACAATAATACTCCACGGGTTGCAATGTATCATGGTCGCGGTACAAGCCGATATGACCCACACGAGCAGAAGGAACCAACTCCACTGCACCATCCACCATACCCAATCCGGCACGTAAAATAGGAACAAACGCCAGTTTACGACCCGCAATCATCTTGGCTTTGGTCACGCACATAGGCGTTTTGACCTCCACCTCACACATAGGCAGGTCGCGGGTTGCTTCATACACCATCAATTCGGTGATTTCACGGATAAGTTCACGGAATTGTTTAGAACTGGTAGTTTCATCTCGCAAAATAGCGACCTTGTGCTGAATTAAAGGATGATCAGCAATAAAAGGCTTTAAAGACATATTTACAACCTCCAAAAATAAATTTATATAGTTTTATCCGCCGCCTGACGGGCTTTTAACTCTCTTTCCGCCTGCGGAAGCCGCAGATATACCGGTTGCAAAGCATCTGCACTGCAATGCGCAACGCTCTGTGCAGCGGCAGCAACTCCCACGGCTGTCTGATACCTCAAGTGGTCGGGTGCCAAATACAGTGCAGTCACAGTTTCACACATGAGTGTATAACACATTTGCGCACCGTCTCCTACCAACATCACCGGTTTTTGCAAAGCGCACAACTGTTGCTGTAAATCGGTCACGGAAATTGCGGTATCATCGGTCAGACGCGTTACCGTTTGACCGTCAACTTGGAACAATGCGGTATATACTTGTCCACAACGCGCATCCATAACAGCACATACCGTCTGCACCTGCGGCAAGCCCACGAAATTATACGCCATACTGTGCAACGCGGATACGGGTGCACAAGGAATATCTCCCGTGAAGGCAATCCCCTTCACAGCCGAAACGCCAATCCGGACGCCTGTAAAAGAGCCGGGGCCGACGTTGACAGCAAGTAAATCAATATCATGCAATGCCAAAGCGGCATTTTTCAGCATATCTTGCACCATCGGCAAAATGGTTTGGCTATGGGTCATTTTGCTGCGTAATTCTGCAGCGGCAATCAACTTACCCTCTTCTATCACCGCACAAGAAGCGGTGATAGCCGAAGTGTCAACAGCGAGAATCTTCATCGGTTACAACCTCTCTATCAAACGGGTTTCGGCAGTCGGCGCGGAGATGCGCAAGCGTATGGCATCCAGCGGAATAGCCGCCTCGATATTCTCGCTCCACTCCACAATCAGAATGGCACCCGCATCCAAATATTCAAAGAAACCGGTAGTATACAAGTCTTCCCAACCGGAAATACGATACATATCAAAATGTACGAGCGGTGGCTGTCCACCGTAATCATGCACAATCGCAAAAGTGGGGCTGGAAACCTCGGCAGTCAAACCGAGACCGCGTGCAACGCCACGCACAAACGCTGTTTTTCCCATGCCCATACCGCCGTATAACGCAACCACTTGTCCACCATGCAACTTAGTCGCAAGTGCTTCTCCTACAGCTTCGGTTTGGGCGGGTGTTTGTGTTTCCCATCTGTCCACGCAGTCCCCTCCTCGCGAAAAATGTCATACACCTCATACTATAACATGTTTTTTTACATTTTTAAAGTGTTTATCTTGAAAAAATATAAAAAAAGCAATATACTATACCTATACTTAAAGAAAGGGGTGTCTCTATGCGTCTGGAAAAACATAGCAGTCCGCTTCGTTTTTTTCTGCAACACAGCAATTTAAAGTTGACCGCTCTGTGTTTTTTATGCTCTTTATATGGATGTGTTTTGGTGTTTTCCGCCATTTATTCCGCAGATATGAGCATGAAAAGTTTCATCATGCAAGCAGGCGCCTCCCTGCTCGGATTGGTTTTTGCCGTAATGATTTCACAAATTGATTATGACGATATATGCCGCATCTGGCCGCTAATTGCCTTGGTTGCACTCATCCCCGTTCTTCTCACCTTTACGCCGCTGGGCATCAACGTCAGTGGTACCGACGATACCGCATGGTTGGGCATAAAAATCGGGTCTTTTAATTTCACATTCCAACCTGCAGAATTCATGAAAATCGCTTTCATCATCAGCTTTTCAAAACATTTGTCTGTTGTATACGAAAACATTAACGATTTTCGCAATATCGTATTACTGGGTGTGCACGCTCTTATTCCCGTCGGATTAGTGTTCTTACAAGGCGACGACGGTACTGCACTGGTATTTATCCTGATGTTCGCCTCACTGATGTTCGCCGCAGGACTCAAATGGCAATATTTCGCAGGCGTTTTCGGTGCAATAGCAGTGGCAATTCCGATACTGTGGACACAACTCACCGAAGATAAAAAAGGACGTATTTTGGCAATTTTTAACCCCGATGCGTATCTGGAAACCTACGGTTGGCAACAACACGAAGGTCTGGTTGTCATGGGGTCAGGAAAACTGTTCGGCGTAGGCTATCTGCAGGGCAGTAACCCCGAACTTTTCGCACGACACAACGATTTAATTTTTACCGTCGCTGCCGAGGAATTTGGATTTATTGGTTCACTAGTATTGCTCGGATTGTTAACATTGCTCATACTGGAATTGTGGTACTGTGCCTCTCACGCACGGGATAAACTGGGTAGTTATATCTGCATCGGCACTATGGCTATGATTGGATTCCAGTCCATCATCAATATCGGCATGAACGTGCGACTGTTACCCATCATTGGTATCACTCTCCCCTTCTTCAGTGCCGGCGGCACCTCTGCCCTTACACTGTATCTTGCTATTGGCCTGGTTTTGAGCGTCAGTTTCTACAGCAACTTAAAAGCAACCAACGTAAAGCGATAATGATATCATTAAAAAAGCAATGCTGCATAAACAAGTCCAGTAAAAACGGACAACAGAAAAAAGGCACCTCCTATGGTAGAATTAAAGAACTACCATAGGAGGTTTTGTTATGGCTGAAAAAAAGGGTATGAAAAAATATCCTGAAAGCATATGAATAGGCAGAACAAATATATACCAAAGAAAAAGAGATACAGGAAAAATAAAATTCCTGTATCTCTTTCTTATAACATACCGAAATGTTTAAAAGCACTTTCTATTGCTTTTTCTTTTTCAGGTGTGCAATTTGGCACACGGTGGTCTTCTTTTCCTTTGTTATAGTTTTCTCGTTTTTCTAATCCGTATTTTTCTTTAACTTGTGCAATATTCAAAGAAGAAATTTTTGCCGACTTAAAAGAGCAACCGTTTCTACATGCATCGTACCGGGGAACAAATCCACAGGAATAACATATTCAGCCTTGTAACCGAGCGAATCCAAACATTTTAAGTCACGCGCCAGCGTTGCGGGGTCACATGAAACGTAGGCAATTTTTTGCGGTGCCATTTGTACAATCGTTTCAAGCAAAGACCCGGCACAGCCCTTGCGAGGCGGGTCGATAATCACAGCATCAGGTTGCACGCCTTGTTGTTGCAGTTGTTTTGCCACGGCAACGGCATCCCCACACATAAACTGTGCGTTAGTAATGCCATTCACACGTGCGTTTTCTTTCGCATCCGCAATAGCAGGTGCCACGATATCGGCACCTATCAAGGTTTTCACTTTATGCGCCATGGAAAGACCAATCGTTCCCGTACCGCAATACAAGTCAAGCAACGTTTCCTGTCCGGTCAGTGACAATGCATCCGCTGCCAAACCGTATAAAATCTCCGCCTGGTCACGGTTTACTTGGTAAAACGAGCGCGGAGACAATTTGAAACGTAATCCGCATAAAACATCGGTGATATACCCGTCTCCAAACACCACAAATTCCTCATCACCCAAAATCACATTGGTATCTTCACGGTTAATATTGACAACCACACTGCGCAACGATGGAATCGTTTTCCGCAATTCTTCCACCAGTGCTTGCAAAGCAGGCAATTTTCCCGATGTTGCCACCAAACAAACCATTGTTTCATTTGTCTTTTCACCATGCCGAATATATACATGACGCATTAAGCCACCGTGGATAGTTTCATCATATACAGAAACCTGATACCGTTGCATCCAGTCGGTGACCACACACAAAATATCGCCAAACAGCACGGGCTGTAACGCACAATCCGCATGTGCAATCACTCGATGACTGCGTGCTGCATAGAAACCCGCTACAACCTCATCACCCTGCCGTCCTAACGGATACTGCGCTTTATTGCGATAGCGGTCACAGCGTGCCGCTTTGACAATCGGTAAAGGCGTAATGTTCAAACCACCGATGTGCGATAAAGCATCTGCAACCTTTTGCCATTTATAGCACGTTTCCGCCTCATACGTCACATGGCGCCAGGTGCAACCGCCACATTTTTCATATACGGGACAGTAGCGTTCATCCGCTATGCAGCGGTCGGAGGAAACAGTATGTATAGCCGTCGCACGACCAAAAGCGTACCTTTTTTCCACCTTTTGTATACGACAAGTGATGGCATCTCCCACTGCCGTAAACGGTACAAACACTGCCATACCCTCGTTCGTCCGTCCCACACCGTTTCCTTCACCGGTCACGCCGGTAATGGAAAGCGGAATACTGTCATTTTTCCGTAACTCCATAGTTCCTCCAAAAAACACAGGGGCGGAATTTTCCGCCCCTATTTCATACTCTATTTTCTCGTAACAGTTGCCAACAATTCATAACCGGCAGTATCTTCACCATAGTAAACCCAAACATTCGGATAATTCGGGATGGTTATGCGACCGGCAAGGACACGCTGTCCCGGCGTTGTCTCATTATTCAAATCCACCGATACCTGCAAATCGGTTGTGCGGATGTTTTTGAGAGTATTGGCGGGACCGTATAAAGTGACGCCTCCCAACACCATTTCCACAGGTTGCACCGCAACATCAGTGTGACCGTTTACCACCTGCAAATCCACGTTTTCCAAATTCAATTTGACCGTTTTAGAGGTGATATTGTTAAGATTAAACTTTGCCGAAACCGTTTGCACACCGCCGAGGATTTTCAGCGTTTCGGGCGCATTCAGAGATATCGTTTGTTGCAATTTCTCTTTGGTGAGCGAATCAAAATCAAACGTGCAAAGTTTTTGAAGTTGTGCTTCGAAATAACTGATAGTCTGCTCGTCACCCCAAAGTTCCAAGTAAGAAGGCGAAAACGTTACTAACTTCTGCGCATTTTCATATTCTGCAGGCGCATTTAACAACGTATATTGTAAGTCAACGCGCTTATACAGCAAAACCGGCACCGTAATTTTAACCGATGCGCTACCGCCATTCAAAGTACAGTGTGAAATATCCACGGCATTTCCGTTGGCATCCACCGCTTTCAAAGTGGCATCAAACACCTTGGTTGCCGTCAGCGCTTGTGTTTCATCGGTGACAGCAAGGATAGAAACAATGCTATCCACCTCGGTTTTCGGGCCACTGACGACAACAGTCGAATTTTGCATCGCATCGCCCGATACGACCGGTGTTCCAAGTTGATATTTCGTTTCGTCGGCAGAAGTAATCCCGCCAATTTCCGCTTGTACCGCAAAAGCGGCTTCGGTCCACACATCGCAGGTCAGCGACGTGACACCCGGCTCTACCGATAAAATTTCAAAATCAGTTTGTTTACCGTTCTTGGTCGCTTTAATCGATAAACCGGAATAGGTGCCGGGGGCGACAATCGAACTGGTATCCACGGTGAGCAGAATATCCTGCACGGACAACTGTTCCACCACAGAACGACGACCATATACCCGCACCGATGCGGTGAGCTGGTTACTATCCAGCAACTGCATGTGTAACGTATCAGTGGCATATTCGCCCAAGGAAACCGTCACGGGAACACCGCTAATGGTACGTTCCTGCTCATTACTCGGTCCGTACACCACCATTGCCCATACTACAATGGAAAGTACAAGCGAGATTATCAAAATCAAACGGTCGTTATGCAAAAGTTGATTAAAACTGAATTTCCTTTTCATTTCTTTGTCCACCCCCAAAGCTTAGACACGCCGCGGGGCGCGGTTTCCTCATCCGCATTGACGGGAGCAAGTTCGTTGCTCAATTTTACACGCAACGACTCCGGCGTGAAATCACGCTCCAATTTTCCGCCAACCGCTACCGAAATATTACCGGTTTCCTCCGAAACAATCACCACAATCGCATCGGAGTTCTCGCTCATACCCACACCCGCACGGTGTCTGGTGCCCAATTCACGACTGATACGCTGGTTGTCGCTGAGCGGCAAAATACAGCCGGCGGCATGCAATTTACCGTCACGAATAATCAACGCGCCGTCATGCAAAGGTGCTTTATTAAAGAAAATGTTAGTGACCAAATCCTCGGTTGCAGTAGCATCCAACAGTGTGCCCGTATTGGCGATTTCACCGAGTTTTGTTCTGCGTTCAAATACAATCAGTGCGCCCATTTTGAGTTGCTGTAAAGTGCGGGCGGCAGCGGATACTGCCGAAATGGAACGATTGAGCTCCATTGTATAACGTTCCATTTCCTCACCGGAAAACACGCTCAAAATTGACGAGAAACCCGAACGGGAATTCGCAGTTTTTTCCAATATGCGACGCAATTCCGGTTGAAAAATGACCACCAACACCAAAAGGCCGTTGTCAAACAACAACTGCAATAAATATTTGACCGTGACAAAATTAAACAGCCACGCACCGAAATATGCCGCCAGCAGTAACAAGAGACCCTTCATCAACTGTTCCGCGCGCGAGTCACGAATCATGCGAATAACATAAAAGATGATGCCTGCGACCAACACGATATCAACCGTATCGGTAAACCAATTAAAGGTAGAAAAAAATCCCAGAATATTGTTCCAAAGGGTTGCAAAAAATTCCGCCATCCGATTTTTCTCCTTCCTGCACTTATATTACCAATATAGTTTAACACATTTTATGCTTTATTGCAATGTTTTTTGAGCAGTTTGTCGAAGAATTTTACAAGTGTTTTGTACCTGTTGCATATTGGTGAACGCCGATGGTGCGAGACGCACCGTCCCGCTCCCTTCGGTGCCCATTTTTCGATGTGCCAGCGGAGCACAATGCAATCCCGCACGCGAGGCAACGCCTAACTCGTCCAGCAAAGAAGCGGTTTGTTCACTGCCGTTATCCCCCATTGTGAACGATATGACCGGTGCATAGTATCCCCTTTGAGGGAACGGCGTATACAGTCGTACAGCCGGCATATCGTTGAGACAACGATATATTTGTTGTGCACACCCCAACTCATGTTCATACAGCCGCTCGGTTGTGCGGCCACACACCCAGTTGATGCCCGCCTCCAATCCGCAAATGCCTACTGTGTTTGGTGTGCCACTTTCCAGATGATCGGGTAAGTCCTGTGGTTGATTGGCATCCATGGAACGACTGCCGGTGCCCCCTTCTATAAAAGACGGCAGTTGGTATCTACCGGATGAAATCAGCATACCCGTTCCCATAGGACCATACAACCCTTTATGCCCCGCCACGCACAGAAAATCAATGTTATCCCGTTCCATATCGATCGGAAGTACACCCGCCGTCTGAGCGGCATCCACCACAAACGGAATATGCAACGCTCTTGCCAAAGCACCGATTTCACGTATCGGCTGGATAACCCCCCACACGTTAGAGGCGTGCGAACAAATAATCAAACGGGTGTCAGGGCGAATGGCACGGCGAAAATTTTCCACCGTGACAGCAGGGTCAGTTAAACTGACCTGCGCTATATCATAGATGGGATAACGCGGTGATACCGCATGCAAAGGACGTAAAACAGCGTTATGCTCCACGTCACTTATCAGCGCTCTGCCACCATTTCGCAATATACCTTTGATAACAATATTCAGTGCCATAGTACAATTAAGGGTGAACACCACATTGTCCGGTTGCGGCGCGCCGAAAAAGCTTGCCGCCGTTTCACGGCATTGATGTACTGCTTGAGAGGTAGCATACGCCATTTGATGCCCTCCTCTTCCGGGGTTGGCACCGAAAAACCGTAATGCCCGCTCCATTGCAGCCACCACTTCACGCGGTTTCGGATAGGTGGTGGCGGCATTATCTAAATAATACATGTTCTCAACTCCCACCATCCGTGCGTGTCACCTGCACACCGCTTCGCGCCAATATACCCGCTGCTTTCGCACCGTCTGCAGGGACCCGCAACACATATCCGCAGCCTTGTCCCGCATACATATCAGTATTACGCCCCACAAATGCGCGTATGCCCTGTGCTGCCAATACGGCTCTGCCGCGCATAGCTTGTGTCATGGTCGGCATATAAAAAATCTGCTGTTGCATTCGTTTTTCCTCCTTTTAGACATACATTCTCTTTACAGAATATGCGCCACAAAGCATTGGGGACTGTAAATTTTTGCACTTGACGGAATGCGGCTTTCGGTATACAATAAAACTGCAAAGTGAAACGATAAGGAGAATGTGTTATGGAAGAATACGGACCCGATTTGGTATCGGTTATCGACGACGACGGTAACCAACATCAATTTGAAATTTTGGATGCCATTGAAACCGACGAAGGACAATATGTCGCCCTCGTTCCCGTTTTGGATGATGCACAAGAAGCAGTCGAAGATGACGGCGAACTGATTGTGTTACAGGTTGTCAACAAAGACGGCGAAGACCTTTTGGTACCGATTGAAGACGACGAAACTTTCGACAGTATTGCAGAAATTTTCGAAGAACGTTTGTCGGAATACTACGAAATCAACAGCGAAGAATAATCTGTCAACCTATCCTGCTGTGCACGCGGACCTGTGCCCTTTAACCCTACTACACTATGTAATCGGGGACCTTTGCTCCGGTGGCGGACGGCAGACCTCCCGATTTATTATCGGACGAAGGGAGCCTGAAAACATTGGGCGGTCACCCACCTGCTTCAACTTAGTAGCAGGTTATACGGGCACTTTACGGTATGGTGGGATTCATTTGCAACAAAAAAGCCTGTGTGATAACTTCACACAGGCTTTTTCTTATTTTAGGAGCATCAATCCCATTTTCTTTTTGGTTTTATCCAGTGTGCGAGAAGCGATACGATACGCCAAATCAGCACCGTCTTTCATCAACTTTTCCAATTGCGCTTTATCAGCCATCAATTCTTGCATACGTGCTTGAATGGGTGCAAGTTCTGCCGCCACCGCTTCGCCGACAGCGGTTTTAAAGTCACCATAACCACGACCCGCAAACTCTGCCTCAATGGCATCCAACGATTTATTGGTAACGGCACTGTAAATTTCCATCAAGTTATTAATACCATCTTTCCCCTCCGCATACCGCACACACGCTTCACTGTCGGTGACAGCACGGCGGAATTTACGGATAATGGTGTCGGTATCATCTTTAAGTGAAATAAACGAATTTTGATTTTCATCCGACTTGGACATCTTTTTGGTGGGGTCTTGCAAAGAACGTACGCGCGCTCCGGTCTTCATAATATAGGGTTCCGGAACTGTAAAGGTGTTCCCATATACACCGTTAAAACGCTCCGCGATGTTGCGAGAAAGTTCGCAATGTTGCTTTTGGTCCGCACCGACAGGTACATAATCGGGTTGATACAGTAATATGTCCGCCGCCATCAATGTGGGATACGCAAACAGACCCAAATTGATATTATCTGCGTGTTTTGCAGACTTATCTTTGAATTGTGTCATACGAGACAATTCACCGAATTGCGTACAACAAGAAAGCAACCACGACAACTCTGCGTGCGCAGGCACGTGCGATTGCACGAAAATCAGACTTTTATTAGGATCCAGACCGATAGCAAGCAAAAGCGCATACATTTCCATGATTTGCTGGCGCAATTTAGCGGGTTCTTGGCGCACGGTCAGCGCATGCAAATCCGCAACCGCAAAAGCGCAATCAAACTCTTCTTGCATATTGACCCAATTACGCAATGCGCCCAAATAATTGCCCAAAGTAGGCGCACCGGTGGGCTGTATACAACTTAAAGCCCGTTTTTTACGTTCTACCGGCAGTGTTTGTTCCATTTTATATTCCCCTTTGCCATAAATCAGCATATTTTTTCTCTTATATTACCATACTTTCATTGACATTTTCAATATAAAAATGTAAAATAAATTGATATATGTAAATTGTTTCCTTATAGGAGGTCTCACCGTGAGCGAACTGCAAAAATTAGCCGCTATTATGTTTCCGGATATCGATAAAAAACCGGATGACTATGAAACGTTATATCCTTCCCGCAATTTGAGTGAAAACGCACGTGTTACCCGCATTGCGCCCAGCCCCACCGGCTATCTGCATTTGGGTGTTTTCTTCACCGCGATGATCAATCGTTTAACAGCGGATGCTTCTGACGGTGTTTTCTATTTCCGTTTGGAAGATACCGATAAAAAACGTGAAGTAGAAGGCGGCGCCGCTGATATTCTCACCGGTCTTGCTACCTATGGTTTGCGTTTGGACGAAGGCTTTATCGCCCCGGACCAAGTAAAAGGTGACTACGGCCCCTATCAACAAAGCCATCGTGTTGAAATCTATCAGACGTTTGTAAAATCGTTGGTAGAGCAAGGTTTGGCATATCCGTGTTTCTGCACCGAAGGACAACGGGAAACCGCCAGAGCACAACAAGAGGCCAACAAAGACCGAACCGGTTACTACGGAAAATACGCTATTTGCCGTGACATCGACACCGCCACTGCTATCGCACGTATTGAAGCGGGCGAAAGTTATGTCGTCCGTTTGCGTTCTCCCGGCAATGAAAGCCGCCGCATCAAATTCACCGATATGATTAAAGGCACCATCGAAATGCCGGAAAACGACGAAGATTTGGTGTTGCTGAAATCTGACGGTATTCCTACCTATCATTTTGCGCACGCAGTGGATGACCATTTGATGCGTACTACCCACGTTATTCGTGGTGACGAATGGATTTCTTCGGTGCCCAAGCACCTGCAATTGTTCCAATTACTCGGCTTCAAAGCACCCAAATATGCGCACGTTAGCCCCATCATGAAAGAAAGTGATGGCGGTAAACGAAAACTCTCCAAGCGCAAAGACCCTGAAGCGGCAATGCATTATTACGCCGAACAAGGCTATCCCAAAGAAAGTGTTTTGGAATATCTGATGACCGTTGCCAACAGTGATTTCGAGGATTGGCGTCGTTGCAACCCCGATGCCGACCGTTCCAAATTCCCCTTCAACCTCAAAAAAATGAGTGTGTCGGGTGCATTGTTTGATATGCAAAAGCTCAACGACGTCAGCAAAAACGTCATTGCACGTATGAGTGGACAAGAAGTGTTGGATAACGTCTTACAATGGGCAACCACCTATGCTCCCGATTTTGCGGCTTTGTTGCAACAAGACTTGGAGTTTGCAAAAGGCATTTTTGAAATCGACCGCGGCGGCGCTAAACCGCGTAAAGACCTTGCCAAATGGAATGAAGCACCTGCCTATGCTGCATACTTCTTCGAGGAGACCTTCTCCCCCGTTGATCCGTTGCCCGAAAACGTGACTGCGGCAGATGCGCTGGCAATTCTTGAAGCTTATACCGCTGTCTATGACCCCACGCAAGACAAGCAAGAATGGTTTGACACCGTCAAATCCATTTGTGATAATCTCGGTTTTTCACCCGATATTAAAGCATACAAACAAAACCCCGACGCTTTCAAAGGACACGTCGGCGATGTCAGCACCGTCATCCGTATTGCGGTAACCGGCAGACGAAACACACCTGATTTGTGTGCCATTATGAAATTACTCGGCAAAGAACGTGTGAACGCTCGTTTCGAAAAATTTGCCAACACCATTAAAGGAGGCGCCGTCAATGGCTGAAGAAATCAAAAACACTGCGTCGGAAAGCACCAACTTTATCCACGCAATTATTGACGAAGAATTGAAAGAAAACGGCCGTTGCTATGGCAAACAGGTACACACCCGTTTCCCCCCCGAACCTAACGGCTATCTGCATATCGGCCACGCCAAAGCGTTGTGCATCGATTTCGGCACCGCATTGAAATACGGTGGCGTTTGCAATCTGCGCATGGACGATACCAACCCCACCAAAGAAGACACCGAGTATGTGGATGCTATCAAAGAAGACATTCATTGGTTAGGCTTCGACTGGGACGACCGTTTCTACTATGCTTCCGACTATTTTGAAACTATGTATGAACTGGCTGTCGGTCTCATCAAAAAAGGCTTAGCCTATGTGTGTGAATTGTCTCCTGACGAGGTACACGATAACCGTGGCGACTTGACCCATCCTGCCGTCAGCCCCTATCGTGACCGTCCGATTGAGGAAAGTCTGGATTTGTTCGCACGTATGCGTGCAGGTGAATTCCCCGATGGTGCCATGACTCTGCGCGCTAAAATCGACCTTGCCAGCGGAAACTTTAACATGCGTGACCCGGTTATTTACCGCATTAACCACGCACATCATCATCGTCAGGGCGATGCTTGGTGCATCTACCCAATGTACGACTATGCGCATCCGCTGGAAGATATGATAGAAGGTATCACCCATTCCCTGTGCTCTCTTGAATTTGAGGACCATCGCCCGTTATACAACTGGGTAGCACAAAACGTGGACTACAACGCAGATCCCAGACAGATTGAATTTGCACGTCTTGGTATCAACTACACCGTGATGTCCAAGAGAAAACTGCGCAAATTGGTGGAAGAAAACTATGTTTCGGGTTGGGATGACCCCCGTATGCCCACCCTGTGCGGTTTGCGTCGTCGCGGCTATACCGCCGCTTCTATCCGCGATTTTTGTGACCGTATTGGCGTTGCAAAGGTTCCCAACACCGTAGAAATCGGTCTCTTGGAACATTGCTTGCGTGAAGACTTGAACGCAAACGCCACACGTGCGATGGCGGTGTTGCACCCCGTTAAACTCATCATCGAGAACTATCCCGCCGACCAAAGTGAAACTTTCGAGGTGGAAAACAACCCCGTTGATCCCGCAAGCGGTACCCATACCGTCACCTTCTCCAAAGAACTGTGGATTGAACGGGACGATTTTATGGAAGAACCCATCAAAGGTTATTTCCGTATGTTCCCCGGCAACGAGGTGCGTTTAAAATCCGCATACGTCGTGCGTTGTACCGGTTGCCAAAAAGATGAAAACGGCAATGTTATCGCCGTTACCGCTACCTACGACCCCGAAACCAGAGGTGGTAATACTCCCGACGGCAGAAAGGTCAAAGGCACTATTCACTGGGTGGATTCCAAGACCGCATTGAATGCCGAAGTGCGTATGTATGCTTCACTGTTTGCGGATGCCGACCCCGATGCAGGTGATAAAAACTTCCTCGATTGCTTAAATCCCGATTCACTGGAAATTTTGAAAGACTGTAAAGTGGAAGCTGCGCTGGCTGGTGCTACCGCCCCCGCCTCTTTCCAGTTTATGCGCCTGGGTTATTTCTGCGTGGATAATAAAGACAGTACACCCGAACATCTCGTATTTAATCGTTCCGTATCTTTAAAAGACAGTTTTAAGAAATAACAAAAACACCTCAAAGCATCGCTTTGAGGTGTTTTTTATTTGCGTATTTTTCGTAAAAACTCCGTAAAATACGGCGGTAAATCACTGGTAAATTCGAGATATGCATTCGTTATCGGATGTACAAAACCAATGGTGCGCGCATGTAAACATTGCCCTTGTAAGTCCGTATGTTTCTGCGGACCATAAACGATATCTCCCGCTACAGGATGACCGCTATATGACATGTGCACACGGATTTGGTGAGTACGTCCCGTCTCTAAGCGGCAACGCAAATGCGTATAAGCGGGGGTATTGGCACTACCCGCAAACCGCTCAATGACCTCATAATGTGTCACGGCAGGTTTAGAATTCGTGGCAATCACCGTCATTTTCTTTCGATCTTTAGGGTGTCTGCCAATCGGTGCATCCACCGTGCCGCTATCCTGCTTTACATTGCCGTACACTACTGTTTCATAGATACGAGTGAAAGAATGGGCACTGATTTGTTCGGCAAGTCCCACGTGCGCTTTATCGCTTTTAGCAACTATCAACAAACCGCTGGTATCTTTATCTATACGATGTACAATACCCGGTCGCAACACACCGTTAATGCCGGACAGCGATTCGCCGCAATGATATAACAGAGCATTGACCAGTGTTCCCGTGTAATTACCGGGTGCGGGATGCACGACCATACCTTTTGGTTTGTTGACAACCAACAAATCCGCATCCTCATATGCAATCGAAAGTGGAATGTTTTCGGGTTGTGCTTCATACGCAACAGGCTCCGGTATACAAATTTCCACCATTTCAAAAGCGCGCAGTCGATAATTTTTGCCCACTGCTTTACCATTAACCGTTACGTTCTCCCCATCCAACAAGTGTTGTACGGCAGAACGGGTCATAGAAAGCATCGCCGCCACGTAACGATCTATACGCTCTCCTGCGTCTGATTCAGTTGTCAGATGTGTCTGTTTCATCATTGACCATATCCTTTTGCGGTTTTGCATCCTCGTATACAAAGAGGAAAAATATCAGCATCACAATCGCGCCGATAACCAAACAACAGTCCGCGAAATTAAAAACAGGAAAATCTATCCATTTTAAATAAATATAATCCACAACATAGCCATATGCGATACGGTCAATCAAGTTGCCGATACCGCCCGCGAGCACCAAACAAAAGCTTATGTTGAGCAGTGCGTGTGTGCGATATCTGCCACTGATAATCAACGCGAGCAAAAACAATAACACTGCCAAAGTGACAATGATAAAAAACCAGCGTTGGTCTGCAAGCATATTAAAAGCAGCACCTGTATTTTCCACATACAACAATTCCAAGATACCGTCTATCAGCACTGTGGCGGGATTACCCTTGAGAAACACCACTGCCAGATATTTAAACCATTGGTCCAAACCGGCAAGCAAAACCGCAGGCAATAACATACACAAACGATATTTCAATGCGCCCGGAAATGTCAAACTATCCCAAAAACCTTTCATATCATTCCATCCTATCAAAATAAAACGGCGCGGATGCGCCGTTTTTATGTACTATCAGAAAAATTTACGTTTGTGGTGTTTTTTATCGGCGGCAACGTCATCTTCATCTTCGTCGTCATCTGCCGCCATATTATAATCAACGCCAAATTTCAAGCCGGAAAAACGCGCAGTATCTTCCTCTAATTCTTCAACAGACGATACTTCATCCGCCGTTTCCTCGTCAACCTCTATCGGCATTTCCATAGCATCTGCCGTTTCGGATATAATTTCCTCTTTCACCGGCATAACCACCGGTTTGGATTCTACAACTTCCTCTACCGGCATATCGGGCGCAACCGGCAAAACATCTTTAGCAGGTTGTTCTTGCTCGACAGGTTGTTCTTCCTCGACTTCTTTATATTCCGGCAATACATCAATCATAGAAAGATGCTCACGATATACGCCTAA
Source organism: Acutalibacteraceae bacterium (assembly GCA_045634325.1). Lineage (GTDB taxonomy): Bacteria > Bacillota > Clostridia > Oscillospirales > Acutalibacteraceae > URNF01. Next base: position 14,049 of record JAZRAA010000055.1, on the reverse strand, counting down.
AATCTTGGATTTGAACTCGCTGACCAACTTCTTGATGCGTTCCAGTTCTTGCAACTGTTCTGCAATCTGTTGCTTTGCGTTCTGCTCCATCTTTTCCGCTTTGATTTTGGCATCGTCCAAAATCAAGTTAGCTTTATGATTTGCCTCACGCAACACGGTGTCACCCAAACGCTGTGCGCTCAATAAAGCGCTACGGATGCTGTCTTCGTCATTGCGGTATTCCACCACTTTATTAGCGAGCATCTCCATTTTTCTTTTCAAATCTTCTTTTTCAGCAGTCAAGGCTTCGACGGTATCCGCACAAACATCTATAAAATCGTCCACCTCGCTGGTTTTATACCCTCCAAGGGTTTTGGTAAAGGTAACATTTCTGATTTCATCAACGGTATACATTGAAAATCTCCTCCAAAAAGTAGTTTTTATAGATATTTTTGCGCAAATAACACCAATCTGTCTTTTTTGGTGCGCGCCGACAAAGAAACCACGCGAAAACGTCCATAACCGCGAATCGAAAGAACATCTCCCTCGGCGATACCCTTCGACACATTCACACACACCTGATGATTACAAGAGACCAGGCCTGCTACAACCGCCGATGCCGCTTTTTCACGGGACAAACCCGTGAGTGCCTTCACCACATTATCCAATCGGGCAGATGCGACGGTCGTCTGCAGCTCTTTAAACCGTCTCTCAAACACCAACGGCTCGTCCAGACCGCGAGAAACCTGTACGCCCTGCGATCCAACCTTCGTGATTTGCTCCACAATAAACGACGCAATATCCGCATCCACAAACACCACTGTTTTATCGGGAAAGCATAAGATGTCTCCGATTTTCTCGCGGCGAATACCCGAGCCCAGCATAGCGCCCAAAAAGTCGCGATGGGACAGCGAAGTGTTTTCTCGGTAGCGAAAAGTCAAAGGCTCCAACGGAAACAACGTTTCGTCGGGTTGCATAAAATCCGGAAAAACACCGAGCATCACTCGCTCCGCATCCGTATGGCCACCCCAAAAGCGCGGTGTAACCCCCGCAAATCGTCGGCAAAACGGCAACGCGATTGCTTGTTGCCGTTCGTCCAAAAAACCGATAAAATGCGGATAACTGTATTTTTCACACAGCCGCACAACATCTTCCGTGCGTGCCAGTAATAAGCGGTCCTCAGAAGTAGAGTCCATTGTTCTCCAATTCATCCAGCAAATCGCCCATCACACCGACGTTATAAGGGGTAATGATAAAGGTGCAATTGGCAACCTTTTTAATTTGACCGTCATTCGCATACGCGACACCGCTCAAAAAGTCCAAAATGCGGCGAGCCACATCTTTGTTGGCAGATTCCAAGTTCAAAACCACCGTGCGTTTAGCATTGAGGTGGTCAGCAACCGTGCTGGCATCGTCAAAGCGCTCGGGTTTGACCAAAACAACCTGTAGCTGAGCCGTCGCATGAATGTTGACAACCTTATTATTCGCTTTGCGCGGTTCTTCGTCCAGAGTTGCCATAAAAGACTTCTCTTTGCGAGTAATGGTGGTTTCTTCTTCCTCCTCCATCATAACCTCTTCATCCAGTTCATCCTCAGGGGATTTATTGATAGCGTCAACCAGTTTATCCAAAAAGCCCATTTTTCATACCTCCGTATTTTAATACTGTCTGTGGCCGAAAATGGCGGTACCGACCCGCACAGTGGTCGCACCCTCCAAAATCGCTTCGGTGAAATCACCGGACATACCCATAGATAGTATTTTCATATCTATATTATCTAATTTTTTGTCCCGAATGTCAACAAACATTTGATACATTTTTGAAAATATTTTTCTCTTTTCTGCTTCCGTTTCCAAAATCGGCGGAACAGTCATCAGCCCATGCACTTTAACAAACGGCATTGCCGCTATTGTATCCAGCAACGCATCCAATTCTTCCGGCAACACCCCTGCTTTTTGGGGTTCTCTGCCGATATTGACCTCTAATAAAATATTGGTCACCGTATTTAATGCCGCAGACGCTTTATTAACAGCTAACGCCAACCGTTCACTGTCTACCGATTGCAGCATATCTACCTTACCAACAATGCTTTTCACTTTATTGGTTTGCAAATGCCCGATAAGATGAGCAGAAACACCATCCAAGTGCAATACATCGCGTTTGCCAAGAAATTCCTGCACGCGGTTTTCGCCAATAGCCGTCACACCCGCCGCAATAGCTTCGTTTATCAAATCAGGTGCCACCGTTTTGGTGACCGCTATCAGTTGCACGCTATCAGCAGGTCTGCCCGCTCGTATGCAGGCATTTCCCATCTGTTCGTGCACCCGTTCAAGATTTTCTTTAACGAATGAGTTTGCCGTCATACAAGTTACTCCCCTCTATGATAATGTCGTCATATAACTGCAAATATCCGTCCTCATCCTGCAAAGCACAAATGACATAATCGGCAGCTTCGCTGTATTTTTGTTCGATTTTACGGAAACGCACAATATCACCCGAACGAACATATACGCCCACCTGCTGTGTGTCATCGGTGGTGATAGCACGTTTGGGAACCCGCAAACCTGTATGCTCAACCAACAAAATCTCCAAAGACTCTTTCCGCACAGCAGAAAGCGACTCGGACATATTCACACATTCAAACACCACGGCAAGCTCGCCGTTTTCAGAGCGATTACACGCCACCACTTTTACCGGTACCTCTTCGTCAGTAACAAGCGGAAACCGCACGTGTAATTCTTTATCCACTGCAAAAGTAGTTGCATACGAACCGGGCACCACGCAAGCAATATACCAAGTATAATCCCGCACAATTTTCCCCGCATAACCAACCAGATTGTCCGCAATCTCGGTTTGCAAAGCGGTTTTAACGGTATCAATGGTCATATTTTTGACGTCTTTGACCGTCAGCACGCCTTCAAAACCATCTACACAATCCACAAAATAACCGGCAGCAGGGGCTTTCACCGCACTAATTGGCGCTTTATAATTTTTTGCCAAATCGGCACGCTGCGTTTGCAACGTTTCAATACGCGCGGAAAAATCCACCGTTTTACCTGTAACAGTTTGTTTTTTATTAAAAAAACCAAGTAGGCGTTGTCGCAAACTATGTAATTCGGATACAGTGGCTGCACTTCCCGCCTCCACCAGCTCAACCATGGCACGATCAATTTGCATGTTTAAAATATCCAAACCTGCCACACCGCTGGCACCCAACGTCTGGATTTCTTTGAGTTGCGCTATCTCAACATCCAACTCTGCTAATTGTTGTTTAACCAATGCATCGTTTTTACCACTGTACAACTCCGCAATAGTGCCACCATTCGCAACACGGGTACCGTTTTGCACCGTGTAAAACACATAATTGGAAGTGCTCAGCGGTACGGTAGTTTCATTACGAATCGCAACACAATCTACGTTCAGGGTTTCGTATGCGCTGTATGTGTATACTGTTTCGGTGGTGACCGATGAATACAACAGCGGATAAATCTGTAATGCGACGTATCCAAGTAAAAGTAAAGACAGAATAAACGTGCCGAGTTTTTTCAAAAACCGTTTCATATCTATCACTGTCCTTCCTTCCAAATGTTTATTGCAGCGTCGGTCAACGCTCCCAAATCCGCATACGTATCCACGTATAAAAACTGCGCATACGGTATACGCCGAAACCACGACAATTGCCTTTTTGCATAATGTCTGGTGCTTTTTTTCAAATTATCAAGCGCCTCTTCCAAAGACAAGGCACCGTCAAAATAAGGGCGCAATTCCTTATACCCAATTGCCTGCATGGCGGTGGGCGCATAAGGACCCGACAGCACCGCTTTCGCCTCTTCCAATAACCCGTTTTGCACCATCACGTCCACACGACTGTTAATGCGGGCGTATAGTTTTTCACGGTCTTTAAAATCCAACACCAGCAAACAAGTATCAAATGCGGGCGGCTCTTTGCGAGATTCCCGCACCTGCTCGCTAATCGGATGCCCTGTCACGTGGTATACTTCTAACGCACGAATAATACGCCCCAAATCATTTGGATGCAATTTTGCGGCAGTGACGGCATCCACAGCCTCCAATTCACGCAATAAAGCCTCGCCGCCCTCTTGCGTAGCACGGATTTTCAATTGTTCTCGAAACGTCTCCGATTGAGGAGCCTGTGCATCAAACTGTATGTTTTCAGTTAAAGATTGCATATATAATCCGGTCCCGCCGCAAAGAATAGGCAGTTTTCCACGCGCATCTATATCCGCCAACACTGCTTTCGCATCGGTGACATACTGCGCCACGCTATACGGTTGCGATAACGGCAAAAATCCCAGCAAATAATGCGGTATCCCTTGCATTTCCTCCACGGTCGAACGTGCCGTACCAATGGCAATGGTATCATAAACTTGCATAGAATCCGCCGACACCACTTCGCCATCAAGCTGTTTTGCCAATGCTACCGCCAGCGCACTCTTGCCTGAAGCGGTAGGTCCCGCCACAGCCAGATATCGTTTTCTAGTTTCCGTTTTCTTCATCACACAATCCGTCCGAACTGTTTTTCCAATTCTTTTTTGGTCATCACAAAGCAAACCGGTCTGCCGTGGGGACAATATCGCACTTGTTTATCGGTGAGTACCCGCTCAACCAACGCCTGCCATTCCTGTGGTTTGGTGGTGTCCCCCGCTTTAATAGCGGCGCGGCAAGCAATAGAATGGTATATCCAATCTTCTTTTGCGGTGAGCACATCACGTTTGCCCGAGGCGAGACCACCTGCAATCTCTTCAATCACTGCTTTAACGTCACAGCCCGCAAGTACTGTCGGTATCGCACGCACCAGCACGGTAAGACCGCCAAAATCCTCAATGCTGTATCCCGCCGCTTCCAAAGTAGATGCACAAGCAAGCAAAGCGTTGACTGCATCGCTGTCCAGCGTTACGGTTACCGGTTCTAACAATAATTGTGCATCCGGTGCAGCACTGTCTTTCAATTTATTATACAAAATGCGTTCATGGGCGGCATGCTTGTCCACAACCACCATCTCTTCCCCGCACTCTGCCAGAATATAGGTCGCAAAAATTTCTCCAACCACTCGCACCGGCGGCATGGCATCTTCCGGCTCGGGCAAAACCTCCGCCGTGGGCGCAACCGTCTTTTCGGTTGGCACCATTTTAACCGGCATCAATTCCTCAATACTATCTACCGCAATATCCGACAAGGTGGTATCCCGCATCACCTTTCGCGAAGGTGCGGGTACGCCATGACTGATTTGCGGCACAGTGGGTACGGCAGTTGGTGTGACAGCGACCCTTTCTAACGGTTTGGGTTGCGGTGCTATGGGAGTTGCTTTACGCATTAAGTTATTGAACGACGTTTGCATGCCGCTATCTTTTTGCGGTATATCATGTTTTTCAAATGGATTTTGTCGTTTTGCACCCTGCGGCAACGAAACTTTCTGTAAAGTGTCTCCACTTTGCAGGGTGGAACGCACACCGTGATACACCGCGTCAAATACAGGTTTTTCATTGACAAACCGCACCTCGATTTTCGCGGGGTGCACGTTAACATCCACCGCTTGCGGTGCTATGGTAATATGTAACACGCACGCAGGATAGCGGCCTGTCATAATCAAGCCTTGATACGCACGTCCCAGCGCAACCGCGGCGGTATCGGTTTTAACATACCGTCCGTTGATAAAGAAGTACTGCATGGTACGGTTAGCACGGGTAGCGGATGGTTTACAGCAAAATCCCTCTACCTGCACGCCGTCCAGCGTATACGATACCGGTAACAATCCACCCGCAAAATCTCTGCCGAGTACCGCATATATCGTGGCATACAAATCACCGTTGCCGGGAGTTAAAAACTCCTCTCTGCCCTCGCGGATAAAACGAAAAGAAATTTCAGGATGGGACAGTGCCAGTTTTTGCACCACGCCTGCTACTGCATTGCCTTCGCTGACGTCTTTTTTTAAAAATTTCATACGTGCGGGCACATTGTAAAACAACTCCGCAACCGAAATCACTGTACCTTTTGCGGCGCCGCACTCCGCATATTCACGTTCTTCGCCGCCGCAAATATGATACAACGTTCCAAGACCGCTCTCGTCAGTGCAAGTAGTGAGTCGTACATCTGCGACCGCCGCAACCGAAGCCAACGCTTCACCACGGAAACCCAACGTGCGAATTTGCTCTAAATCCTGTTCATACCGTACTTTACTGGTAGCATGACGCAGAAAAGCGCGCGGCACGTCTTCGTGTGCAATACCGCAACCGTTATCAGTAATACGAATAAGCGAGATACCGCCGTTTTTAATTTCCAACGTAACAGTGGTAGCACCGGCATCAATGGTATTTTCCAATAATTCTTTCACCACAGAAGCGGGGCGTTCCACCACCTCGCCTGCGGCAATCAATTCAGCCGTGTGTTTGTCCAAAACATGAATTTTCGGCACGGTATCTCCTCCTTTGTTTATTCCAAAGATTTGGCCTTTTTCACCAAATCATACAGCACCTGCATCGCCTCAATGGGCGTGAGGGTATCGACATCAATCGTTTTGAGTTCTGCCGTAAGGGCGTCCCCCGCCGCACACGCCAATGTCATTTGCATCTGTGCTTCTTCTATATGCGCAGGCATCTGTACGGCATTGGTATTGCCACCATTTTCCGAAACAATTTCCCGCAGCACCTCTTTGGCACGTGTCACCACACCATCCGGGATACCCGCCAATTTTGCCACTTCGATACCATAACTGTCATCAGCGGGGCCACGCACAATGCGACGCAAAAACGTGATGGCATCACCGCGCTTTTTCACCGCAATATTATAATTCTTGACACCATCGAGCAACTCTTCCAACACATTCAGTTCGTGGTAATGGGTCGCAAACAGTGCTTTCGCACCTGATTTTTTCACATCCGCCACAAATTCCAGCACTGCACGTGCGATACTCATGCCGTCAAACGTAGAGGTGCCTCTGCCGATTTCATCGAAAATAATCAAGCTGTTACGAGTAGCGTGTCGCAAAATATACGCTACTTCGCTCATCTCCACCATAAAGGTAGACTGCCCCGCCGCCAAGTCATCCGATGCGCCCACGCGAGTGAAAATACTGTCCACAATGCCGACAGTCGCCGCTGTCGCGGGCACAAAACAACCAATTTGCGCCATCAGCACAATCAGTGCGGTTTGACGCATATAGGTGGACTTACCTGCCATATTCGGGCCTGTAATCAACGCAATGCGTTCATCTGTGTCATTCAGAACGGTGTCATTAGGCACAAACGGCATATCCGACAAAAATTCCACAACAGGATGTCGACCCGCTACAATGCGAATTTCACCCTTTTCACGAATTTCAGGACGACGATATTGCTGTCTCGCCGCAACTTCTGCAAAACACGCCAGCACATCTAACTGTGCGAGTGCGGATGCAGTTTGCTGGATACGGGTAAGCTGGGCCGCCACCGCCGTGCGCACAGCGGTAAACAACTGGTATTCCAACGCGATAGAGCGTTCTTTCGCGGTAAGTACGCGGGTTTCCAGTTCTTTTAATTCTTCGGTGATATACCGTTCAGCATTGGCAAGCGTTTGTTTACGTATGTAGTGTTCGGGAATTTCCCCGGTGTATGAACGCAGAATTTCGATATAATATCCGAAGACGCGGTTATACCCTACACGCAAGTTTTTAATACCGGTTTTTTCACGCTCGGCCGCTTCCACACGAGCAATAAAGCTCTTGCCGTCTTGCATATCGGTACGCAATTCGTCCAAATCGGCATTGTATCCGACACGAATCATGCCGCCTTCACGCACCGAAAACGGCGGCTCGTCTACAATGGAACTTCCCAGCAACACTTCAATATCTTGTAACGCATCAATTTGCTGTTCCAATTGACACAATAACGGTGCTTTTGCATTTTGGAGCAACAGTTTCACCGGCAAAATCTTGCCGATAGTCAGATATAAGGAACGCAGTTCTCGTGCATTGGCACTGCCGTAAATAATGCGCGTCATAATGCGATCCAAATCATATACATCCCGCAACGCTGTACGCATTTCACTGCGCAAAACAGCGTTATCGTGTAATTCTTCTACCGCATCCAAGCGTGCATCAATCGCCAACTTTTGAATAAGCGGTTGCTCTATCCAAGAACGGATAAGGCGTTTACCCATCGCCGTACAAGTACGGTCCAACACACCCAACAAAGAACCGCGTTTTTCTTTGGAACGCATGGTTTCCAACAATTCCAAATTACGGCGCGCGGAAATATCCAATTGCATATACTGAATATCTTCATACACATGTACTTGGCTTAACCGCTCCAAACCTGCCATCTGGGTGACACGCAAATATGCGAGTACGCATCCCAGCGCACGCACGGCAGCGGGTTTCCCTTCCAACTGCAAACCGCAAAGGTCATCACATGCGAAATGTTCTTTAACAATCCGTGCGGTTACTTGTTCGTCAAAACGGTCATCATCCTGCACGTCAGCTGTGAGCCCCAAACGATCGGTGATAAAACTTTGTACCGCTTTATCCAAGGCGGCGGTGCCATTAACCAATATTTCACTGGGAGAAAAACGTGCCAGTTCATTTGCTATGCGATTTTGCAATTCCGCACCGGCAAGTGCCGTAACGTGTATATCACCCGTCGAGCAATCGCAAAAACAAATGCCCGCCTCATTTTTATTTTCGGATATCCACAAAGCCGCAAGATAATTATTGCGGCTTTCATCCAGCATGCTGCCCTCAATGACCGTACCGGGAGTGATAATGCGTACTACATCCCGCTTGACAAGTCCTTTTGCGGCGGCGGGGTCTTCGGTCTGCTCACAAATGGCAACCTTATACCCTTTTTCCACCAAACGAGCAATATACCCTTCGCAACTATGGAACGGAACACCGCACATAGGCGCGCGCTCCTCCTGTCCACAATCTCTGCCGGTCAGGGTCAATTCCAGTTCTTTGGATGCCACTTCGGCGTCCTTAAAAAACATTTCATAAAAATCGCCTAAACGATAAAACAAAATGCAGTTTTCATGTTGTTTTTTGATTTCGAAATACTGTTTCATCATGGGGGTAAATTCCGCCATGTACTCACATCCCTGCTTTTGTGTGTCTTAGTATCAGTGGCAACCGCCGCAAGAAGCACAATTTCCGCCGCAACTGCCGTTTTCATCATAGGTGTCGGGGTCGATACCCTGCATTGACATATTGATGATAGTGGTTACTGCACGTGCGATTTGATCAAAATCGGTTTTCGCTTCGTTATACGCTTTCATACTGGGATTTTCCATGATTTGTGCATATACCGCTCGAATTTCCTCATCCAATTGTTTTTTCTTCGCTTCATCCGCATCCGGATTGGCCGCTTGTTCATTGATAGCCATTCGTTTCAGATTAAACTCACCAATCAAAGACTGCAAATCGCCATCCGCATCTGCGGCATTCTGTGCCGCTTGCATTTTCAGAAAACTTTCTTCCTGTTGTAATGCATGTCCTAAATCTTTTGTCATCTGTAAAATCTTTTCCATTTTCTTTTTCCTTTCTTATTCCAAAACCTTACCTTCCGCATAATAACTACGTGCGGCGGTAATTTCAATACGGACGTAACTGCCAATAGGCGCACTACCCAGCGGGATACGAACCACACTATTGTCCTGCAAACGCGCTTCCATATACGCTTCTTTCTCACATTCCACCAATGCGCGATGCGCAGTACCAATCATTGTTTGTAACCGCTCGCCAGACAACCGTTCTTGCAAGTCGTTCAACTCCTGTAACCGTTCCGTCTTCTCTTTTTTGGTGACAGGGTCGGGCATCTGAGCCGCCGGCGTACCCACACGCGGAGAATAGATGAATGTAAACAGTGACGCAAATCCTACTTCTTCAATCAAAGAAAGCGTGTCCTCAAATTCCGCTCTGGTTTCACCGGGGAAACCCACGATGACATCACTGGTGAACGAAATATTCGGAATGACACTGCGCGCATACCGTACGAGCGATAAATATTCCTCACGGGTATAATGCCGATTCATTTCTTTCAAGATGCGGTCATTACCCGACTGGAACGGCAAATGAAAATGTCGAGACACCTTTTCGCAATCCGCAATAGTATCGAATAAACGATTTGTTGCATCCTTGGGGTGCGAAGTCATAAACCGAATAACAAAGTCGCCCTTAATAGCATTCACTCTGCGCAACAGTTCAGGAAAATCCACCTCGAACTTTTCACTTTTACCATAGGAATTAACGTTTTGGCCGAGCAAGGTAATATCGGTATAGCCTGCTTTTACCAGTTCCTCTACCTCACGCAAAACGCACTGCGGGTCTCGACTGCGTTCTCTTCCACGCACATACGGTACAATACAGTATGTGCAAAAGTTGTTGCAACCGTACATAATCGGTACAAATGCTTTAAATTCGCCGTCACGACGCACAGGCAGACCTTCCGCAATCACGCCGTCCATATTGGGGGTAATGGTCAATTGACGCGGACTTTGCAAGGCTGAAAAAATCAATTCCGCCAAACGATGTACCACGTGCGTGCCAAACACAAGCCCCACAAAAGGATAATGCTCGCGCAAACGTTTTGCTACGTGTTCTTGCTGTACCATACAACCGCACACCGCAATCAACGTATGTGGGCGGCGACGTTTGATGTGTTTTAAAGCACCCACATTGCCGAACACACGGTCTACAGCGTGTTCACGCACGGCGCAGGTGTTAAATAAGATAAAATCGGCATCATCCGGCGTTTCGGTAAAATCAAAACCCATTTCCGCCAACATACCCTTCATACGCTCCGAATCGGATACGTTTTGCTGACAACCGTAAGTACGCACAAAAGCCAATGGTTGCACGCCATTATGATGTATTTCATAATACTCCCGCACACGAGCAGCAAATTCTTTTTGTTGCTCCAGTACCTCTACAGAAACTTGCTGAATATCGGACATAAAAAATTCCTTTCAAGCAGAATATATACAGATTTATTCTAGCATTTTTTTGAAAATTTTGCAATGTTTTCAGAGTGGAAATTTAAAACAAAATAAAAGAAAATTATTTTTGCGGAAAAATATAGAAAAAAGGTTTTCTTTTTGGTACAATAACAATATACTATATGACCAAGCGCACAAGAAAGGATCAACAATCATGCACGACGATTTACTGAAAAATATACGCCGTATACATTTTATCGGTATCGGCGGCTCCGGCATGCGCCCGCTTGCGGAAATTCTGCACAGTCGCGGTTTTGTACTCTCCGGCTCTGACAACAACGAATCGGACAACCTTGCCCGCATCCGTGCTTTGGGTATCCCCGTTTACATGGGCCATAAAGCCGAAAACATCATCGATGCCGATATGGTTGTGTATACTATCGCTGTCGGCAATGATAACCCCGAAAAACGCGCGGCAGAGGCATCCGGCATCCCGCTGATTGAACGTGCACAGTTACTCGGCTATATTTCTCGACAATACAAAAATACCATCGCTGTTGCGGGTACACATGGAAAAACCACCACCACCTCTATGTTGGCACAGGTGTTACTGGAAGCAGAAAAAGATCCCAGCTTGTTTATCGGTGGTCGATTGCCGCTGATTGACGCCAACGGCAGAGCCGGCAACAGCGACATCATGGTATGTGAAGCGTGCGAATTCCAAGACCATTATCAAGCCATGTCCCCCGCCGTTTCCATTATCTTAAATGTGGATGCAGACCATCTCGATTACTTCGGTTCTCTGGAAAACGTCATCGCATCATTCGCAAAATTCTCCGCAAAAACCACAGGTAAGGTGATATATAATGCGGATGACAAAAACACTTGTAAGGCTATAGAAAACATTTCGCAGGAGCAATTGATTTCCTACGGCTTCTCCCCCGACTACAACTGGTATGCAGACAATATTCGTACTGAAAACGGCGCATACGGCGTATACGACTTATATCACAACGGTGTATTTATGACCGCCATCACGCTCGGTGTACCGGGTAAACACAATGTAGCTAACTCATTAGCCGTCGCGGCGGCAGCTTCGCTGTATGATGTATCTCCGGAAGCTATCCGTGACGGCATCGCACATTTCCATGGCGCAGGCAGACGGTTTGAAATATTAGGCGAAGTTGACGGTGTAACTTTTATTGACGACTACGCGCACCATCCTACCGAAATCGCCGCTACTGTTTCCACGGCAAAACGAATGCCTTATAGTCGCGTGTGGGCGGTATTCCAACCGTTTACATTTTCCCGTACCGCAAGGCATTTAGACGAGTTTGCCGAAGCTTTAGCGCTCGCTGATAAAGTCGTGGTGAGCGATATCATGGGCTCAAGAGAAACAAACGAATGGAACGTGCACTCTACCGATATCACAGATAAAATCGACAACGCACACTATATCGCCACCTTCCCCGAAATCGCAGATTTTATTACCGAGAATGTAAAACCGGGTGATTTGGTGCTCACCATGGGCGGCGGAGATATTTATAAATGTGCACGTATGATGCGTGAAAAACTAAAAAATAAATAAAACCATCGTAAAAACTCCCTTCGTTTGAAAGGGAGTTTTTATTTTGCCATAACGAAAACCCCTCCGCTTTTGCGGAGGGGTTTTCTTACATATTAGATTTTACAATCTAAAGCACATTTGCTTACATAGAGCCTTCAGGCGGGGTAACTAATCCAGAGTCAACATCGAGCTCACCATTTGCAGCAATCACATGATTGACAGCAAAGTTCACAAACTCCATTTGGGGAGCGTTGTATACTTTCTGCATCTGTTTCATCTCCTTACATACAAGTGACAAAAATTTAACTTGTTAATTGTATTCGGCGTAGTTGCCATAAGCGAAGCCACCATACAGAGTCAATACCTCGTCACCATCTTGTACCGTGACATAAGAACGAGTGTAATAGTCAACGCTCATGTTCTTAATGTTGGTGAAGGTCAACGCCATATCAATGTAAGCATCGCAGTCGTCATACAAAATACCTGCTTGTTTGAAGCTGACAACTTTAGTCCACTGCATCATCTCAGGTGCTTCAACTGTCATCGATGCCTTGATAGCATCCAAATCAGAAGTGCCAAGATCAATTAACATACCGGATTTAGAAGCAGCCACAACACCATAGTCAAGTAATTCATACTGTTGTCCATCCAATACCACACATTCCACGCCATTATCTTCCACACGAGTAAAACGACTCACAAAACGCAAGCTGGGTGTCTCAATAAACTGTGTACTATGCGCAACACCGACAGACGTAATGTTAGGTTTATCCTTGGTAGGCGTATCGATCTCGGCTTTGATTTCGCAAGCATCAAGATTGAGGTCTGCCGGAGCACCGACGACTTCAAATTTATCGGAAGTTCCACCGGCTTGGAAACCAACGCGAACAACTGCATAGTAGTTGTCGCCGTCTTTCAGCCAAATAGCACCAAAGATTTCTTCGCCTTGCTTCAATGCAATGTTGATATACACCTTACCGTCTTGGGCAGTTTCAGCGCCAACAACACTTCTGGTCTCACCGCAAACATCACATTCGGTGTCCATATCGTTTGCCCAATCATGACCGGTAGCTGCAACTTCGTCAGCAACATAAGTATCACCGCAAGAGCAAGTATAAGTGGTGTAACCGGCTTCCGTGCAAGTCGGAGCAGTTACAACAGCGTCGTAGCTGTGGCCGAGTGCATCAACAACCGTCTGTGCAACGAGAACTTCGCCACAGGCGGAGCAATGCGAGCCTTCAGTCAAACCCGTTGCGGTGCAGGTCGGAGCAACAGCTTGGTCTACAACCACGGTGTGGCCGGTAGCCGTAACTTCGTCAGCAACATAAGTATCACCGCAAGCGCAAGTGTAGGTGGTGTAACCATTCGCAGTGCAAGTCGGAGCAGTTACAACAGCTTCATGGTCATGGCCGGTAGCTGCAACTTCGTCACCAACATAGGTTTCACCGCAAGAGCAAGTATAAGTGGTGTAACCAGCTTGTGTGCAAGTCGGAGCAGTTACAACAGCGTCGTAGCTGTGGCCGAGTGCATCAACAACCGTCTGTGCAACAAGAACTTCGTTACATACGGAGCAGTGAGAACC
>JAZRAA010000054.1:0-1390 GCA_045634325.1 Acutalibacteraceae bacterium | reverse complement strand
GCGACGGGACTTGAACCCGCATTACGCCCAATCCCCCGAATGGGCGGTTTTGTCCATTGTTAAACTACGCCCCCATGTGCGCCGGACGAAAGCCCGGCGTTTCCGGCAATCAAAAGAAAGATAGTTGATGTTCCGTTTCTTCCGGTTTCTCCGGTTTTCCCGGTTTCTTCGGCTCCATCCGCTTTTGTTTCGCCTTTTCGTTTGTTGGCAGTTTGAAGCGGCTTTGTTTCGGCCTGTCAACAGATTCAGCTTTCGCGTTTGCGGCGTTTAGCGCAATGTCCATACGTGCGACAGTGCGGCGGTAATGCCACTCAGGTAGAAAGTACAGCGGCGTATACCAGATGTTTTGCGTCGGCGTCGGAATCAAATATCGACGGTCAAGCGCGGTCGCCGGATTTGTCAGCGTGTTTGCAATCACGACGTATCCGGGACAGCCTAAAAGCGATAACTGCACGTAACACATACACGCCGCCGTATAGTCAATGTCCTGCGCCACGAACAAAACGCGCTCCTGATAGTTGATTCCGCAGTCCGTGCAAACATTAGCGAACGCCGCCAGCAATCCGCCCGCGCCGCAAGTAGGGTCGCTGACTGCAATCCAGCCTTTTTCGCTGATTTCCTGTTTCAGCCTGTCCGTATCCGCAGTGACACGCGCCATCATAAGACTTACACTGTACGGCGTGAAGAATTGGCCTTTGTACTGGTCGCCGAGTTCAAGTCCCATAAAGAGCGAACCCATGAAGTCTTGATTCATGTTTTTTTCAAGGCCTGCAACGACTTCCGCGAACATCCCTTGAAAACATTCATGCTCTTCCGCGCCGTAATCCCTCATAATGCGCTCGTATTCCTTTTCGCGCTCTTCCCTGTGGGCGGCGTCAACCGTGTTTGAAATCGTGATTGCGGCGCACTGCACAAAGTCCGTGAACACGTTGTAGCGGCTATGGCTCTTGCTTGCCGCTTCCAACAGTTTAGCGAAATTCCGTTGATGTTCGTCTTTCAAAAGAGTTGTACTTGCCATATCAAAACACAAACTTTCTATGAGCCTGCGCCAGCTCATCCTCTTGCAAATCCAGATAGATTTGCGTGGTAGCGATACTCGCATGTCCGAGCATTTTTGACACCTGTTCGACGGGCATTCCGCGCCGCAACGCGAATGTGGCGCAAGTGCGGCGGAATCTGTGCGGGTGACAGTTTTCGATTTTGATACGTCTCCCAAGGTTTTTGACAACGCCACCGATAACGTCCTTGTATGCGGGACGGTCAACGCTGACAAGGGACGCGTCTTTGTACCAGTCGCCCCGCACACGTTTCATCTTGTGGCCTTTTTCGCTTTCGCCTCCCAAGATTCCATCTTGTGAACAAGAGGACGCCGGGAACAGGTACGGATTCG
>JAZRAA010000053.1:0-118870 GCA_045634325.1 Acutalibacteraceae bacterium | reverse complement strand
TGAAACGGCGCATAGCAGGACTGTAGTAACGTGCTCTCATATAGATAAGACCGTTCTTATCCGTCACAACACCATCTCTGCCGTTGTATCCGAAGATTACAAAACTGTTACCCGTACGTTGAGTAAGATTGCCGTACGCATTATACTTAAAGGTATCGGTAATATTACCGTTCTCATCCGTGATTGCTACGGTGCTGCCTCTGTAATCGAAATGATACGTTTTAAATTTGCCGCACTTTTCTTCCCCGATGAGACCCAATCCGTATACATACTTCGTTGTATTAACACCGGTTGTTTTGGTAAGCAACTGACTCAATTTGCAGTTAGTATTGTAGGTATAGGTAGTATCGGCATCAGAACAAAGATTGCGAATGCGTACATCTTCCGCATTATACGTATATTCGTGAACACCCGCCTTAACAAGACGATTTGCGGAGTCATACTCAAACGCAGTGTTACCACTCGACAACATATTGCCGTCCATATCATAGGTCACGTTGTTGCCGTTGAACACCACAAGTCTGTTATTAGTATCGTAAGCGAAACAGTTGTTAGGGGCATCCGTGATATTACCCGCCCCATCGTAGGTGTAGTTTTCGCTGGAGATAACACAATCGCATTCGTTTTTGACGATACGCTTAGTCACCCTACCTAAGCTATCATAAGTATAGCATGATTTGCTATTATCTGCAAGGTGTTTTTCTTCTGCAATTCTCGACAAGGAATCGTAGGTATATTCAAAACCTGTAATAATTGTACCACACGCTGTTTTCTCAACAGTAGAAACAATCCGCTGTTTAGCATCATAGACCGTAGTGGTCACACTGCCATCCGGTTTTGTTACACCGATAACCCTATTGTTTACATCGTACGTATAGGTAGTTACTCTGTTTGCCCAGTCGGTAACCGACACAAGATTCTTATTAGCATCATAAGCATAGGTAACAGATGTATTGTCAGGGTATACGAGTCTTGTAAGGTTGCCCACAGAGTCGTACTCATAGCAGATAGATTTACCAAAAGTATCTGTATACTTCGTGATACGGTTGAGTGCATCATATTCACGCTTAATGATACCGTTGCTATCCGTTACCGTGAGGACATTACCATTAGCGTCGTAAGTATAACTCACCGAGTCCTCTTCACCGATGAAGCCGGTGATTCTACCCATGGCATCATGGAAATACTTGCGTTTTTGACCTCTTGCGTTAGTAATCTGTTCTTTAATGTTAAGTTCAGTATAGCCGTAGGATACAGTACCGCCCGACGAAGTAGTTTCAGCAATCAGTCTGCCCATTTCATCATAAGAATAGTTTGTAGTACTACCTAAGGGGCCTGCAAGCTTGGTGATATTGCCCAGAACATCATACGCCGCACTACTCACACCGTTATTTGCATCACGCACAGAAGTATTCTGGCCGCGTGTATTATAAGCATATTCCTGTCGATGATTCATTGAATCGGTCACTGTTGCAATCTTGCCAAGCGCATTGTATGTATAGGTAGTGGTTTTACCCGTTGCATCAACAACACTCGCGGGAAGATTTAAACAGTTATATACCGTTTCACTCACGGTATTCCCTTTTGCATCAAGCGTTTTAATCACATTCCCATTACCGTCATAAACAGTAGTAAACACATTATTTTTAGCATCGGTAATAGTTGTGCGTCTGCCCAAGGCATCATAACCATACGTTACAGTATTGTTTTTAGCGTCTTTAATACACACAAGCTGATTCAAGCAGTTATACGTGTACGTAGTAATATTGCCAAGAGCATCGCGCGCTGTCAGCATATTATCATTAGCATCGTAAGTATACGTAGTAACATTGCCTTTAGCATCAGCAGCCGATAACATATTACCAAACGCGTCATAAGTATATACTTTCTTATTACCAAGTGCATCGGTTTCGCTTAACAGGTCACCTGCTTTAGAATACTGATACCCCACCGTACCGGAAACCGCATTTACCACTCTCACCCTTTTCCCCAATGCATTATATTGATAACGCGTGATATTACCGTTGTTTTCAGTGACTGACAGAACATTGCCATTACCGTCGTAGGTTTTAAAGGTCACTGCTCCTTTGGGATTGGTTTCCTTAACAATATTACCCACTTCATCATATTCATAAGCAACATTACTACCGTCAGGAAAACGTTTACCAACAACTCTGCCCGCTTTATCGTATTGGGTAGTAGTTACATTGCCTGCTTGGTCAGTCACCTTAATCGGTCTATCTTCGCCATCAAACTCATAACGGATAGTATTATTATCCGGCAAAGTAACAACATCATTCTTCATATTCCCATTATAAGAATATTCCGTCCGATAACCGTTGGCATCCGTTACTGATGTTTTCTGATGGTTACAGTCGTAGGTGTTTACAATACATTTACCGTTAGCATCAATTGTTTTGAGCAGATTCCCGCAAGCATCATATTCGTACCGTGTAACGGTATTGGCAGCATCCGTCATTGATATAACCTGACCGATTGCGTTATGACTATACTGCACAGTATTCCCCATTGCATCAGTCCGTGATTTAAGCAAACCATTCTGGTAAGAATACTGTATGGCAGACTTACTGCCAACCTTCTTACTCACAGGCATTGCCAAAGTATCATAGTCGTAAACCGTTACAGTACCACGAACATCCGTGTGCTGTGTCATTTGATTCCTTGCATTATACACGAATGTTTCCTCCGCAACGATTCCATCAATTGCAGGGTGGATTATTTTGGTAATATTGCCCTTATCGTCATAAGAAATATACGTTTTATTTCCATTCTTATCAATAATAACAGTAGGCCTATTTAAACTGTTATAAGACTTTACAATAGAATTACCATTCGCATCGGTTTCCTTAATAACGTTATAACGGCTATCATAAGAATACATTTTAACATTACCATTCTCATCTGTATGCTTTACAAGCAATCCGTTACTATCAAAAACGCGGATACTTACATTGCCGTTACGGTCAGTCGTAAATCTTGTATCACCGTCATAGATGAAAGTAGATGCAATCGAACCCAAAATACCATCTTTTTGTGACACTACACGGCCACAATCATCATAAGTATTAGTAAAATAACATACACCCTTAGAATCTGTTCCGGTCAACACCTGACCATCCTCATTATACGTATAAGTAAGGTTATTACCGTTCAAATCACAAATTGTTGTTAGGAGATTACCACTATAAGTAAATGTTACCTGCCTTGAAGCATCATCATATACTCTAACCACTTTGCCGCTACTATCTTTTTCAAGATATATTTTCTTACCCGATAGTGTGTCGGTAATAGTAATTAGTGTTTTGGAATAAGAAATCAATGTTTCAAAGCCCTGATGGTCAACAACCTTCGCCAAATAACCATCAGAATTATAATATTCTGTATATTCAGAATTACAATCCAAAATATACGGATATTCTTGACAGCAATCAACAGTCAAAACATACCCACTTTTATTAGGCAATGTACATATATAAGCTCCAAGGTTATAATTACTTGTGTATCGCATATACGTGGACGGGCTATTATATACACGAATTTCACTCTGTAAATTTTCTATATGTTTTTCAAAATTATGATGCCAGCCCATTCCAAAAACACCACCGCAAAGCTTGGTCGAATCATACTGTGCAACCAAATTGAGTCCCTGACCGCCGAAAAGGGTCATAAGTGTATTTTTGAGAATATGGGCGCCCGAAAACACATCAACCGGATCCGCAAATGTGCTTTCTGTAACTTTGGTTTCACCTTTATCTTCCTCCGGCTTTTGGTCAGACTGTTTTACAGTGACACAACAATAGTCATCAACTCCGCTACCATCCTGGGCTTTTGCATAAATCGCAACCCTGCCGGCAGCTTTTGCTTTCACAAGACCTGTGGAAGATTCTACAGTTGCAATGCCGGTATTTGTGCTGCTCCATCTGATTGCTTTGTTGTCAGCATTTAACGGGCATACCGTAGCCGTCAAGGCATAAGTGTCACCCTTAGAAAGTGTTAACGATGACTTGCTTACCTGAACATTACTTACGTACGTAATTTTGTTGACCGTAATGCTACATGAACCACGACTACCGCTGCCATCTGTTGCAGTAGCGCTAATCACTGCAGAGCCGGATTCTTTCGCGTATACAAAACCCGTATCCCGATTGACAGAAACCACGCTTGTATTACTGCTGCTCCAACTCACCTTCTTGTTCGTAGCATTGCTCGGGCACACCGTCTCATGAAGATAGACCGAATCGCCTACATTCATTGTCTTGTTCGAAGGGCTAACCGTAATAGATGTTACTAAAATATCCTGTGCCACATTAACAAGACATCTTGCACTTTTTCCGCTACCATCCTGTGCTTCGGCGCAGATATAAGCCTGACCTCCCGCCTTAGCCGTTACTACTCCGCCGCTTACAGTTGCAACATTTGAGTTGGTACTGGTCCATTTAATGCTTTTATTTGTTGCATTTTGGGGACAAATCGTAGCCGACAAGGCATACGTATCTCCCTTTCGAAGTGTTAGCGATGATTTACTTACTTGAATATCGCTTACACAAACAATTTGATTGACCGTAATACTACAGGAACCACACTTACCGCTTCCATCTGTTGCAGTGGCGCTAATCACTGCCGAACCGGATTTTTTTGCACATGCAATACCCGTATCCTGATTGACAGAAACTACGCTTGTATTACTGCTGCTCCAACTCACCTTCTTGTTCGTTGCATTGCTCGGGCACACCGTCTCGTAAAGACAGACCGAATCGCCTACGTTCATAGTCTTATTCGAAGGGCTAACCGTGATAGATGTTACCAAAACGTTCTGGGCTACACGAACCAAACATCTTGCATCTTTTTCGCTACCGTCCTGCGCTTCGGCATAAATGTACGCATCACCGCCCGCCTTAGCCGTTACTACTCCGCCGCTTACAGTTGCAACATTTGAGTTGGTACTGGTCCATTTAATGCTTTTATTTGTTGCATTTTGGGGACAAACAGTTGCTGAAAGGGTAAATTTATCCCCTGGCTTAAGAGAAATACTTGCCTTGTTAAGTGTTACCGACGACACCGGAATCTTATCACTGCTTACATTCACAATGATATAATCTTTCTTCGTACCGTCTACTTTTGATTTAGCGTATACCCGGGTTGTACCTACCGCTTTTGCATATATGTAACCACTCGAAGGATTGACTGTTACAATGTTGGTATTACTACTATACCATTCCACATCTCTATTGCAACTACTGCTCGAATCCACCACTGCATAAGCGCCATAATACCAACTACCTTCTTCAACGGTAACACAGCTCGGATATACATTTACTGAATAAACAGACATTTTCTTTTACCTCCGTTGTAAATAATGTTTACCTCTTGCCAACTAAAACATCTTTTCGATAATAACATTCTCATCCCGAACAAGGTTTATATTGAAAGCCACTTCATTATCGGCGTCATCATAAATCGGATGACAATCCTTACCGTATTGCCAGACAGCAATATCTTGTCTGGTGATACCGGACGGCGCAAACGGCATCCAATTATCCGGATGAATAAGATGTGTAGTTGTTACATGGTCGTATTCCGCAAGACTGGGGGATACCGCCCAAATAAGACATTTTTCAAAAATATCTTTATCGTTCTGGATACCCCGGCTGTACTCACGATCAAAATCAAACGCCGCATCAGTATTAGCTTTAAATCCCGGCGTAAAGCCCTCGCTCATTAACACACTTGCATAACCCCGCATAAATTCTTCAGAGACAAATTCTTGTTGCTTAACCTCCAAGAAAACAGCAGTACCCTCAGGAATTCCAAGTTCCAGTGCAAACTCATCCACTTGCTTTGCAACCATCTGCCCTTGTTCCTCTGTCAATTTTTCGCCCGGCTCGGTATAGATTGCTGCAATTTTACAACCCATGCCATGCAGAAAATCAATTTCCTCACGCGTCAGTGCATTTGCACCGACAAGATTTCTACCCCAAAAATTAGGATAAATCTTATTTCTTACCGCCCATTCAAACATAGTAAGATTGTTTTGGAGTTTTGTATTAACTTGCGTTTTCGAATCCACCCCAAACAAAAGTCTTTCTTCCTTCACCTGCTGTACAGTCTCAGCCGATACAGCCTCTTCAACAAAACTCTCTGCAGCAATACTGGCAGTTTGTTTTTCTTGAGCACCTTTACATGCCATATTTTTTCCTTCTTTCTTTAATTAAAAATTTTCATTTTGATATTGATTTAAAAAATATTTCTTGCAGCTGCAACCTCATTATAAAAATTAACCCTGACAATTAGTGTCAGGGTTAAAAAAAATTATAAAATTTTTATGATTTTTAAAAGTGTTGTAATTTAATACTCAGTAATATGTTCTTTGCCATCGCGCAAACTCAACAGAAAATTATATGTGTCATAATAATTTTCCCTTATTGCATCCCAGTGATACTGCTCATTTTTGATTAGTTGTATATAATAATCAACCATGTAAGTGTTTTTCAATCTAGGGGCACTATCCATCATAATAATTAATTTTTTATCAATCAAATCACTGAAAACTTTTTCTTGAACTGCAGCCAAACTTATATACTTCAAGAAACATTGTGCCCTCGTGTAACAACAGGTAAGATTATTATAATATAAATTCATAGCGCCGACAGAAGTATTACCTTGCACAATCATACGATATATATTCTCTGCATCTAAATCTGCACAATAAACATCATCCCGCATCAACGTAGTACCGTTTTTAGTCAAGGTGGCATCACCCAACCATCCCGCTAAATATGATATATTTTCGCTGGTATTTAAATCGGCAGTATCACCCCAAAAATTATCCTTTTGAAGCGCAAATGCCAATCTTGCTGACAAAGCATATTGCATGTGCGCAAAGTCCGGCGTGGAGCTTTCAGCACGCTGATTGATGATGGCATCTTTCATGAAGAAATATTCGGACCGGGCATACCCTAACACATTCGTAAAATACTCCTGTGCATCAGCTAAGGAAACCACCGTCGAGGCTACACTATCATAAGGAACACCATCATACAAAAACACAGATAAAAGGCGGGCACATTTCCAAGCTTTATACATATTTATATCGGACTTAAACAAATCGTCTACCTTATCATATAAATCTCTTATTAACCTTGCCGCTTCACAAGTGAAACCAAAGGTTTCAACTAACTCATAAGTATATCTATCATTACAGCCTTTCAAATTTTTATACTTCTTATTCATCTATATTATTTCTCCTTTGAAATTTCCTCACACAAATAAAGAGCATTCAATCCGCTTAGCATCTTACTTTGTCTTTTTAACAATACGCAAAAACTTTTTATGAATAGGGCTACAAATAGAATTTGTACCTTTTTCGTTTTTATCAATTACAACACGGTTTCCAATGGGTTTGTTTTTCACATACCAATTTTGAGACCTGACCCAGGAAGGAATTGCCTTACCGTTGTAATAGGTCGCATCAGATACAATTGAAACAAGATCCCCTTTTTCAATCGCTGTATTCTTATTTTCCGTTTGTTTGTTATCCACTTTCTCCGCAGTATTTGTTTTTAGAAGCTCTGAAACCCGCTTTCTAAAATCGTCCATCGTTTCACCGAATTTTTTCATCCAGTGTTCGGGATCTCCATGGTTACTGCCGTAACCTAATCGATACGCTTCGCAATGCCCTACTATTTTATCAATGCTGATATTGTAAGTGCGACACAGATATGCACAGTATTCTGCGGCAACAGCAAATGCTTTTTGATAGTAAATCTTATCAGTAAGTTTATCCTCGCAAATCTCGAACTGGATATAAGCGGGATTATAGTTATAACTACCTTTTTTGCCCTTGCCTACCCCCCAACAACATATGTTGTGTGGAAGCAATTCAGCGACTTTAATTTGATTGTTTTTATCATATCCGATAAATGCATGCACGCAAACCTGTCTCCCGCCGGGCTTGGCGGTGTTCCAGTGATTACCATATCGATTAACGCCCAATTCATCCGGCGCATCTACATATCTTTTTAGATATGGATTATTAGCGCCCGTAGAATGAACAACAATGCCTTTGGGAACCATTTTTTGCGCAGCAATATAACAAAGATTTTTTACTGCATATGCTTTTATAATATTAAGCATTTTTACTCCTCCTTCTTAGCCTGAATATACAGTTGATTCGCATATACACTGGCACCTGCCACAAGAATGCCCTGCGTTACAGCCGTAAATATTGCAGATGCTGTTTCTTGTATACCGTATATTTCTGCAGTTGCAATAACCCAAACGGCAGATAATGCAACTGCTGATACACCAAGCACAATAGGAATCCACTTGTCAGGCAATTTACTTTTCTTTAAACCGATTCCGAAAAAATACAGAACCGGAACTAAAATTAAAAGCTCTGTTTTAATGTAATCCTGATAATTCATATCTTTTCCTTTCTCAAACGAGTATCATCCCAATGATTGTCGAAATTAAACCGCCCGACAAAGCCGCAATAATTGCAGTAATAATCTGCTGCATTCGTTGCTTTGGAACAGAATCCATTTCATCAATCTTTCGTTCGTGCCTTGCAAGATGCTCGTTCGTGTGTTTTAATTCGTTTGCAAGAGCCACAAGTGTTTCATTCATAGAACGTATCTCCGCCTGCACCTCTTTCATGGCACTCATATCACGTTCCAAAGTTTTTATTCTTTGTTCGTGACCTTCAATGGCAACATCAATATCCATCTATATCCTCCTTTCTCGGCTGTATGTTTATTGTAAAATCTAACCCTGACAACCAGTGTCACAGTTAGAATTTTATTTTGCTTGTGGCGATGAATAGGTAATAATAATTCTCTCAAATCTTTACGAATCCTCGATCGTTCCATCCCCACCGACTTCCTCAAAAGTTTAGATAAAAAAAGCATGACAAATAGCTAAAAGCTACTTGTCATGCTCGTATGTTAAATCCATACAATATGCTAAATTACGTTATTGAGAAATAGAAACCGACCCTTTGCCCGTGCTATCGGTAATAGCAATAATATCGCCCTGCAGATTCTTTTGGAAGAAATACGGTGTTTCGTTATAAATCACACCACAGACGTTATCCTCGTTATCATAAAGCGTTTCAAGGATTTCATCGCCATTATCCCATACTTCTTTTAAGATTTTTGCTCCGTCAAGAATATAGGTGTGCTTATTCCCTGCAATCGTTTTTGAAGTTCTTATACCGTTTGCGTTATAGGTGCAAAGGTTCGTTCTTCCTCATAGTAGTAATTATACTCTTTCAAACATATGGTGTCAATAAAGCGAACCTGTTTTACCAAATAAAAAAGCGGTCAGCTTTCGCTGACCGCCCGTTTTTAAAAAGAGGAATTTAAATAAAAACTATTTTGTAACACAAGAGAAGCGTCCCCTTGTGTTCCTGTAGTACACTTTCGCGCTAACCGTCCCCTGTTTTCATTGTTCATTCCCAAAGTTCAGTTTTTTTAATGTGCGAAAAAAAGCAAAAACAATCTAGGATTTCCACTTTAGCTAAGAATAAAGATAAAACTACTAAAAATACGCCGCCGAGCGTACTAACATAATCGCTTGTTTTCCAAACAAACATCAATACACCAACTATAAACATAACCAGCGTTGTTCCTAACATGCTAATTAATGGCATAAAATGTGCGGATATTAGTTTGGAAATATCCTTTTGATTACAAAAATAGTATTTAGTCTGTGAAAGAATACTTCTCTGTGGGATGACTTTGAAGGATTCAAAGTGACCTTTTACTCCCCAAAAGCGTTTGTACTCAGGTAAATTGATTTTTTCAACAATGATTTTCTCTGCACTTTCAGTGGATGTAATGTTAAATACAGTCGCTAGAGAGGCGTAACAATGTCTGACCAAAAGTAAATCGAATGGTTTGCTTATGACATCAAATTTACGGAGGACATAAAGCGGCTCGCACTCAACCGGAGATATCGAAACGAAACTGCCTGATGGCATCTCTACTTTGACGGTTCTTCCTGCATCGCAATTATATATTTTTTGGGATACACAAACAGAAATTTTTTCTGTCGTTTTATTTACGAAAGAACACGTCATAAATCACACCTCAAAAAATACGTATTGATATAAATCCATCAAAATGAGAGTCTGTTAATACATCCATTACATTAGCAATGGCATCGCCCCAAGATCCAAAGCATGAAATGATAAATGCCAAACCTGGGACAATTGTATCATGTGAGATATCTGCCAAATAAGAGCTAATCCTCAACTTTTTCTTTGCCACTTCAAAAAACAATTTCCAGATTTTTCTAGCAGCAGGAAAAACGATGTTTCTAAAAAATGATACAAAAGAATTTTTGAACCACCTTGCCATTGTTCTTGCAGCAGCAAATAACCCTTTAGACAGTATGTCACGGGGACGGTCCCCGTGACACTTTATTTTCCCTCATCTTATAAATGTTTTAAAAATATAAAGCGCAAGAAACACAACCATTGCAATTAGAGGGATGAAAATGACCCACCATTCTTCTCTTGTATTACATACTATAAGCTTATAACAACTTATAACTGACAGAACTATACATACTATACAGTAGAACAAGTAAATTTTGGGACCTTTTACCACAAGCGAAACCACCATTCTCCAAAGTTGTCAAGAGAACCGTTCCCTTGACAGTCTTTAGTCGTAAAGTATTATTCACAGTATTAAACCGTGATAATTACAAATGATAAAAGACTAGAGATTAGAGCAATCTGCAACATTTCAAATTTAAATCCGCTAAGTAATTCTGAAATATTGTTGATGTGTAACGAAAAAAGCAATGCCATAAACGCAATAACGCTCAATATACAACAAAGTATGCTTACAATTACCCGCCAGATAGGAATATTGTTCCATGCAACAAATAAGCACCATACATAACCAACAACCAATGCACTCAAAGCAATTACTGCAAACAAAAAAAATGCTCTTTTCATCAAACTCTCCTACGCCCCAATATTATATGTTCAACCATCTGCGAATGGCTTTCACCCAGCTCTCGCCCGGTTTTCTAGACAACTTTTTCACAAAGCTATTTATCACAAACTTAATTCCACGCACCGCCCATGTAACAATATTTCTTACAATTGGACTTTTTAACTTTTCGAACATTCTCGGAAGGCGCGCATGTTTAGCTAGTTTTGCAAATTTTGCCCACCCTGAAATATAACCACCAATAGCACCTAAAGCGGCAGCAGTGGCAACGATACCAGCAAAAGCCCACCAGTTGAGATTTCTCATTCCAAGCCAATATTCTACGAAATAAGATAGCGCAGATATTAATGCCCCAGTAATCGCTCCTATTATTGCATGAGCGATAAATCCAATACTATCCTTTTGATTAATAGGATCATTAAACACATATGAAGACAAGTTCAATCCCAATACAATATCGTTGGTAATTGTGGGCATTATCACTTCATCCGCATTCACAAACCTACCCACAGTGGGGTCATAGTAACGGGACTGGAGATAATACATTCCCGTTTCTTTGTCGAAAAAATAAGATCTGTAACGGAACGGGTTGATGGATGCAATCGCACAAGCGGAAACGTCCTTAATGATAGTGCAAACGCCCCATGCATCGTAGGAATATCTTGCCACTTCTTTGCCCGTGCTATCGGTAATAGCAATAATATCGCCCTGCAGGTTCTTTTGGAAGAAATACGGTGTTTCGTTATAAATTACACCACAGACATTATCCTCGTTATCATAAAGCGTTTCAAGGATTTCATCGCCATTATCCCATACTTCTTTTAGAATTTTTGCTCCGTCAAGAATATAGGTGTGCTTATTCCCTGCAATCGTTTTTGAAGTTCTTATACCGTTTGCGTTATAGGTGTACTGGATATTGTCAAAGGATTTCAGCTGTCTGCCTTTTTCCCAAGTGAGATTATGACCCAAATATTCGGTCGGGTTGCCCTGTGCATCGTAAATAATAGGCTGACCGTCATAGAAGATCAGTTTGTCTTCCCACACATCATCGTAGACATACTGTACACCGTTTTTCTGCAGGATATTGCCGTAATTGTCATAGAACATTCGGTTTACTGTTTCACCGTTCTTGGTTTCAGTAAGCAACTGTCCTAATGCATCATAGGTATACTCCGTTACACCCTCAAGACTGTCGGTAACCTTGGTGATACGCTCTTCCTCGTCGTATTCATACGAGATGGTGCGACCGCCGGAAAGCACGATTTGACTCACAAGCTGCGTTGTAGGGCTGGATTTGAGCATATCGTTTTGGGCATGCTCATCCGTAACCTCGCCCGCGTGATAATGGAACTGACGGGAAACAAAGCCGGTGCCCAACTGCAATTCATCAAACACTTTTCTGCCGAACGAGTCGGTTTTCGAATGGCTTGTTACGGTTTTGCCGCCTGCAGTGAATCTTACAATCTGCGCATCGTTTTCTGCCTGTTCGTAAAGAACGGTATGCTCTTTACCATCAGCAAAATTGGTACGCTTTTTAACAAGAGTATCCTTTGCATCATAGTAATATCGGACTGTGCAGACAAGGGTTTTCGAGGTAATGATTTCATTTGCATCAAGCTCAACATCCGCTTCGCTCGACCGCATCATTTTGCCTTCCTCATATAAGTAATTATATACTTTTTTGCCTTTCAAGTCAATAGAACGAACGATATTACCCTGACCGTCATAGACATATTTGTAATGTGCAGTAAGCTCATTCGACGCATTATACCACTTTTCGGCAATCATTTGACCGATGCTATTGTAGGTGGCAGTCATTTTGTCACCGTTAGCGTAAGCTATTTCCTTTAATCTGCCGTTACCCGCTTTATAGGTGTATTGAATCAGGTCACCGTCGGTTTTGCCGTGTATACCGATAGATTCAAGGTTGTGGAATGCATTGTATTTCAGAGCATACTTAAGACCGTCGCCACGGACAATTTCGGTGAGATTATCGAAAGAATCGTAGGCGTAAGAAACATTGGTAATTTCTTCGTAGAGTACATTACCATTTTTATCAACAACTACATTTTCATCTACATCGCGCCGAGGCTTCAGACTTGTAACCTTAGTTGTTCTGCCCGATTTATCGTACTCATAAGCGGTTTTATTACCGCATCGGTCGATGACTTCTTCATTTCGCGAGGTATCGCCATCAACAGTATATTCCGTCACATTTCCTCTTGCGTCGGTTTCACTGATTAAATCGTTACCCGCATCATCACCGTTTATATCATTTGTATCGGCATTAAACTGAAACGCTCTGTAAATCGTACCAAACTCACCGTCTGTAAAGGTAGTTTCGGTCAGTGTATTACCATAAATATCGGTAAGTTCCTTGAAGCCGTTTTCCGCTGCATTTTCAGACTCCGCCTCGTTTACGGTATTTTCCGACGCTTGCTCTTGAGGCTCGGTTTCAAAATCCTCTGCCGAAAGGTCAGTTTCAATGCTGTTGCGCACAAGCTGAATATCGTCGAAATATGCCGCACCGTAGTTATGGTCATAATCAAGGTATATATCTATGTACTCTACCATGCGATATTTACTCTTGGCAAACTGAACAGATGCCAACTGCCATTCTTCAGTACAGGGCGAGAAATCTGCTGTGTATTCCTCTGTGCCGTATTCACGGTAATAACTATCGTAATACTTAATTTTTGCCCTTAATCTGAATGTGGGTTTTACGCCGTCTTTGTGGGTGGGAAGCCCGTATCCCTTTGCCCAACCCGAAAGAGTAAAGGTTTCACGGATGAAACGATTAGTCTTTACATATACTCTCTGGTAAGCACAGCGGGTAAGTTCAATATTGCCCCAAATATACATCGACCCGCTCATGTTAAAGCGCGTATATGGGGAATAATATGCTCCGCTTGTGTTCCAGCCTTTACTCGATTCAAAATTGCCGTTTTCAAGCATATTATATGCATTGGCATACGGATTGTTTTCAAGCTGAGGTGCATTGAAATATACCGCCCCCCTACCGCATACAAGAAGCTGCACCTGTACGCTCTGTGAAGATTCAAGCGCAAAGGAGGCTGTAAGACGGATATACTCGTTATCATTCTCGACAATCCGTTCACTTTCCGCCAGCACCGTGCCGTTAGTGGTAGTGACACGGATATATACACCTTTATCTTGTGTACCGCTAAAGGTTGTTGCTACACGCACATACGTCGAAAATGTATACTGACCTGCAGGCAAGGTATTCGTTACCTGATATACACCTTTTTCGGTACAGCTAGATGTATATGACTGCATATAAAGGAAGTTTTTACCAAACTTGGCACTCGACTCGTGATTACCAAATTGGATATACAAATCTCCGCAGTTACAAGGCATTCGACACCAGTCATTAGAGTTTGAAAAGTTATGACCTTTAAGTAGGTTATTTATATTGCTGACCACTCCTGCGCCGCCAGCACCCGAATGAGGATTGATGCCGCTTTCTTCGCCTTCAACACCGGTATTGCCGGTATCCTCGGAATACGCATATTCGCTCACGATATTGCCGTCATCGTCAAACGTGTATACGGTTTTAACGGCAGTTTCATAACAGTCTGTATATTGTGCATCGTCCATAAGCTCATAAGTTTGTACGATTGTTCTGCCGGAAGCAACAGAGTAGGAATAGGTCGTCTTAGCACCCTGTACAAAAGCGCCGTTTTGGACACCATATTCCGTTACGGTTGCAAGGCGGTCTCCGCTATAAGAATACGCCACCTTATACACATTATTCCCCTTAGCATCAAGCAACGTTACTGCAGTAGGCCTATAGGAAGAATATGTGAAAACCGCTTTCTTGCCATCCTGATAGGTAATGGTATTGAGGAGATTACCGGAATAGGTATAAAGAATACGCGTTTCATCGGGAGCAGTAATCGAAGTAAGGAAACCACTGCTGTTATAAGCAAAGCTAAAGTCACGGCCTGCACCGTCAGTAACCGAGGTGATACGGTTAGAGGTGTAAGTGATATCCATATGGTTACCCGCCGCATCCTTAATCTGAATAAGTCTGCCCATAGAATCGAACTGATACGTTTCTTCTCCCTGTTTTAAAGTAAGTTTAACAGGGTCGTACAACATATCTCCGCCATTTACATCCTCATAGAGATTATAGCACTGCGATTTGCTGTTGCACTGGACCCGCTTATCGCTCTCCTTAAAGAAGGTTTCTTCGCCGTTTTCACCGATATAGACATAACCGATATAACTTTCCCCTTCATGCTGGAAGGTCGTATCCATCATACTCTGCATAATGTTGAGTTTGTAGCCATAACCAAGCTTCATTGCAGAAAAGTCTGCAGTTGAAAGCTTGATACCGCTATTAGCAGTATACTGATAGGCATACAAAGCACTGTTGTAGAGGTGTTTGATGGTAACGGGCATACGGTTACCCGCCCATGCAAAGTCTTCAGACTCAAACATCAGATTGCCGCACTGCAGGTCAATGCTGCCCTGACCAAAACGACCAAGCTCATGTGTATGTGTTCTGTAAGAAGTGTTCACACCATAACTAGACTCATAAGTAATGATAAACTGAGGAGCATAAATCCCGGAATTAGCACTACCGTAAAGCGTAATGTTATTGTCACTTTTCTGAATTTCGTCAATCATCTTAAGTACAAGATTTTTGACACCTACCTCACCCTTGTTAACCTGATCCACAAGCGTTGTAACATCAAAAGTATAGTTTACAACCTCACCATCCTCACAGTGATCGATTTGCATCGTAGCAAAGTCAATTAAATCGGAGTTGTGATGCGGCGTGCAATTTCCAAGACAAATGTTTTCGGTAACACGATAAAGACCAAGTTTGGGATAGTTACAGCAAGTATCGGAACTGGATGCCTGAAAGAACTTGAGTTCTGCTTTCTTGATTCTCGGATTGCGAGGAAGAGTCGGCATACTAAAGCTCATATACATACGCTTTGCATTACAGGCACCATCACCGCATCCGGTCGTTCCTACCGTGTGCAGTGGTGCACTATAAAGGCTACCGTTATGCCAACTATAGGTGTTCATAGCCGAGTTGCCGCTGACTTGAACCTGCGGGTCAATGATAACAGGGAAAGTGCATGCATCGGAATTCATCCACTCACTGTCTGCAACAACGTTAAAAATCATATCACCGTTTGCAGTATTCTTAACTTCGTAAGACACTGCAGTAGAAATAACACCGTTTTTATCAGTCATATAGGGCGCGGGAATGAAAAACACCTCTTCGCCCGTTTCATTGCTGATAAAGGCAACGCGCTTGTTCTCCTCGTCAAACTGTGCGGTTACATTCTCCATATGCAGCACAAAGGGATAACGATAAACATCAGCCTTTTCTTTAACTACAATGTTTTCCTTGACGCCATTGCCGGTTACAGAATACTCATATTCCGCCCCATCCTGTACACCGTCAAATACAAGCACGTCAGTCCTCTCAAAGCCTTCCGTATCCTTTTTACGAACACGAGGCTTAACACCCTGATTTTTGTGCTTTTTGTTTTTTCCGGCAGAAACGGTAACACGACACATGCCGCTTTCAATAGAAAACAACTCATCGTTTTCTTCTTCACGGCTGAATCTTGCTTTAAAATGATTCTTGCCGCTTACAAAATGTCTGCCATCTTCTTCCTCGACGAGAGTGTTATCTACATCGTCGAAGGTTTTTGTGTCCTCATCGAACACATGAACAGTTTCGGGATAAAATACCGCCTGTTCAGTTCCGTCACTCATTCGGTAAACCTTTCGATTACCTTCTCTGAGTTCAAGAATTTCACTAACTCGGACATTCTTTTCAGGTTCAGCTTCAACCAGTACGGGAACATCCTCATTTTTCGTTTCCTTGATAGGCTCATCCAAAACAAGCTCATCTGAGGATTCTGTTTCCGGCACAAGATAAATCTCTTCTGCGCCGTTTTTAATTTTGTCCATTCTTTTAGGACTCCTTTCATTAAATATTTTTGGTGGTCTAACGACCTTGTTTGCAGCTGCACCTTAAGTATAAAAAATAACCCTGACAACTAGTGTCAGGGTTAAAAAAGTTATTTAAAATTTTATTTTCACATAGTAAGAAGCGGTCAGCTTTCGCTGACCGCCCGTTTTTAAAATGAGGAATTTAAATAAAAACTATTTTATCAACACACAGAACCGTCCCCTGTGTTCCGAACCGTCCCCTTGTCTCCCCTTATGTTATTCGCCAAATTCAACCGAAAGTATCGCTCCATCTTTTTGGGATATTCGTATACTAATATCATTGCCGACAGTGTTTTTGTTGATTGAATAAACAACTAACCAGGATTGATTGCGTGGTTCGAAGAAAACTTCTACCGATTTATATTTGGCTCTTGGTTTTTCTAAAGTTTGAGTAAGAACAACATCTGCAATTTTTTTAGCAGTTTTTTCATCTGTTACAATGCTTTCTGAGTTTTCGCTGATGTCTCCTTTTTTTGTGCTATTTGGCTGCTCTTTACGGGCACATCCAAAAAATAAGACCAATAAAAATGTAAAAAAAAGGCATAGTGTTCGTTTTACCAAGATGGCCATTTTTTGTTGCGACATTTAAAATCACACCCCAATCTTGTATGTATTTTCCATTTGAATTTATAGTTTTCAACGAGATTATTGGCTTGCTGGCGGGTTAAAGGTGATAGTTTCAGGTTTTCGGCTACCAGCTTATCTTGAAAACCTCTTCTCGTGTCGTGATAAACACGAATTTTAAAATTAGGTGTAACAACATAGAAAGATATATAGTGCTTCTTCGCAAAAGTTTTATCTGTTGGCGAGAAAGAGTTGCTGTTAGGGTGGGTATGTATTGCACCGATTAACCACGCGCCTTTTGGAATGTTTCTTTTTCCGTTGAGCGGTGAACAGGAATGTGGGTTGCCGACAATATAATTTGTATACGAATACATTACTCTTCCGTTTTTTTGCAGCGCATAGATGACGGAACTAATTTCAAATCGAATATATAAAGAGATGTTATAGTAACAACAAGCAAAATCTTTGGCGGCCGCATCGCTAGATGAGAATAGAGAACCTGGTTTATAACCACTAAAATCACTGTAGTTGACAGGGGAATTATAACAGTACTCGAACGAAGATTCGTCGCTGAGTATATACTCTACATCATCCCCATTCACAAACCTACCAACCATCGGGTCATAGTAACGGGACTGGAGATAATACATTCCCGTTTCATTGAGAAAATACTATCTTCATTTTTTCGGTATATTTTTTAGCGCTTAATATGAATGTATTAAACTTTAAAAATAATTATATATCATTTTCAAATTAATATCAATAAAAAACAGGCATTAACTGCCTGTTTATATTTAAAACATATTTTCAAAGGAATATGTTATAACAATTTTTCTTTTAGGTCCGTCTTCAGTGACATAGGTTTCTCCTACTTCAATCTTTTTTATAAATTTCGAAACCAAGTCTTCATCAAGGGATTGAATGTTTAAAAAATCATTAAATGATTTTTTAATTTCCGTTTCATCGATAGCATAATTTATTCCCCCACATTCAATTAAGGTTAATCGTTTTGTCAATTCACGCTGACGATTTAAGAGGGCATTCAATAAATTTTTATTTGACTCAGAATCAATATTCTTATGAGGTGCTTTATAAATATTTGAAATATTCTTTTTAACACTTGAAAGTTCCTTTAAAATTTCTGATTTTTCTTGTTCAGCTAGCTTCGTTCCAGTTTTTTCCATGAGTTTGGATACTACAGAATCAAAAATAACCGAATTTTTTATTTTCAAAAGAATTACTTGTATTCTTTTAAGTACCTCTTCGTATAAATCATCGTATAAAACTGCGTGATAATGAGTACAAACTTCCGGGTTATTATAGTGATTAAAACATTTAAATAATGGTTTTTTCACTCCTTTCCTATCTTTTGTAGCAATCAAATTCATTTGTGTTCCACATTCCAAGCAGAAAACAAGTCCTTTAAAAATATTTTTGAAATTGTGCTTATTTTCATGCTTGCGTGAACGTAAAATTTGCTGTACTTTATCAAATTCTTCCGGGTTAATTATAGGCTCATGTTGATTTGGCACAATAATATATTCTTCTCTGGGAACCAATACGCTTTCCTTGGTTTTATAATTGATTATCTCAGTTTTATGGTTAACCATATCTCCCTTATACACCGAATCTAAAAGTATTGTTCTCACCGTTTGGTACGACCAATTAGTTAATGTGTTTTCTTTATTCAAATAGCGAATAAATCTCGTGTCACCATTTTTAACTTTATATGCCGCCGGAGTTATAATGCCAAGCTCTGTTAATTTGCGACTAATACTCGAATAACTATCACCTTGTGCCGCGAATCCAAAAATTCTTCGAACAATATCAGCGGCTTCCTTATCAACTATTAAATGATTTCTATTGTCCGGGTCCTGCTTATATCCAAAAGGTGGTTGACCAGACATATAATATCCTTTCATAGCTCTTTGTCTTTTTGCAAGTTTTACTTTTCGCGACAAATCCTTAGCATACATATCATTAAGAATATTCTTGAATGGTGCTATATCATTATCATTACGGTCGGTATCTATCCCATCGTTAACAGCAATATATCTTACTCTTTTTTTGTTAAAATAAACTTCTGTTAAATAACCCGTTTGAATGTAATCTCTACCCAACCTGCTCAAATCCTTAGTAATAACAAGATTCACCTTGCCGGCATCAATATCTTTTAACATTCTTATAAATGAAGGTCTATTAAAATTCAATCCCGAAAATCCATCATCAATATAAATATCATAAACTTCATAGTTATTATTAATACAATAATCTGTAAGCATCATTTTTTGGGTTTCTATACTAATACTTTCACCCGCCTGTTCATCGTCCTTACTTAATCTGCAATATATTGCACATTTATAGAAAATATCATTATAATTCATAATTTACTCCTTTCTGTTGCAAAGTAAAAACAAACGGCATCTGGTCAATTTCTGTTATATTGGACGAAAGTATTAACATAAAAACTTTCTCCAATTGAATATCACCTGAATATTTTTCTTCAATTTGAAATCTCGGCTTCACCATACCTTTTATCTCCTTACAATATTTAAAGTTGTAAGCATAGTATAAAAAATAACCCTGACAACTAGTGTCAGGGTTAAAAAAATAATTATTTTCTATCTGAAATTTATTTCCATAATTTGTGGGGCTAAGCAGCAATCACCCGTCGCAATCGCAGAAAAGCCGGCATCCCTGATTTTAGGTTTTAAAATCAACCCTTCTGATTTAGTAATAGTTTTCGTACGGCCGTCAGCAAGCAAACATGTAAAATCCAAACTTTGATAACCGCTTTGGGAAGACGAATCAGAAATCGGTGTTTCACCCGCTATTTTGTTATCCCAGTTAGAACCGAAGCTGCAGAACCGTGCTGAAACCTTATATGCGCTTAACTCAACCTTGCTTTGGTTAAACTTTGGCATATGCAACACAGCTTTTTGAATTCGTTTATCCATCATTTCAGGTATTCTTGAATAATCAAGTCGCGAATACAACCACTGTTCTCCGTAAGCCGAAGAATTTCCAATAAATCCAATACTGCCAAAAGCGTTATTTGTTAATGGATTCATACTTTCAACCGTTGTATCTTGAAACAATTTGTTTTCATAGAGATTCGCTTCAAAAAGAACATACTGCGCCATCGGGCTCATAGACGAAATTGCAATGCTGTATCGTTTATCCGCAAGTTTCTGATATTCAATTTTTGCAGGAGCAATCACAGTACCGCTCGCACCAATTGATCCAATACAAGAGAAAATAACAAACGGTGTAAAATTTTCTTTCATCAAAGCAAAATACTTGTCATTTGCTCTAACATTAAAAAATGCCTGCCCAACATCCACAGCAAACATAATCTTTTCATCATCCTTTATTGCGCACTTAAAGGCAACACCGTTTGTGGTGGGAATTAAAACGATTTCCCCGCAACGCACCTCTTGTGATGAAACAAGATTACATTTTTGCGGCAATTCGATTGAACAGGCTCCTTCAGCGTTTTCCATCAACACATTTTTCGAAACAGTAATATTTGTATTGCTCCCGATCGAAAAAATCGCATCCCCATCAGAGTGGAATTTTACATCAATCATTTTTCTGCTTCTTCTATTGTAGATTGGCGTACTAAAATAATACGCTGTCTTAGTGCCGTTATCTTCCTCAACGACCAATCGATAACGATTGCTATTATGGTAATCAATAATAACCGGGGCTCCGTTGCGCAATTTTGAGATTTCTTTTAAAACAGACTGCATTTTTATCACCTCCAAGCATTCGTAATTACAGCTGCAGTTTAAGTATATAAGATAACCCTGACAACGAGTGTCAGGGTTAAATATATTATTTACAACTTTCAAGCCGTTTAAAAAAACGTTCCGACTTAGAGCCTCCTTTACCAACACGTACTAAGAGTTCTTCAACGTCTGCAAGTTGTTCTGTGGCAACCAAATATTCAGCAATACTTTCTATAAAAACTTGTGCCCTTTGCTCACTTTCCCTACAATATTCTACCTCAAGTTCAAAATCGGTATGTCCAAGATACATATTTCGGTCAAGAACTACTTCACAAACAGAATCCTTGTAAATGACAACACGATCGGTTACGAGTTCTCCTTGGTAATGAAGTCCAAACATATCAAAAATTTGAGGATCAAATTCTAATTTTTCGACCAAGTCTACCTCCGTACTGCATTCCTGTTGCTCTGTATTATGATTTTTAATTGTTGCCTTGTATTTACCATCCTTTGCACGAATACGGTAGGTAGCGCCTTTCTTGTTCATTGAAAAATTATCATCGTCAAAATAATAATTCGTTTGAGTCTGCGGCGTTACACACCGGCACATCAGCATTACAATCGAAAGATATTCATCTTCAGTTAGCATGATTTTCTTTTCGTATTCCAGCATAATTCCCCCTCCTGATGATTTTCCCGGAACCGTTCTTGGGCATCTCATCCAACAGATTGATTCGAGTGGGCATTTGATACGATGATAGATTGCTTCGACAAAGCTCTTTAACATCCGAAACGCCAGGAAAATCACCCGTGATATTCAATTCAATCTGCACACCGAGTTTATCATCTGTATAACCGCTCACCAAGACATCTTTTACACGAGAATCATGTTTCAACGCACTTTCGATTTCTTGCGGATAAATATTCATTCCCGCTTTAATTATTAAATCATCAGCACGACCTTTAATTTTAAGCAAGCCCTCGTCTGTAAACAAAGCCAAATCACCGGTACACAACCAACCATTCTTTAATACTTCCGATGTCTTTTCAGGATTATTATAATAACCTGCCATCACATTATCGCCTTTCACCCACAATGTGCCAATTTCATTGATGTCAACCGATTCCCC
Organism: Acutalibacteraceae bacterium; assembly: GCA_045634325.1. GTDB lineage: Bacteria > Bacillota > Clostridia > Oscillospirales > Acutalibacteraceae > URNF01. Next base: position 96,460 of record JAZRAA010000053.1, on the reverse strand, counting down.
CTCCGGGGAAAGAATCTTTAATGAAACAGAACGCAACGGTACACCTACACAATCTGCATGTTCCACGAATTTATTTGGAGGCAAATATGAAACTCTCGGGCATGCTTCTGTAAGTCCATAAATATGATAAATATCTGCGTTTGGGAATACTTCGGCTATATGTAGTCCCGTTTCCTTACTCATACATTCACCGCTGATACAAATATGCCGTAAACAATCATCATTCGTTCCCCTTTTAAATCGTGCCATCATGGAAAGCAGTGTAGGCGTCCCACAAAAAGCTGTAATCTTATATTGTTTTAACAACTTTAGAACAACCGTTGGATTAAACGTACCGGAATAAAATCGAATTTTTACACCTTTTACAAGAGCAACCAAAAATTCTCCTGTCAAAACCGCGCAATGATACAATGGTCTCGAAATTAAAATAGTATCTGTTTTTTCTATTCCAAAATATGAAACGATGTCCGATACATTTGTTACTATGTTAGTTTCTGTCAACATTGCACCCTTAGGTACTCCTGTAGTTCCGGAAGTGCACATAATTAACGCAGGGTGAACATCCGGTTGTGAATATATAGAATGGTCAACATAAACAACCCGAAAATCCCCGTCCTGATCGGTAATTACAGCATCAGGGCTGATGGCATCTAAAATTTTATTACAATGCAACTGTCCATATCTTTGTGATAGCGGCAAAGCAGTCACGTCAGCAGCAAAGCAACTCAAAAGAGCCATGCTTGCAGCCATCTCTGATTGACACAAAATAGCACAACACTTGATACCTTCCAGCTTTTTCGAAAATTCTTCTGCAAAAACAATCATCTCTTCAAACGTCATCGATACATTATTTTCACAAATTTCCTGTTGCAAATTCAACTGCATTTTATTTTTGAGATACTTCCACAAATTCATTTCCTAACTCCTTCCCTGCTTTTTCAACAAGCAACATTAATAATTCCTTCTCGTAGTCCATTAATTTTAAAAGTTTTCTTTTTATAATTGGCAATAGAGAATCGCGTCGTTTCATATGATGAGAAGCATATAACATACGTATAGAATCTGCATCTGAAACTACACGCTTGTAATTTTCACTGATTTCATTGCTTAAATCTAAACTGTGTTCCATCTTCTCAATTCTTTCAAGCATAACCTTTTTATGCTCCCAAACAAGACGAAAAACACGTCTATCCATTCGACTGTACGGAATTGAGCCATCGAACAATTTATCAATGTATTTAGCAAGATACTCATGCACAACTATACCCCTGACAGTTCCCTCGCCATGTTCCGGATATTTCTCAAAATCCGAATCCAGATAATCCAAAATACCTTTCAACGCCGTTTCAACCGAAAATTCAACCTTTTCTTGTCTGGGTTTAATTGCACACAAGGAACCATATATTCCTTTTTCAAACAGAACTTCCCTACCCTTATTAAAAGATGTTTGTGACGTCCAAAACTTTTGATGAATCCAGTTACTGTCATAAGCATAAATACAAAACGTTTTATTCAACTGATTGTATCCGCAAATTGCACCATCGTGAATGAAATGTAATTCTTTATACCAACTTTTACCTTTTACATAGTAATCATCCACTCCTGTAAAATAAACATAATAACCCGCATCAATCATATTGCGAATCACAGGGTTAATATATCCTTTCAGAAACTGTATTGGCACCCACTGTGTTTCCAAACATGGATTGTCAAAAGAATAATTTTCAATGCGAATTTCAGGAGTTGTAAAACCAGATAAAAATTTCCTGGTACATGTAAGAACCATCGTATTAGATAAAAACCAATTGCGTATGGAAGGATTATCATTTATACATGCTGTAATTATCCCGTCGTGATATGTGCTGTACAACGGCTCTGCAAGCGGCAGTTCTGCAAACTTATTCATTTCTATCACCCACATATTTGATAACCATATCAATCACACTCTGAACCGTACTAAGATCAAATGGATTCATATCCGCTTCATCCAATTCGATGCCAAAGACATCTTCGATTTCGACAAGCATGGTTACCATCATAAGGCTATCAAGAGCAAGTGTATCCTGTAGATGAGCGTCATTTTCAATCATTTCTTCTCCACTAAGTTCACACAAAATCCCTTTTACTTTTTCTTCAATATTCATTTATTCATCACCCTTTCAACTTCTTTTCTTACAACGGAGTAGCATTCCTCAATCGACATCTCGGTCGATATCAATACTCCATTATTTGCTTTGCAAATTTCAATATATTCATTGCGCAATTTATGCTGAAGTTCCATATCAATATATCTATCTTTTTCCTCAATTCTACTGCGAACACGCTTTACGGCTGTTTCAACCGGCACATCAAAAAAGAAAGCAACATCGGGTTTCACTACCGACTCAGCAATCTCATAAATCCACTTATCATCCTCAAACCCACGAGCACGAAGATTTGCCAAACAAGAATAAAAATACCTGTCACTGATTACAATCTTACCTTCTGCCATTTGCGGTTGCACAACTTTGTTAACATGCTGCAGACGATCGCTCGCCGCCAGAAGCGACAAACTCCTATAATCGTAAGCATCATGATTCGGGTTATCCATATAAGCCCTGAAAATATCCGATTCACGCACAGCGTTAGTAGGCTGTTTCGTCGTAAAAATTTTATGTTTATTTCCCAATTCCTCTTCTAAGCGCGTTAACATGGTAGTTTTACCACATCCATCGAGGCCACAAAATGTAAACAAAAAACCCGATGTAGTATTAGGCCTCATTTTTAAAGTCTCCACTGTGATTCACCTCCTTTAAAAGCACCTTTCTGTTATCAGCGAAAAAGCGTTCAAGAATATTGCGTTGCGTAAAGATTAATTCCTGCTTATCCTTTGGCGAAAAGATGACGTGAATGAAATCGATATCATCCTCCAATGCTTTTGTCGCAACATCTACAGCATATAAGTTCCTAAAATTAAACAATTCCGCTGTTTGAAGCACTGCAAAGGCACACACTTTTTCCATACCCAGTTTCATCGCTCTTTCAAACAGAAAATCTATTTGTTCTTTATCTGCATCATTAAGAAGCATATAAATATCGCAATATTTGTACAATGTCATATCACGCATCATTTCAACCCACGGTAGTGTTGTTGCTTCTTTATAGAGGTGGCTACACAAGTGAACAAAGAAATCATCTGCTCTTAAAGTGTGAACCTTTAGATCTCCCACCTTAACAAAAAGGCTGTTATTCATCATCTCATCGAGAAGCTTAGTGTCTCCCGGTTTGTAATCCAAAGAGAAATTAATATCAACTTCTAAGAACTGCATTCCCGGAAAATTAATCTCCTTAATATACGGTACGGTTTCTCCGCGCATCATTTTCGATTCAATAATTTCCTTGCGTGTGGCCGGTTCAAATTTACCGTTACGAACATTTCCCTGTTTAAATCCGGCAACAAGCAATGCGTTTCCTACCTCTGTAACATCCTTCGGATGTACCAGCAAGTCAATATCATTTGATGTTCTATATCCCTCGGGATATGCTTTGCACAAGTAAGCACCTTTTAACATTGCGTATTTACAATCACACTCGGAAAGTGCTTCCTCCACCTGTTGAACACCTCGAAAGAAGCTATTATTCTTTTCAAGGTTTTGATTATAGGCACCCTTAAGTGAATTTCTAAACTCACGATTAACCTTTCCTATTAACCCGTGCTTCTTAAGGGTTCCATATGCTATGGCCTGCATACGATTAAAGAACAAGTGCCCTAAAACCGTAGGTGTGGCTGCATCAAGTAAACTCTCATCAAAAACGTCCTCCTTAAAGCTACATAAACTTTTAAATAATTCTTTTTCCTTTTGTCTCATACTAATTTTCCTTTCATTTTTTTGATTTTGTATACTGCGAGATAATGGACTTCAATAATTCGTTTTCTTCAGCGTTCAATTCACATGCAACTTTTTTATCTGCATATTTAGACAGTTTATGTAATAATGACAACTCTTTTTCAGTCATATACATTCTGTTTATTGAATAATCATCTGTCACATAAACACCGCCACCATATCTCCCGCACTGAGTAAATATAGGTTCTGTAACACTAAGTGCTTCTATATCTCTCAAGATTGTTCTTGTGGAAACGCCGAACTCTTTTGCTAAATTTAAAATTGTCTCGTGTCTTCGCCGGCATAAGATACGCATTATTTCTATCCTTCGTTCGGCAGTTCCCATTCATATTCCCTCCTTTCTTGCACATAGTTTAAAACTTAACCCTGACAATTACTGTCAGGGTTAAAAGAAAAAAATAAAAACCTGACAAATGAATGTACAATGTACATCAATTTGCCAGGTTCATCTTGATTAGTTAACAAGCCCAACTGTCTCTTGATACTAAAATATTCCCTTCTATGATTCTCTTAGCTTTCTCAGTTACGACAGCGGTATTTTTCTTTGTAAACTTAACGATATTTTGCCGTATTTCTGGATTTTGATATTAAGATTTCAAAAAAGCCTCAAAAGCCCAGTAATATTGAAAATTTTCAGACTGTTTCTGTTGGCAGACAGGGAGAATAGTGAAAAGTGAATAGTGAAAAGTGAAAAAGTAAAAATCGACAAGCTTCGGCGTTCGAATCCTACTGCCTTTTACAACAAAACAAAAAGCACACCAGATGGTGTGCTTTTTGCTTTGTCAAGCGACTACAAAAAAGATATTTTTGTTCAATTATGTGGAGGGATTCGAACCCTCGTAAATAAAAATCACATTTCTTTTAACGCCTTTTCTGCATTTGATACTCGTTCATTTATTTTTTCCTTTGTAGTATTCCAAGAGCCATCAAGGTCACCCTCAATAAACATTAGGCAATGCTTATCGCTTGGATCTTCTACACACGCAAAAAACTCATCACGCGTTTTTAATAATTCCGACATATGCTCTTTAGCTCTATCAAGGTTACCCATTTTAATGTTTTGAGAAACCAATCCGGGTAAAAGGCAGGTTTTTTGAAAGATTTGTCGATGAGGTAAATAGTCTCCACCGGATAAAAATGCATTTATAAGTCTCAACATATACTCATCCAGTTCAAGACTAATTTTATCTGCATCGGGGCCGCCTTCTGCACGAACGACCCTGCCTGCAAGTCTTATGCAACGAGAAGTAAAACGAGCCATTTGAGCAAAACTCTTTTTGGCTTTCTCAAGAGCTATATCATTCTTACCGTCAGCAAAAGCAATTTCTGCTTCCCAATAATCCCTAAAGCCAAAAACATACGGTAGATTTTGCAAATAACTTTCCGATTTCTTGTTGTCACCACATAAATCATAAGCTCTTGACATCAAATAATGTGTTTTATAAATACGGTCTGCCACTGTTTCGTATCTAAAAATACTGTTACCATAGCGTTCACATTCTTCCAAAAATTCGGTTTTTGATATGACTATTTTGCCTTTGGCAAACAACTCGATATATGTTTCCAAGGCAACAACGGCAATATCTGAAACATCGGGATGTTTGTTGAAGAATTTAGAACTAAGAAAATATAACTCTTCAGCATAATTCAAATCGCTTATAAAGTTGATTCCACCGAATTTTTGACGAATTTCCGATACTTCTTTTTCAAAAGCTGAGTCGGTATGTCCCAAAAGCTTGTCGGTTGAAATTTCTAAAACACGTGCAAGAGGAACGATTTGTGAAATATCAGGCATTCCCGAATCTGTTTCCCATTTTGAAATTGCTTGTGTAGAAACACCAATAAGTTCTGCCAGCTCACTTTGAGTAAAGTTTTTTTCTTTTCTATAAAGTCTTATCGTTTGACCTATTGTCATTAGAATCACCTCGCTAAATATTCCGGTACCGTAACTATATAATAACAAATTAATTATACTGCGTACACCGATAAATTAGCAACAAAAAATCAACGGAGCGTAGAAAATATAAGTGTGTTTGATTTTCTAGGATATATATTTAATCACGGCGAAGCCGTGTATATCATCAATTCCGCAGAAATTGCATATCATCAAAACGAAGTTTTGTATATCATCATTGCGAAAGCGACTTTTAATGCACACCTTCGGTGTGATGAACTACAAGGGTGGCATAATGCCGCCCTTGATGATGTACACGCTAACGCGTGATGATATACCATTGCTTTCGCAATGGATAAAAAATAAGACAGTCCAAGGACTGTCTTATTTTTGGCAGGGGCAGTAGGATTCGAACCCACGACACGGGGTTTTGGAGACCGCTGCTCTACCAACTGAGCTATACCCCTATATCAATATATATACGGCGTTTTCGCCGTTGTTCACTGGTGGGCCTTCAGGGACTCGAACCCGGGACCAACCGGTTATGAGCCGGGGGCTCTAACCAACTGAGCTAAAGGCCCATATAGTGTCCCTTCACAAATCAGGAACTACTACATTCTATCACAAAAGGTACATTTGTCAAGACTTTTTCCCGAAAATCTTATGGAACAATGAAACTTAATACGCTTAATTAAGCAAAAACCCTTGCAATAATTTTAAAAAGGTGGTATACTCATCTAAACGCGTTGAGGAAGAGAGTAGATACCTGCGTTCTTTCACAGAGAAAACTGCCTTGGCTGAAAGCGGTTAAAGAACAATCGTATTGAAGTTCACTTCGGAGCGGCGGGCTGAACGGCATTTGTCTTGTAGGCTTGGACGGCTGACACCGTTATCGGTCACAAAAGTGTTTGCTTTTGCAAAAATCAGGGTGGTACCGCGGAGTTCGTCTTCGTCCCTTTGTGGACGAGGGCTTTTTTTATGTCCAATTCACCACAAAACGAAAGGATGGTTTTGATATGAAAGAAAAACTGGAAGCACTGCGTATTCAAGCGTTAGAAGAACTGACCAATTTGCACACGCCAAAAGAGTTAGAGGATTTTCGTGTGCGCTATATGGGTAAAAAAGGTTCTCTGACCGAAATTTTGCGCGGTATGGGCGCTCTGTCCGCAGAGGAACGCCCGAAAATGGGTCAGCTGGTCAATCAACTGCGTGCCGATTTAGAAAACGCATTGACCGAAAAGGCAGATGCCATTCAAAAGGCTCTGCAAGCCGAAAAATTAGAAAACGAAAAACTGGATATTACCATGCCCGGTACGGTACACACCGTCGGCGGTCTGCATCCGCTCAACGTTGTACTTAACGACATGATTGACATTTTCCAATCGATGGGCTTCGACGTGGTGGACGGTCCCGAAGTGGAAACCGACCATTATAACTTCGAAGCACTCAACGTGCCGCAAGACCATCCTGCTCGCGATATGCAAGATACGTTCTATTTGGCGGAAAATCTGTTGCTGCGCACCCAAACTTCCGCAGCACAAATTCGCACCATGGAACAACGCACACCGCCTATTCGCATTATCTGCCCCGGCCGCGTATTCCGCGCTGACGAAGTGGATGCTACCCACTCCCCCGTCTTCCATCAAATCGAAGGCCTGGTGGTTGACAAAGGCATTACCATGTGCGACTTGAAAGGCGTTTTGGAACAGTTTGCGCACGAAATCTACGGTCCTGACACCAAAGTGAAATTCCGTCCCTCTTTCTTCCCCTTCACCGAACCGAGCGTCGAAGTGGACGTTTCTTGTTCGGAATGCGGCGGTAAAGGTTGCCGCGTATGTAAAGGCAGCGGCTGGATTGAAATTCTCGGTGCCGGTATGGTGCATCCGCGCGTTCTGCAAAGTTGCGGTATTGACCCCGAAGAATACTCCGGTTTCGCTTTCGGCATCGGTCTTGACCGCTTGACCACCACCCGCTATAAAATCAGTGATATTCGCCTGCTCTTTGAAAACGACCAACGTTTCTTGCAGCAGTTCGATAAATAAAAAAGGAGGTACACCATTATGTTAATTTCTTTAAACTGGCTGAAAACTTACGTAGATATTGATGTACCGGTAAACGAGCTGTGCGACCGTATGGTTATGAGCGGCTTTGAAGTGGAAAGCATCACCGACCTTTCCGAAACCATGCGCAATGTGGTTGTCGGTCGTATCGTGAAATTGGAAAAACACCCCGATGCCGACAAACTGCAAATCTGTCAGATTGACATCGGTGCAGACGAACCCGTACAAATTGTAACCGGTGCTGACAACGTATTCGAAGGCGCATACGTGCCCGCTTGCCTGCATGATTCGCTGTTACCCAACGGCATGCACATCAAAAAAGGCAAATTGCGCGGTGTCCCCTCCAACGGCATGCTGTGTTCCGGCGAAGAGCTGTGCATCAAGGACAGCGATTATCCGGGTGCTGAGGTGTACGGTATTCTCATCATGGATGACAAATACCCCGTGGGCACCGATATGCGTGAAGTCTTACATCTCAATGACATTATTATCGACTTTAAAATCACCGCCAACCGTCCTGACTGCCAAAGCGTGTTAGGCGTGGCACGTGAAATCGCCGTGGTACTTAGCAAACCTTTTAATGCGCCCGTGCCGACCTATAAAACCACGGGCGGTAACATTCACGATGAAATTTCGGTCACCGTGCACGACAGCGACCTGTGCCCGCGCTATATGGGCAGAGTGGTCAAAAACCTGCGCATTGCTCCTTCTCCCGATTGGATGAAGCAGTGTTTGAAAGCTGCGGGAATGCGTCCGATTAACAACATTGTCGATATTACCAACTTCGTTATGTTGGAAACCGGCCAACCGATGCACGCATTTGATATGCGCCATGTGGCAGGACCCGAAATTCACGTGCGCCGCGCAAACGCGGGCGAAACCATCACTACTTTAGATGGCAAGGCACACACCTTGACAGAGGATATGCTGGTAATCGCAGACAAAAACGCACCTTCCTGCATTGCCGGTATCATGGGTGGCGAGCACAGCGAGATTGAAGAGGACACCACTACGTTGTTCTTTGAAAGTGCGAAATTCCGCCGCGACAGTGTACGCCGTACCTCTCGCACTTTAGGTATCCGCACCGAATCGAGCGGTCGTTTTGAACGCGGTTTGGATATTATGGGTGCGTCTTTTGCCATGGAACGCGCTTTACAATTGATTGACGAATTGGATGCCGGCGACATTATCGACGGCGTAATTGACCTGCACGACGGTCTGCCCGCTCCCCGCACAATCAAAGTAGCGGCGCAAAGCATTAACAACCTGTTGGGCGTTGAAATCCCGTTCGAAACGATGGTGGATATTCTCAACAGCCTGCACATTGAAACCACTTTAGACAGCGACAATGTTCTTACCTGCAACATTCCCTCTTTCCGTGAAGATATTGAGGGTCGTGCCGATTTAGCGGAAGAAGTCATGCGTATTTACGGCTATGACCATATTATCGGCACCCCTATGCGCGGCGAAGTGGTGCGCGGCAGAAAATTACCCGAACGCATTAAAGGTGATAAAATCAAAAAACTGTTGGTTGCGAATGGAATGTATGAAATTACGACCTATTCCTTCATCAGCGGAAAAGCTGTCAACACCTTAAATCTTGCGCAAGATGACCCGCGCCGCGAGGTAGTCACTTTACTCAACCCGCTGGGCGAAGAATATTCCACCATGCGCACCCAATTAGCCACCAGTATGCTAACGGTGCTGTCCACCAACTATAACCGTAAAATCACCGATGCACGTTTCTTTGAACTCAACAAGATTTTCAAAGCAAAACAACTGCCCGTGACCGAGCAACCCGCAGAAATTCCCACGCTTTGCATCGGTATGTACGGCGAAAAAGAAGATTTCTTCACCATGAAAGGCATCATCGAGAAAACACTTGCTATCTTTGGCGTGAAAGCCGATTATGTCGTTTCGAATGAACCGTATCTGCATCCGGGCAGACAAGCATCTGCTATGGTGGATAATCAGTCTGTCGCAGTGTTCGGTGAAGTACATCCCGATGTTGCAGAGAACTATAACCTTGGCACCCGCGTGTATCTCGCCGAGGTACGCTTGGACGTATTGTATGGCTACGAAAAAGCACCGATACTGTATAAAGCATTGCCTCGCTTCCCCGCTGTGCAACGCGATTTAGCGTTGCTTTGCGATGCACAGTTGCCGGTTGCGGAAATTGAAACGGTTATCCGCAAAGCAGGCGGAAAATTGTTAGAAGAAGTCAAACTGTTTGACGTCTATCAAGGCGCACAAATTGAAGCAGGCAAAAAGAGTGTTGCGTTCAGTCTCGCATTCCGTTCCAACGAGGGAACGCTCTCGGACGAACAAATTGCACCGCTGTTTGATAAGATTTTCCGTAATTTGAACGAAAAAGGCTGTATTCTTCGTTCATAATCTCTTGCATTTTCACATAAAATATGTTATACTATGTCGGTATTCGATATATGGACAAGGAGGGATTTCCCCATGTTGGATAAAACGATGACTTTTTCGCTGAGCGATAACAAAGAGTTGGAGATGAAAACCGTCTTGACACTGGTGTATGATGCACTGCGTGAAAAAGGATATAATCCTATTAACCAGATTGTCGGTTATCTGCTGTCGGAAGACCCCACCTATATCACCACCCACAACAACGCGCGTTCTTTAATCCGCAAGGTAGACCGCGACGAATTGATGCGTGAATTGGTGCGTTCCTATTTGAATAACTGATAGGAGGTTTTCACATGGCAGAAGGAAAAAATGCGTTCCTGATGTATAAAGGACATCCGTTAGTGCGTTCCGGAAATACCATCTACTACGGCAGCCTCGCCGATGAATGTGTCGTGATGATGCAAATTCTCACCACAAAACAGGTTGGCGATATGACCATTGCCGATAAAATTCAATTACAACTGTGGTCCACCAACGAGGAACTCAACATGGCAGACCGTATCCTCAAAAAAAGCGAGAAAAACGGTTTGTATAACGCAATGGACGTCGGTAGCATTTGGTTAGAACGTGCTTTAGGCGAAAAGTAAAATATTAAACCCGACTGAAAAATTTCAGTCGGGTTTTTTATTACTGCATAGTTGTTATTTTATGAACCTAAAAAGGAACGCAATGGTTTCTCACTTGAAATACGACGAAAAGCAAAAGAAGCACCATAAAGGTGCTTCTTTTGCTTTTGGTGGACCCGAAGGGGATCGAACCCTCGAACCTCACGGATGCGAACCGTGCGCTCTCCCAGCTGAGCTACGAGCCCATATTATATTTTCTAAACCGAAAATTATAATACCCCAATCATGTTGTTTTGTCAAGCATTTTCGATATAAAAACTTATAAACCTATAAATTAAAAAAGGGCGTATATACGCCCTTTTATTTATTGTTTATTGCAACATTTACAACCGCGGCTGAAAAACTCACCGAGAGAAACTTCTTTTCTGTCCCCTGTATCGTCAAACCGCAGAAACCGTAAGACGGCATCCATATCGGGATTTACGCTAAAAGCGGTTTCTTTGTCACGGCGAAAGCCATAATTGAGAGCAGCGCGCACCAGCCCCTCCTGCAACACAAAATCCTCTGTTTCCAGCGTTAATAATTCCATTTCGGTTTCACCAAGCGCGAAAAGAATATACCCCGAAATCGTTTCACTGCCTGCAATCACCATCGCACGCATCTGCGGGTCGGTAATATTATGTGCTTTGTAAAACGCCTCATCTGCGGGCAGAATGGTAATCACGGGTATCCACCTTTCCGTTCTTGATATAATCCGCGGCAATTTTCTCCGGCCTGCCGGTCGCCATCACCAGCGCACGCACCTCTTTAGGTTGCAGATGACGCCATTTTCCCGTAGGCAACATACCGAGCTTCACAGAACCGATAGCGGTACGACGCAAGCGCATCACCTCTAACCCTAACTGCTCGCACATTCTGCGAATTTCACGGTTTTTGCCTTCATACAACACAATTTCCAGCACACTGCGGCCTTTTTCTGCCGAAACAATCACTACATCGGCCGGTGCTGTTTTCATATCATCCAACTTCATTCCATCACGCATCGGTTGCAACAATTGATCCGTTACCTCTGCGCGCACCGTTACACGATAGCGTTTGGGTACGTGCGACGAGGGATGGATAACAGCATTAGCAAAATCACCATCATTGGTAAGTAACAACATACCCTCGGAATCTTTATCCAATCTACCAACCGGGAATACACGCACACCCACGCCACGCACCAGTTCTTCCACGCATTTGCGCTCTTTTTCATCTTTGAGGGTAGTAATGAAGCCACGCGGTTTATGCAACATAATATACACAGACATCTGCGGCGGGTCAATTTTCTTGCCGTGCACCGTGATGATATCCTTGCGTTCATCTGCTTTATCACCGAGTTGCGCAACGTGTCCGTTGACCTTCACTTTGCCGGCTTCAATCAATTCTTCCGCTTTCCGCCGAGAAGCAACGCCCCGTTCAGAAAGCAATTTTTGTAATCTTACCTTTGCCATCCTTGTACTCCTTTATTTAAAAAACATCCATACGATTTCTTTTAAATTCTTAAAAAAACGACTATGCAGTGATGCACGCGGGCGCGCTGCTATCGACCGGGTTGCCGTGATAGGCAACACCTCGGTTTTATCCGTTCCATAATAGTAGGTCACCGTGCCTACCGTATCCCCTTCTTTAATCGGCGCCCATACAAACGAAGGTAACTGCACGGTCAAGTGCGCCATATCACTATCACTTTTTTTGAGTGTAACAGCCCCAGGTTGTGCGGTGGTCAATTCTACGCACGCCGTCTCTCCCCCTGCGACTGCAAGCGGTTGCAGCGTGGGTGCTGACAACTGCACCCGCTCCAACTGCGAAAACGCATATGTATACAATTTCAAATGGTCATTCCAATAATCCCCGCCATTAAGGGTTGCGGCTACAATGGTGACACCATCTTTCTGTGCAGCCGACACCAAACAACGACCGGATTTTTTGGTAAACCCTGTTTTCAAGCCGATGCAATCCTCTGACAGTTTTAGCAATCGATTGTGATTGCTCACCCAAACCTCACGTTTAGGATTACCAAAAAAGATTTTCGTGCTTTTTGTAGCACAAATTTCTCTCAAAAAGGGGTTTTTAAGAACAGCACAACCTAATAGCGCCATATCATGAGCAGATGCCGCATGGCCCTCTGCATCCAAGCCGGAAGGTGTCACAAAGCCACTGTCATGCATACCCAACGTCGCTGCTTTAGCATTCATTAAAGAGGCGAAAGCAGGCAAATCACCCGCCACCGCCTGTGCGGTGACATTTGCGGCATCGTTACCGGATTCCAGCAACAACCCCGTAAGCAAATCAGACAACGAAATCGTATCCCCCGCTTGCAAACCGAGCGCTGAACCCTCCACCGCCACCGCTTCGGATGTAACGGTGATTTCGGTATCCAGCGGCAACTGTTCCACCGCCAATAAAGCGGTCATCAGTTTGGTTGTACTCGCCATCGGACGCGCCGTGTGCGCATCTTTGGCGTACAGTACCTCGCCACTTTCCGCTTCCATCACAACCGCCGATGTCGATGACAGAGGAATTTCTTCCGCTCGCACTGATATACAAAAAAGCAGAACACACAACATGCCGCATATTACTTTTTTATACACAAAAACCACCTACCCGTACCATCAATCGTATACAGTGTATGCGGGTAGGCGGTTTCACATTACTTTTATCAACCCAGCTGAGATTCTATTTCAATCTTTGCCTCTTGCGCACGGGCGTCGTCTTTTTTACGGTTAATTAAACCGCTGACTTTATCCACCAATTCCGGCACCAAACTCATCGCACGGTCAAAACTATCGGGTTTAGAGGTGACAGGTATCAAATGCACACCGGTAGCGGAAATCACCAAGAAAGCAATGGGGGTAATATTGATACCCGCTCCACCACCGCCGCCAAACAAACTCTGCGCTTGTTTGGAAGGGAGGTCACTGCCACCCGAAGCAAAGCCATAAGAAACTTTAGATACGGGAATAACCATCGTACCGTCCGCCGCTGTAATCGGGTCGCCGATAACCGTATTAGCGTCCACCACTTCTTTAATTTTTTCTACCGAAGCACCAAAAAGATTTTTGACATTATTGCTCTCTGCCATTGTCTGTACCATCCTTTCTTTTTGTACCGTTTATATCTATTTTTGAAGTCATTCGTAAAAAGGAAAATCCACAATACAGCGCCGCGTAAAGTAATCGCCACAGCGAAATACGTGCCGTTACATCCAGCAACACCGCCGCGCCCTCCTGTGCGAAATCGGGGCGCAGGTCAATATGTTGCTTGCGAATATCCAAACGGGTGGAAACCAGCGCATATAACGGATAAAATGCCGCACAAAACTCGCCGTAATGCACAGCTACTGCCGATGCATCCTCCCCGCTAATCCGCACTTCCAATCGCAATGTTTTTACCAAAACTGCATCTAATAATTTTCCCACGGTTTTAGACAGCAAACCTGCCAATTGCGATAACCACTGCAAAGTCGCCGCCACGCCGTCTTGTTCAAACGACTCACGCAATTGCGTCAAAAGCGACGGTTTTTTCGCAGTTTTGGCAGATGCGGCTTTACCGGTTGTTTGTTGAGTTTTGGGGCGTGGCAGAAATTGCACGGGAAAACCCCACACGCGCAACGTCACCTGCAACGTTTCCCGATAAAAGCACCGCACCGAAAGCGGTGAGCTGAGTACCAAAACCAACAACAGTAACAGCCCACCAATGCAGTATAGTGCTACCATTGACTGTCACCTTCTATTCTGCCGCGATTTCCTGTTCACTATCCGCAGCAACCATAATATGTTCCTGCGCTTCTTGCTCTGCAATAACCTCTTCCAAAGTGGTGTCTTGCACCGTCTGCTCATCCTTGGGCAACGGCGGCAACTGGTTGAGCGCAGAGATAGAAAAACTACGCAAAAAGTTGGTGGTCGTACCGTACAAAAGCGGTCTGCCGGGCAATTCCAAACGACCTTTTTCTTCTACCAATCCTTTGGTGAGCAAGCCCTGCAATACGGCGGCACAATCCACGCCACGCACCTGTTCCACAAACGCTTTGGTGACCGGCTGGTTATATGCAATAATTGCCAGCACCTCCATTGCCGCTTGCGACAGCGGCACGTTACGACGAATATCCAGCGCAGTACGGACATATCCCGCATATTCTTTGCGGGTGCACAGTTGATACTGGTTGTCCAATTTCACCGCCATAATACCGCCACCACGGGTGTTCACGTCCTGCATCCAATCGTCCGCAATCTGTGCCACGGCATCTTCTTCTAATTCGAGCACTTGCGCTAAACGGGATACACTCACAGGCTCACCATAAGCAAACACAACCGCCTCAATTGCGGCTCTATATTGTTTAATGTCCATTTTCGTTTTCCGCCTTTATCTCATCATCATATTCGGAATGTAAGGGCAACGAAGCTTCCTCGCTGTTATCCTGCATGGTCACTTCCAGGGATTTACCCTCGCCGCTCACCCAGATGCGTCTTGCTTTCATCAATTCAAGCAACGCAAGGAAGGTCGCCACCAAATCCGATTTGCTTTCCGCATCCTCGAAAAAGGCATCATATCTCACCGCTTTGCTGTGTCGCAAACTACGCAAGACATGAACAATTTTAGAGGAAACCGATACGATTTTACGCGCCACAATACCATGGAAGGTTTGTGGTGGCGGCGGTAAGCGACGTTTACCACGTCCTACAGCGGATAAATATGCCTCCGCCAACACGTCCGGCTGGTGCACCCGTCTATACGTCAAGTCGGGTTCAATTTCGGTGGGTTCTCGTATAAACAAATCGCCGCCGATATACTGTCTTGCCATACGACGAGCAGCCTCTTGGCACAGTTTATATTCAATCAACTGCCCTGTGAGTTCCTGACGCAGAATTTCTGCTTCATCCTCATATTTGGGCAACAGCATTGCAGACTTTATCTGTACCAAACGTGCCGCCATTTCCAAAAATTCACTGGCAATATCCAAATCCAGTTCTTTCATCTGTTCAATCGCATCCAGATATTGCCGCAAGATTTCGGTGATGGGAATATCATAAATATTCAATTTGTTCTTTTGTATCAAAAACAACAAAAGATCAAGCGGTCCTTCAAAGACCGGCAAGTGATAGGATATCTTCTCCATCTACTCGTTACTCCCTAAAAAATTCTAAAAGCCAAACATACCGCCAATAATCGTAAAGAAAAACTGTCGCAAAAACGAAAGCGGTACATCCAAAACGCCTGTAAACAGTAACAGCATCAACACCATACTGATTTGTCGGCTATATCGTTCCATCATAAACACCCATCTATCCGGCAGAAAGAAACCGAAAATCTTTGAGCCGTCCAGAGGCGGTATGGGTAATAAATTAAACACCGCAAGGCTGATATTCACACCGGCAAATACGTGTATCAATGCCAGTTGCAGATATTGTAAGACCAAATAGTCTTTCACAAAAATACAGCAAACACGAAACAGTCCAACAGATGCCACTGCCATCAACAAATTGGAAACAGGTCCCGCCAGTGCAGATAACGCCATATCACGCTTCGGGTTTTTGAAATTATACGGATTAATCGGCACGGGACGTGCATAGCCGATACCAAACAACGCAATCATCACTGCACCCATCGGGTCAAGATGTTGCATGGGGTCAAGCCGCAGTCTGCCATTCCATTTTGCAGTGTCGTCACCTAACCGATGCGCCGCCCACGCATGTGCCAATTCGTGTACCGGCATCATAATAAACAGCAACACGGCGTAACTGAAGAACATAATGAGCAAATCTAAAAAAGAAATGCTACCTCTGTTTTGTAACAGCCAAGTCAGCATATACATTCTCCTAGATAATACTATACTTACTATACAGTATAACAGATACCCATACAAAATACAACATAAAAATGAAAAACAGCATCATTGCGATGCCGTTTTTACTATTCTTTTATTTGTTTTTGTGCCTTATATTTTACTATGCGGTCATATAGCAATAATCCCAACACGCTCACTGCTCCCGTAACGGCAAATAAAACTGCCGCCGCTACATATTCCCGTTCGCTGATAAGGTTACCGCCAATGGTGGAGGTCACCACCGAGGGAATACGTGCAAGCAATGAAATCGCAAGAAAATCCGACAGGTTCATGCGGGTCAACCCTACGAAATAGGTGAGTAAATCCTTCGGGGTACCGGGGATGAAAAACAATAAAAACACGGTGCGTTTTAGCTTCTTTTCGCTGTTGATGAACCACAAACCGTCGATTTTTTCTCTCGAAAAAAACAGTTCCACCAACCGTACACCCCAACGTTTTGTCGCCAAAAACACCACCGTTGAAGCAAGCGCAACACCGAGCATACACAACAACGTGCCTTGCACTGCACCAAACGCACTGCCCAAACCAATTTCCACCAGTTCACCGGGAACAAGAGCGATGATAACTTGTATGATCTGTATGCCGAGCGCAACCAAAACACCCGCAAAGCCGAAAGACTCAATAAAACTTTTGAAATTGGCAGGGGTAGAGCCGATGCGCTGCAATTGTCGGTATAAAATCCAAGTCAACGCCAAAAACAGTGCTGCTATGATAAGCAACGAACCAATTGTTACAGCACGGCGACGACGAAAATTGCTCTGCTTGTCCGGCACGCAAATCCCTCCCCTTTTTCGACAAAATAGTAGCATATTAAAGCCCGCACCGTCAATAACAACGGCAAAAAGTTTACAATTTGAAAAAAGACCGCTCGTGTTATACACGAGCGGTCTTACTTTTATACATCCCACAGCACGATATTGCCGGTTTTCAAAGTCGCAGGGACATCAATCAAACGTTGATTGGATGAACCGCGGAAACGCAAAGAAATGTTGCGTTTGGCTTCCACATACCTACCGTCCACCAACACATCTAACAAGGAAAGCAACGGTTTTGTCGCTTCGCAATTAGGATGACTGTCAGGTGTCAACAATTCTTCCCAAGTAAAGCCCGAAAATGCCCAAATCGACTTATTGGGATACGTTTCACGCACCCGCTGTAAAAACGGCAACAGTGCAATCTGGTTTTGCGGCTCAAACGGCTCGCCACCCAACACGGTCAAACCATCAATATAATCAGGTTTCAACATATCCATCAATTGCTGTGCCGTTTCCTCCGTGAAAGGCTTGCCATACAGAAAATCCCATGTCTGCGGTTGAAAACAGTGCTCGCAATGATTGGTACATCCCGAAACAAATAAGGATACGCGCACACCGACACCATTGGCTATATCGCAATTCTTAATTTCTCCGTAATGCATAGTATCCCCTTTTGTTCATCAGATTACAGATGCAATACACGTTCCTTGATTTCCTGTGTACGACCCTGGTTCCAATACTGGGTGCCGATATACCCACAGGTACGGCGTGCAACATTCATCTTATCCTGGTCGTCGTTGCCGCAATTGGGACATTTCCAAATCAGTTTACCATCTGCTTCCACAATCTCAATCTCACCGTCAAAACCACATTCTTGGCAATAGTCGGATTTCGTGTTGAGCTCAGCATAGATGATGTTATCATAGATGAATTTCATCACCTGCAATACAGCAGGAATATTATGTTGCATGTTGGCCACTTCCACATAGCGGATAGCGCCGCCGGGAGACAGATGCTGGAACTGTGCTTCGAAACGCAGTTTTTCAAATGCATCAATTTCCTCGGTTACGTGCACATGATAGCTGTTGGTAATGTAACCCTTATCGTTAACGCCCGGCACCACGCCAAAACGTTTTTGCAGGCATTTCGCAAATTTATAGGTGGTGGATTCCAACGGCGTGCCGTAAAGGCTGAAATCAATATTATGGTCTGCTTTCCATTTACGGCAAGCAGCGTTCATGTATTCCATCACGTCCAGCGCAAACGGCGTTGCAGACGGATCGGTATGACTCTTACCTGTCATGTATTTGACACATTCATACAAGCCGGCATAACCCAAAGAAATAGTAGAATAGCCGCCAAACAACAATTTGTCAATCGGCTCGCCTTTTTCCAGACGTGCACAAGCACCATGTTGCCACAAAATCGGCGCAGCATCCGACAGAGTACCTTTCAAGCGCTCATGACGGCACATCAATGCACGATGGCACAATTCCAAACGCTCATCAAATAATTTCCAGAATTTATCCACATTGCCGCCGGAGGACAACGCAATGTCCGGCAGATTGATGGTGACAACGCCTTGATTGAAACGGCCGTAGTATTTTGCATTGCCGTTTTCATCGACATACGGTGTCAGGAAACTGCGGCAGCCCATACAAGTATAGCAATGACCGTCGCCGTTCTTGTCCACCTTCAATTCCAACATCTTTTTCTCGCTGATATAGTCCGGCACCATACGTCTGGCAGTACATTTTGCCGCGAGTTCGGTCAGATAATAATAAGGTGCATCCTCCGTGATGTTATCTTCTTCCAACACATAAATCAGTTTCGGGAACGCAGGGGTAACCCACACGCCTTTTTCGTTCTTAACGCCACGATGACGTTGCAACAAAGTTTCCTCAATGATAATTGCCAAGTCTCGTTTTTCTTGCTCGTTCTTAGCTTCATTGAGATACATAAACACCGTCACAAACGGCGCTTGTCCGTTGGTGGTGAGCAACGTGACAACCTGATACTGAATGGTCTGTACACCGCGACGAATTTCCTCGCGCAAACGGCGTTCCACCACTTCGGTCAGTTCTTTTTCGGTCAACGTTCTGCCCAAGACATCGTTCTCCGCGATGACATCCCGACGGATTTTTTCACGACTCACCTGTACAAAAGGCGCCAAATGGGTCAATGAAATGGACTGGCCGCCGTATTGGTTAGACGCAACCTGCGCAATAATCTGGGTCGCAATATTACAAGCGGTGGAGAAACTATGCGGGCGTTCAATCAACGTACCGGTGATAACCGTTCCGTTTTGCAGCATATCTTCCAAGTTCACCAAGTCGCAGTTGTGCATATGCTGTGCAAAATAATCGCTGTCATGGAAATGGATGATACCCTCGTTATGAGCTTCCACAATATCTTGCGGCAACAAAATACGATTGGTGATGTCACGAGACACCTCTCCCGCCATATAGTCGCGCTGAGTAGAGTTCACAACAGGGTTCTTATTAGAGTTTTCTTGTTTGGCTTCTTCGTTGTTGCATTCAATCAAACTCAAGATTTTGTCATCGGTTGTGTTGGATTGACGCACCAAGGCACGCGTATAACGATATGTAATATACGATTTAGCAACCTCAAAAGCACCGTGCGCCATGATGTGCCGTTCCACCATATCTTGTACTTCTTCCACAACGGGAGAACGACCAAGTTCCTCGCAAGAAAGCACCACGCTCTCCGCAATACGACGAATTTGTTGCGGCGTCATGCGATCTTTTTCAGCAACAGTATCATTCGCTTTTGTGATAGCCGCAATGATTTTCGTGATATCAAATACCACTTCCGAGCCGTTTCTCTTAATAATTTTCATAGCCCTCTTACTCCTTTTAATCTCAAGGCTTCTTGCCCATATCTTGTATTTCAGCAACACTCATATTACCACATGTTGTAGTGTGTGTCAATAGTGACACACTATATTTTGTGTGGAAAAAATGTACAAAAAAAAGTGTGATATCTTGTGCATGTCCCCTTTTAAAAATAAAAAAGAGAGCATGCGCTCTCTTGCTTTTTTATAAAGTTTCAACCTTGATAACGTTTGTATTACCCGATTTTCCATTGGTAATACCGCCCGTAATCACAATACAATCATTCTCTTTTAGAGAAAAAGTCCGTTTAGCTATTTTCAAAGCGTTATAAAACAGCACGTCCATTGAAGTATATTCCTCGCATATAGTGGGTGTCACACCCCAAGACAAAGCCAGTTTGCGAAATGTTTTTTCATTGGTAGTCAGTCCTAAAATGTCTACGGTAGGACGAAATCGTGAAACCATGCGAGCGGTCATACCCGACAACGTGCAAACCGCAATCGCCTTGGCACCAATATCAATCGCCATACCGCAAGAAGCGTGAGAAATGGCATCTGCCATATTTTTGATACGGAATTCCGTATTGCGAAACCGCTTATTATAATGAATGTTTTTCTCTGTGTTTTCCGCAATATTTGCCATCGTTTGCACAGTCAAAACAGGATATTTCCCCGCAGCCGTCTCCCCTGATAACATCACCGCACTGGTACCATCATACACCGCATTTGCCACGTCGGAAATCTCCGCTCTGGTGGGGCGCGCGTTGTATATCATGGATTCCAGCATTTCTGTTGCGGTAATCACGCGCTTGCCGAGCAAACGACATTTAGTAATCAGTTTTTTCTGGATAGCGGGCAACTCTGCAAATGGGATTTCCACACCCATATCACCACGACCAATCATAATACCGGAGCAAACTTCACAAATCTCTTCAATATTATCCACACCTGATTGATTTTCAATCTTGGCAATCAGTTCAATGTCATCAACCCCCTGTTCACCGAGAAAGGTTTTGACATCCATTAAATCTTGTTTGGTCGAAACAAAAGAGCACGCAATAAAATCCACATCGTTTTGAATCCCAAACAGAATGTCCTGCTTATCCTGTTCGCTCAAATATACCTGTTTTAGTACTTTGCCGGGAAAACTCATGCTCTTGCGGTTAGACAGTTCTCCGCCGACTACCACCCGACAGATAATATCATTGCCGCGCACTTCTTTTACACAAAAATGCAACAACCCGTTATTCAAAAGAATGGTATCGCCCTCTTGCATCTCTGCCGCCAATCCTGCATAACTCACCGACACGCGCTCATTGGTACCCTCCACTGCATCGGTAGTAAACGTAAAGGTATCTCCTTCTTTCAACTGTATTCTGCCGTCTTTAAAGGTGGAAATACGGTATTCCGGTCCCTTTGTATCCAGCAAAATCGCCAAAGGAATTTGTAACTGCTCTCGCACCTTCTTAATCATTCGGATGCGTTCCAAGTGGTCCGCGTGCGTGCCGTGCGAAAAATTCAAACGTGCAACGTTCATGCCTGCCTTACACATTGCAATCAAGGTCTTTTCATCACTGCAAGCAGGTCCGATTGTACAAACAATTTTTGTCTTACGCATTTTTATCCATCCCAAAAATAAATTGCATCCAGTGTAAAATAAATCACACCTTCATGCAATAGTTTCTCCCAAGCGTAATCAAAAAATCAAAAAACGAGCAGTGGTTTACTGCTCGTTTTAGATAATTATACTTTTTCGAAGAAAGTGTCCGGTCTTTGCGGGTCAAATTGTTCATTCGCCCACATCACCGTCACCAAATCTTCCGCATCGGAAAGATTGATAATATTGTGTGTATAACCAGGCAACATCTGTACCGCCTCGATTTTTTCGCCACTAACGAAAAACTGCAAACGTTCATCTGAACCAATTTTTCGTTGTTCAATCAAACCTTTACCGGCAACCACAATGAAAAATTCCCATTTAGTATGATGCCAATGTTCCCCTTTGGTAATACCGGGTTTAGATATATTCACGCTAAACTGTCCGCACTTGTCGGTTTTGAGCAGTTCAGTGAAACTGCCACGCATATCCACATTCATTTTGAGCGGGAATTTTGCCTTTTGAGCGGGCAGATAGGAAAGATACGTAGAATACAATTTCTTTTGGAAAGAACCGCTCGGTATTTCCGGCATTACTAACGTTTGCGGCTGGTTATGAAACGTATACAACCAATCCACGATTTCACCAAGTGTCGCTTTATGTTCACAAGGCACTTTACAAAACACGCCATCACGAGTCGGTTGTCCCGCAAGAGCTGACAACATCTCCTCTACCAAATCATCAATATATACCAGCGTCAACACCGTCTCTCGATTGTTGACTGTGATTGCAAGGTCGTTAGCAATATTGTGACAAAACGTTGCCACAGCACTATTGTAATTGGGGCGGCACCACTTGCCAAACAGGTTCGGAAAACGATAAATCAACACGTTTGCACCTATTTCTTCGCCATATGCAAACAGCAGGTCTTCCCCCGCTTTTTTACTCTTGCCGTAATCGTTATCGAGAGCTGCCTGTATAGACGAACTCATCATAACCGGACAGGTGTTATTGTGTTTTTTCAGCAAGGCTAACAACGTATCCGCAAAGCCGAAATTACCGTCCATAAATTCTTGAACGTTCTGCGGACGATTAACACCGGCAAGATTGAACACAAAATCCGCTTGTCCACAATACGTATCCAAATCGGCCGTATTACTATCCACATCAAACTCAAAAATTTCTTCAATGGCACAGGCAGGATGAGTTTTGTCCTTGCCGTCACGGATATTCCGCAAAGCAGCACACAAATTTTGTCCCACAAACCCTTTTGCACCGGTGACAAGTACTTTCATTTTACACCGTCTCCCATGCCGCAATCTCATCACGGATGTATTGCAATGTCAAAAGTTTTTCTTTTACTTGCTCTACATCGAGAAGGTCCGTGTTGTTGGAATCAAACTCAGTCAGCGGATTTCTGTCCACGTTGCCGTTGCTGAAATAGTTATCATAATTCAGGTCGCGTGTATCACACGGCACACGATAGAAATCACCCAAATCAATCGCATGAGCACACTCCTCGTTGGTCAACAAGGTTTCATACATCTTTTCACCGTGGCGGATACCGATAATTTTGATATCCTGCTCCACTTTGAACAGTTCTTTCACCGCTTGTGCCAAAACACCAATCGTACACGCAGGGGCTTTCTGCACAAAAATATCACCGGAAACAGCATTCTCAAATGCAAACAATACCAAATCCACTGCCTCATCCAAAGACATAATGAAACGCGTCATATTCGGCTCGGTGATGGTAATCGGCAACCCCGCCTTAATCTGTTCAATCCACAGCGGAATAACCGAACCACGCGAGCACATTACGTTACCATAGCGGGTGCAGGAAATCTTGGTCTTGTCAGGAGAAACGGTGCGGCTTTTTGCCACAATCACCTTCTCCATCATCGCTTTGGAAGTACCCATAGCATTCACAGGATACGCCGCTTTATCGGTGGACAAGCAAACAATATTTTTTACACCGGCCTCAATGGCGGCGGTGAGCACATTTTCCGTGCCCAATACATTGGTTTTGACCGCTTCGATAGGGAAAAATTCACAAGACGGCACCTGCTTCAAAGCAGCTGCATGGAAAATATAATCCACGCCATGCATCGCATTTTTCACACTTGCCAAATCACGCACATCGCCAATAAAAAACTTGATTTTATCCGCCACTTCCGGCATTTTGGATTGAAATTCATGACGCATATCATCCTGTTTTTTCTCATCTCTGGAAAATACACGAATTTCGCCAATATCGGTTTTTAAAAAGCGATTGAGAACCGCGTTACCGAAACTACCGGTACCACCGGTGATGAGTAATGTTTTTCCTGAAAAAACTGACATTTTTTCTCCTCGCTATCTCTTTATTTTTTCATAATTTTATGTTTGATAAACATTTTATACTTTTCTATACTTATTTATAGTATATCACCCACACAAAAGAATGTCAATTATCTAAGAAATTGAAAGCATACTATATATGACTTCGTACCACATACATAAAAAAGCGCTCCCGAATAGGTTCGGGAGCGCTTTTTATCGCCTCACGGCACGATATTTTTCTCGCGTAGCAATACCGCCACGGATATGACGTTGCGCTTTATTAATATTCAACACTACCCTCACCTGACTATGCAATTGCGGGTTAAGCTTGCGCAAACGCTCGGATACATCCTTATGTACTGTCGATTTCGAAATGTGAAACTTTTTTGCCGCCATACGTACTGTAGCGCCCGTTTCAATAATATATTCGCCCAACAAAATCGCTCTGTCACATTGTTCCGTCTTCATACAATCAACTCCTAAAAAGGCTATTGCATTGTATGAGAAATTATAAAAGAATATGCGTACCCGCAAGAAAAACATTCTTCTATATGCAAAACACCCTCCCGTGATATACATCAAGGGAGGGTGTGCTTTTTAATCCATAGGAGCAATCTTCATCAAAAGCTGCTCAATGTTTTCATAATTAACCTGACGCGGATTAGATAACGTACAAGGGTCTGCAATAGCAGCCTTAATAATATTGTCCTTTTCACGCGAAAAATCCTCACGGCTGACGCCGGCTTCCCAAAGGGTTGCAGGGATTTCCATACGGCGTAACATATATCGGATTTCATCAATCAAGCTTTCAACAGCGATACGCACCGTATCGTGCGGATAACCTAATTTTCTGGAAATATCCGCATAGCGAACCGCCGCTTCCACCGGCTGTGCACCAAAACAAGCGCGCAAATGGGAGTTAAAACGAATCACGTGCGGCAACAACATTGCATTGGCTCTGCCGTGCGGAATATGAAATTTGGCACCCAAAGCATGTGCGATACCGTGGTTGATACCAAGACCCACCTCGTTAAACGCCATACCCGCCAAGCAAGACGCACTATGCATTTTTTCACGTGCTTCCACATCACTGCCATTTTTAAAAGCATACGGCAGATATTTGAAAGCAAGCAAAACCGCTTTTTCAGCCAAAGCATCCGATGCATCGTTGGCATTGACCGAAACCAACGCCTCAAATGCATGGGTAATCACGTCCATGCCGGTATCCGCCGTAATACCCGCAGGTGCAGACATGACCAATTCGGGATCCAAAATCGCCAAATCAGGCAACATACGTTCATCAACCAACGGATACTTCAAGTTCTGTTTCTCGTCGGTTACAACGGCAAATTTAGTCACCTCAGAACCGGTACCACTGGTCGTAGGAATTGCAATGAGTTTTAAATCACTCATGCCCGATTGCGATGCCATAAACACAATGGCTTTTGCAGCATCAATCGGAGAACCGCCGCCCAAAGCAATAATAATTTCACCACGATTTTTCGTAATAAAATCAAGGCCTTTGGCAATCAGCGAAACAGTAGGATCAGGCGTGACTTCGTCAAACACCGCAACGCTCTTATAGCCGGTCATCTTATCTAGAATTTTTTGAATCATGCCGGAGGACACCATGAATTTGTCGGTGATAATTACCGCCGATCTACCATCAAATTCAGTTAAGGTATCCAAAGCATTTTGATTAAACCGTACCTCAGTACGAATTTTAAATCTGTTCATACTAGCACCTTTTTGTTATTTTGCAACTTGTACTCTGCTACCGTTTTTCAATCCTGCGGCATTAGCATCATCGGTATCCAAATGCATTTCCAGACAGAAACTCTCATCCACACGCACCTGCACATCATAAAAACGGGTACGTCTTTCTCCCAATGCGTCTATCGTAACAAAATCGCCGTCTTTTACACCGAATTTCTTGCCGTCTTCAACGCCCATGTGGATGTGGCGGTTAGCAATGATACAACCCTCGTCCAACGTCACAACGCCTTTAGGACCAATCAAAGTAATCGGCGCAGAACCTGCAATATTGCCACTTTCTCTCACCGGAGGTTTGACTTTTAAGGTGAAAGAATCCGTGCGGGAAATCTCCACTTGGGAACGACGACGTTCAGGACCCAAAACACGAACATTTTCTATAGGTTTCAAAGAAGGACCGATAATGGTCAGCAATTCTTTGCAAGCATATTGACCGGGTTGAGACAAATCTTTAAAAGGCGTTAATTGATATCCTTTTCCAAACAAAACGTCAATATCTTCACGGCAAAGATGGATATGACGGTTGGAAATACCGACAGGAATGGTATTTTCAGCATCCACACCCAAATCCAACGCCTTCATGACTGCATCTGCAACCGCAGAAATGTTAATGTCCATGGAAATTCTCCTTTTTAAATAATACGGAAACTATCCGCCATCACACAACGGCGTTTTCTGGTGAAACTTCTCGCCGAGGTGATACCTTCGCCGGTAGGACCGGCAATGGTAAAGGTGGTATGTCCCTCACCGCCAAAGCCAATACCGGCATACGACGGCGCATTTTTCACGAAAATAGTAGTTTCTACCGCCGCTGCAAAGCGGGACAGATTATCAATGTTTTTAGAATGCATATGTGCAGTATGTCTGTTGCCGTGTTCTGCTTGTACCGCAAGCGTAATCGCTTCGTCGATAGTATCAACCGATACGATCGGCAAAATCGGCATCATCAATTCTTCTTGCACAAACAAATGGTTAGCATCGGTTTCACAGATAATGCAACGAACATCTTTGCCCACCTGCACACCAATCATATTAAGCAATACATCTGCATCGCGTCCAACGCATTTACGGTTGACGGTTTTACGGGTTTTACCCGCTTTATCGGTGACATCCACCAACACCACTTTCGCAAGTGCATCAGCCTGTGCAGCGGAAATCAAATACGCGCCGTTTTTCTGCATTTCAGTCAACAAGCGTTCTTTGATATTGCTGAAAACGAACACTTCTTTTTCGGCAATGCAAGGCAAGTTGTTATCAAACGTACAACCGTCAATAATGTGTTTAGCGGCTTTTGCCACATCAGCGGTATCATCTACGATAACGGGCGGGTTACCGGCACCGGCACCAATCGCCTTTTTGCCGGAGGACAGCACCGAGCGCACAACACCGGGGCCACCGGTGCACACCAACAAACGTACCAACGGATGTGTTTGCATGATTTTAGCGGATTCCATGGTGGGTTTATCCATAGACACCACCAAAATTTCAGGACCGCCGGCCATTTTACTGGCACGGTTCACCAAGTCAACAGCATAATTGGAAACGCAAATCGCACCGGGGTGCGGGTTGAAGACCACGCCGTTACCTGCCGCAATCATACCGATACTGTTACAGATAACCGTTTCACTCGGATTGGTACTGGGAGTGATAGCACCCACCACACCAAACGGTGCCATTTCCACTAAGGTCAAACCGTGGTCACCGGTTTTCGCTTCACTGATGATATCTTCAGTACCGGGGGTTTTATCGGCAACGAGGAGATGCTTTAAACGTTTATGTTCCACCTTGCCCATGCCGGTCTCCGCAACACCCATATATGCCATCAAGGGCGCCTCTTCACGGGTCAGTTGACGAATAACGGTGATAATCTTCTCTCTTTGCTCAACGCTGAGCTTACGCACCGCTTTGTAAGCAATGTCCGCTGCAGCAATAGCTTCATTCATATCACTGTAAATACCGACATACTTTCTACCTTGATAAGAAGTCGGCGTATAGGCAACTTCTGCAGACTCGGTAACCTTGGCGGTATCGCCCAAAGCGCCCACTACGCGTTTCACAATCTGTTCGATTTCCATTTGTGTCATAGCAGCCATACTGTTAAGCCTCCAAACTTTACACTGCCAAAGCAGCCGTATCACGGGCAATCATAAGCTCCTCATCGGTAGCAACAACAAAAGTCCGCACAGCAGCATTAGCATCGGAAATTTCAAAGACATCCCCTTTGGATGTCATATTCTTGGTTTCGTCAATTGCAATGCCCAACGCATCCATATCCGCACAAATCATTTGGCGAATATACTTATCATTTTCGCCGATACCTGCGGTGAAGACCAATACGTCAAGGCCGTTTAGTTCCGCAAAGTATGTGCCGATAAGTTTCTTAACGCTGTTAGCAAGCATTTTCTTAGTTAAAATTGCTCTCTCGTTGCCATTATTGGCAGCCTCACTAACTTCACGTAAATCATTGGAAAGTCCGCTGATACCAAGCAAACCGGATTGTTTGTTCAAAATCGCATCCATCTGCTGAGCAGTCAAATTGTCATTCTTCATGATATACGTAATGACGGTCGGGTCAAGCGCGCCCGAGCGTGTGCCCATCACCACACCATCCTGCGGGGTGAAGCCCATAGAAGTGTCAATAGCGATGCCGTCTTTCACCGCTGTCACCGAAGAACCGTTGCCCAAGTGACAGGTAATAATCTTCAAATCTTTTATGTCTTTACCAAGCGTCTGCGCTACCTTAGCGGCAACGTAACGATGCGAGGTGCCGTGGAAACCGTATTTACGAATTTTATATTTCTCGTAATACTCCATCGGCAACGGATAAATATATCGGAAATCTTCAATATCTGCATAAAACGAAGTGTCAAATACAGCTACCTGCATTTTATCCGCCATTTGCTCCAAACAAGCACGGATGCCGGAAATAGCGGGAGGGCCATGTAACGGATTAATCGGTACAATCTCTTCCAGATATTTGAGCACCGACTCATCAATCACCGTAGACGCTCTGTATTTTTCGCCGCCATGTGCCACGCGATGACCCACAGCATCAATCTCGTCTACCGAAGCAATCACACCGTGTTCTTCATCTGTCAACAAAGACAACACAAGCGCAATCGCCTCTTTATGTGTGGGCATGGGATAATCCGCTTTATAAGGTGTCTTCCCTGCCACAGTGTGCGTGATATTACCGGCAGTACCGATACACTCGCACAAACCCTTTACCAGTACAGTCTCATTTTCCATATCAATCAACTGATATTTCAAAGAAGAACTACCGGCATTCACCACTAAAATTTTCATCTTACTTTCCTTCCGTTGAAACAATCATCATTCCGGATAAACCAACTGCGCACCTACGCTCTGTATATTTTCACGCCATTGTGCACCGGGGTCAGCATCGGTCACAATCGTATCCACATTACCGATATCGCAGACCTTGACAAAGGATGTTTTATCAAATTTCGAACTGTCTACCGCCAGAATTCTGCGGTTTGCAGCCGCAAAGAACGCTTTTTTAATCTCACTATCACGTTCATTGGAATCAGTAACCATCAACTCTTTGTTAAGACCTTTACAAGAGCAAACTGCAAGGTCTACGTGGAAACCGGAAACCATTTTCTCCGCCTGATACCCCACCAAAGACAAACCGCCCTCTTTGAGAACACCGCCGGTGGAAATAATCGTCCAGTCGGGTTTGTTACACAACTCAATTAAAATCTCAACTGAGTTCGTAATCAACGTGATTTTTTTTAAGGTCTGAATCTTCTGCACCACATACAATGCGGTTGTACTGGAATCCAGCATAATGTAATCGCCATCGTGAATCATTTCCGCGATTTTATCGGCAATCATACGTTTTCCATCAACGTTAGTCTGCTTTCTCACCTGAAACGGCAGGTCGATGTTAAAATTCTCATTTTTAACAGCACCACCATAGGTTTTGCGCGCCAAACCGTCGCGATCAAGCTTTTCCAAATCACGCCGAATGGTTTCTTCCGTCACGTTGAATTCGTTACTAAGGTCGCTCACGACCACCTTACCCTCTGCGGAAAGTTTGGATAAAATTGCATTTCTGCGTTCAATCGCTAACAATTGAAAAAACCCTCCCTTTTCTTCGATGGTTAAGATACTAAACCAAGTGTAAAGTTATAACACTTTACAGGATACTTTGCCACAATCTATCGTCCGGACGGGCAATCACCGAGCTGTCGAGCAGCATGCCTCTATCAGAAGCTTCTTGCTCGGCACGTTCAATCGCCGCAGTCACAGCAGAAACACTGCCGGTGAGCAACAAATACGATTTGCCGCACATACCGCGCGCCAAACGAAGTTCGAGCAGGTCAACCAATGCGGTTTTAGCAGCCGCATCAGCTGCCACAATTGCAGTAGCTGCCGAGAAGCTTTCCATCACACCCAATGCCTCCACACCTTCCGGCGGGGTTGCACCATAGATTGCGGGGAAAATCGAATCGTGGGGATTACCCAACACGAAACTGTCTATCACCTTTTGCGGATTGAGGCCTTTTGCCGCATCTACCGATGCTTTCACAGCACTGAGTTCGCCGGTGATAATCACAATGTATTTACCGGGGCAAACCGTCGCACTTTCGACGATTTCCACCTCGGCGGTTTTAATCATAGTATCGGCGCCGGTCATACCGGCGGAAACGGTGATAAATTCCACCATACCAATTGCTTTTGCCATTTGCTTACATCCCTTCAAAACTCATGTCGGATTATTTCGCCTCAATGATAATATACATATCGGTCACTTTCTTGACCTTACCATCAATAGAACTGTGAATCGCCACGCTAAGTGCTCCCTCTTTGGGTGCCGCTACCATATCGCCGACTTTCACAACAGCACCTTGCTCTACAACCGGAACGGCAGGAGCACCGATATGCTGTGACAACAACAATTTCACCGATTTGGGTGCGTAAGAACGCTCATCCAACAAGGCAGGGAAATTGTATTTGGTCAGTCCCAATCTTGCAGTCAAGCGAGATTTGAGAATATATCTGCCGGAGCGCTCGGATTTAACAGCAGTCGCCGTCACTTCCGGTACAGGAACACCGCCCTTGCGCAACTGACCTTTGACCATACCGATTAAGGTACGAGGCGAAAGGTTCTGGAAGCAAGAATACATCTCACACAAGCCACAAGAACTGCAGAAATATGTATTAGCATACACCGCTGTATCGCTGGTTGTGCCGGTGGAAAGGGAACGCATAAAACGGTTGGGTTCAATCGGATGGCCCAACAAATTACGCGGACACAAATCGGTGCAAAGACCACACTGGCAACATGCCGACATCGCACGTTTCAAAGAAATGCGCGGATCAGAACGACGTTTCAATACAATGTATTGGTCATTGGGCATCACCAAAATAGCATTACTGGTTTTGGTGATAACGTCGCTTTCAGTCACGATGCCGCCGGTCATAGGACCGCCGTTGATGAGCGTGTATTCCGAAATGGTAGTACCACCTGCCATTTTCAGCACCTCGCCCACCGTGATGCCGAGCGGCACGCACAATGTAACGGGATTTTTTACCTCACCGGTCACCGTGATGTATTTATGGGTAACGCCTTTACCATCCTGAATAGCACGATAGGCATTCAGCATCGTTTCCACGTTATATACCGTGACGCCTACCGAAATCGGCAATTTTCCGGGAGGAACTACCCGCCCCGTCGTTTCATAAATGGTAACGACTTCATCGCCCGCAGGGTAAACCTCCGGCAAGTAACCAATAGAAATATTCTTAAATTCGCCAAGCTGTGCTTTAATAGCTTCTACCGCCTTTTTATAAGACGGTTTGATAGCGATAATCGCACGCTGCGCTCCAACCGCTTCACACACCGCCTGCATTGCGCTCATGATTTCATAAGCGTACACCTGCATCACCTGACGGTGCAGTTTCAAAAGCGGTTCGCATTCTGCGCAATTCAGAATAATGGTATCGGCATCTGTATTCAGTTTTGCATAACTGGGAAAACCTGCGCCACCGGCACCGACAACGCCGGCAGTTTGCAGGATATTTTTCAAATTTTGCATTTCCATATTATCAGTCCATCAATCCAATAGAATTATCAACGATACCGACAATTGCGGCATCTACCGGTGCATTTTCCAAATCACAACCAATTCTGGCTGCGCTGCCTTTGGCTACTAATACAATTTCACCAATACCGGCACCAACGTTATCAATAGCAACAATGCGACCTTGTGCGGACATATTTTCGATAGGTTCTACAATCATAAACTTACTGCCGAGCAAACGCTCGTTCTTGCGTGTGGCAACAACACTGCCCACAACTTTTCCTACTATCATTTCAATTGCCCTTTCTGTTTTTAAGATGGAGGATTGCGGGTTTCGGCATGCGAAACCCGCCTATCCTTCAAATCTTATTTCAAGCTCGGTAAGATTTTTTCCACATCGCCATGGGGTCTGGGGATGACATGCACAGCCACCAACTCGCCGAGTTTGGAAGCAGCCGCAGAGCCGGACTCAGTAGCCGCTTTCACAGCGCCCACATCACCGCGCACCATAACGGACACGAGGCCGGAACCGATTTTCTCAGTACCGATGAGTTCGACATTGGCAGCTTTCACCATAGCATCAGCCGCTTCAATTGCAGCAACTAAGCCTCTGGTTTCAACCATTCCAAGTGCTTCTAAAGCCATGTTCTTTTCCTCCTATACAAAATCAATTCACCGTTCAAGACGGAAAATAACAACTAAATACCGCTTATTTCAGTTTCGGCAAAATCTTTTCGACATCGCCGTGCGGTCTCGGGATAACGTGCACAGCCACCAACTCGCCGAGTTTGGAAGCCGCAGCAGAACCGGATTCAGTAGCGGATTTCACAGCGCCGACATCGCCGCGCACCATGACGGACACGAGGCCGGAACCGATTTTTTCGGTCCCGATGAGTTCGACATTCGCCGCTTTCACCATTGCGTCAGCAGCTTCGATAGCTGCAACCAAACCTCTGGTTTCTACCATACCCAATGCTTCTAATGCCATTTTCTTTTCCTCCTAATGTAAAAACTTTAAGACAGATTATTTCAGTTTCGGCAAAATCTTTTCGACATCGCCGTGCGGTCTCGGGATAACGTGCACAGCCACCAACTCGCCGAGTTTGGAAGCCGCAGCAGAACCGGATTCAGTAGCCGCTTTCACAGCGCCCACATCACCGCGCACCATGACGGACACGAGGCCGGAACCGATTTTCTCGGTGCCGATGAGTTCGACATTCGCAGCTTTCACCATTGCGTCAGCGGCTTCAATTGCTGCCACCAAGCCTCTGGTTTCCACCATGCCCAATGCTTCTAATGCCATTTTCTTTTCCTCCTTCGCCACCGGTGCTACCGGCGGTTTGTTATTGTTAGCGGGGGTCGCTTTTTTCGCACCGCTATTGGCGCGAGGGGTTGTGCTCTGCTTGGGAGCATTGCTTGTATTTTCCATACAACTCACCTTTCAAAGCCAATATTATTTTTTCAAGCGGGATGCGCTGAGCAATACCATACGCACGGTCTCACTATGGGGACTGGCAATCACCGCTTTGGCGCAGGGTTTGATAATCGCGCTGTCGGTAGCAGCCACTGCCGCGTTCACAGCAGAAAGTTGGCCTTCGACAACCACGGTCACCAAACGACCGCCTAATTTTCTTTCCCAGGTTACGAGGTCCACGCTGGCCGCTTTACACATGATATCCAAGCAATCAACGGCAGCCGCGACACTCTCAACCTCTACAAATCCTAAAGATTTCATTTAAAAAACTTCCTCAATTACAGTTTCGGTAAGATTTTCTCTACATCACCATGGGGTCTGGGGATGACATGCACAGCCACCAGCTCGCCCAGTTTGGAAGCCGCAGCAGAACCGGATTCAGTAGCCGCTTTCACAGCACCAACGTCGCCGCGAACCATAACGGACACGAGGCCGGAGCCGATTTTCTCAGTACCGATGAGTTCCACCTCAGCGGATTTTACCATTGCGTCAGCAGCCTCAATTGCTGCAACCAAACCTCTGGTTTCTACCATACCTAATGCTTCTAAAGCCATTTTCTTTTCCTCCATTACTTTAATAAATTAATTTTTATCAAACGCATTTAATTTGAGCATTTTTTCCGTGCCGTCTTCGACATTCGGAATAATATGCTTAGTAACAACACCCGAAACGCCGTTTGCCGCCGCTTCCGCCGCTTCAATCGCCGCTTGCACCGCCGACACACTGCCGCGGAATTTCACCGCCACAATCAGCGGAACCGCCAGCTGGTCAGGATTACCGGGTTTGTTCTTGTCAAAGTTTTCCACCGTTACATTAGCGGCTTTACAGCCTGCGTCGCAAGCAACAAACGCTGCCGCCAAGCCGTAAACCTCAATGATGCCAACTGCTTTTCCCATGTGCATCACCCTTACTCATTAATAATCGCTATCTTCAAGCCCTGCATAGAGAGGTTGGTCTCCAATGCATCGTTGATTTTATCAAGCGGATAACGGTGTGTAATCAACTTCTCAAGCGGCAGGCCGATGCCCTTCGCACGTTTGAGGAAATCAAAGGTGGTTGCGTAGTCACGCAGCGTATAAACCCAAGAACCAACCGTAGTAATTTCCTTGGAGCAGATATCAAAGTGCGGGTTGATGGAAGCGTCGCCGCCGTTCACGAAGAAGCCGAGCTCGCACAAGCCACCGCCATTGCGAATGAATTTATAAATATTCGCATGCGCGATGGGAGAACCGGTGCACTGGAACGCAAAGTCAGCCAAGTAGCCGCCGAATGCACTCTCCACGCCTTTGGTCAATTCTTCAATACCTTTATGGTTTTTGAAGTTCACCACAGCGGTAGCACCCATTTCCTTAGCAAAGTTCAGACGCTTATCTTCGCCGTCAATCGCAACGATGTTCTCAATACCCATGGTACGCAGAACAGCGATACACAACAGACCGATAGGACCGCAACCCTGCACCGCCACACGACTGTTGAAACGCAGGATACCGGTGGTCTTGGCACGCTCAACAGCGTGAATCAGAACCGCAGCGGGTTCGATCAGGATACGCATATCGAGGTTCAAGTCGCTGACGTTGAACACGGTAGAGCCGCCGCGGATAACCAAGTAATCCGCAAACCAGCCGTTGAAGTGTACATCGTCATCCGGCACAAGACCGATAACGTCGCCGCCACCCACATTCTGTTTGTTCAGGTCGAACATGGTGATGTCGGGGTTATCTTTGAAAATCATACAGGTAACAACTTTATCGCCAATGGCGAGAGGTTTACCCGCACTGTCTTTCTTCACGTTTTTGCCCATGGCAACGATTTCGCCGGTGCCTTCGTGACCGAGCACAACCGGAATTAAGCCGAACGGGTCTCTCTTATACTCGTGAGCGTCGGTGCCGCAAACGCCGCAGCCCTCCACCTTTACGAGAATGTCATCGTCGCCGAGCGCCGGAATGGGATATTCCTTGAGCTCAAACTTTTCCAGAGCAGTCAGCATCGCAACACGCGCAGTTTTGGGAACCGCACCGCCCGCCGATTTCGCGGGAGCGGAAGCAACGGCATTGCCCTGCATCTCACCGATGACCTGCTTTACGATTTTTTCAATATCAGCAGTGTTCATAGTTCAAATTCTTCCTTTCTGCATTATAGATGTTCTGTAAACCATTTGCCACCGAACTCAGCCAGAGCAGTGTCCTGCTCCTCGCTGCCGCCGCTGACACCAAGTCCACCCACCAATCTACCGTTCTTATCGTACAGCGGAACACCGCCGCCGAAAATCACGATTTTGGAAGGAGTTGTGAACTGAATGCCGTACAGCGAGCCGCCCGGTGCGGCAAGTTTCTTTAAATCGGTTGTGGGCATTTTCAATGCTGTCACGGTATATGCTTTGTTCATCGCAATATCGTAACTCGCAATGTAAGAATCATCCGTACACTGCACCGCTACGGGATTTGCGTGTTTGTTTGCCACCGCAACAACCGCTTTCACGCCCATTTGCGCCGCTTTCCCCATCACGGCGTCAATCAACGCATTCGCCTGCGCCAGTTTAACGCTGTCAGCAGGCAGATTATCAATAATGGTTTTCACCAATCCTGCAACATCGTTCTGGTTCAAAATAAGCACTCCTTTGCGGCTTATTTGCCGAGTTGTTGCATCACCTTTTTGGTGATTTCAGCGACCAGATCATCGCCGGAGGAATGGTTGCAGGAGCCGTTGCAGCTACCGCCGCAGCCATGGCAGCTGGGTTTGCCCTCTTTCGCGTTCGGGCACAGGTCAGCGGGATGCTTACCTTTCATACCGAACTGTCTGCGGATTTCATACAAGCGTTGCACCTGTGCTTCAGACAACTCATTGGGACCGCCGAGCTGTTTGGAGATGTACAGCAAACGAGCATAGAACTCAACGGATTCCATTTTATGATAAGCGCTCAACAAGGAATCAGAGAAGGTCAACGCACCATGGTTTTCCAACAACACCGCATCAAAGGATTGCAGATATTTCTCAACTGCATCCGGGATTTCGTTGGTGGAAGGAGTGCCGTATTCAGCAATCGGCACACAACCCAAAGCGATAACCGCTTCCGGCATAATCGGCTGGGTCAGCGGAATGCCTGCAATCGCAAAGCCGGTCGCATACAACGGATGCGCATGCACAACCGAGTTTACGTCAGGACGATTCTTATACACACGCATGTGCATTTTGATTTCAGAAGAAGGACGGAAGCCTTTGTTCGCTTGGATCACGTTGCCTTCCGCGTCCACTTTACAAATGTACTCGGGAGTCATGAAGCCTTTGCTCACGCCGGTGGGGGTGCAAAGGAATTCATTGTCGTTCAACTTAACGGAGATGTTACCGTCGTTGGAAGCGACCATACCCTTGTCGTAAATACGTTTACCGATTTCGCAAATTTGTTTTTTAATTTCGTACTCAGATACCATGTTTCTTGCTCCTTTTTATGTATTTTTATAATTTTGTACCTTTATGTATATAGCATATCACAAAAAACCACAAAAGTCAACAAAAAATCTCTAAAAAATCGATGTTTTTGTTGTTTTTTGATTGGTTTTTTCTGTGATTCGCTAAAAACAACATGGGAAAATGTGGTTTTTAGGGTTAAAAACTGTTTTTTTCGTAAAAATCGCGCGTATCATAGTTTGTGAGGAAATCGCGCAGTTCCTCAATCCCCTCTCCGGTGACCGAACTAATGCAAAAAATCTTCTGACAACCGGTCAGTTCCAACCAACTTTTTGCCTGCTCTACGTTCGCATTAGGGGCATCGATTTGTGTCACAACGCCTACTACGGGGCGATTTGCCATCGAAACAATACCGGGGCTGTATAACGAATACGGCTCGGTAGCGGATAACAACAAGCACACAATATCACTCTCATACGCATACAGCGCTATAGCGTGACCGAAATGGCGGCTTTGTATGTATTCACCGGGGGTGTCGAAAATCAACTGGTCGCGTTTGATTTCCTGCGTTTTCACATAATGTATCGGCTCATCGTGCAGTGCTTGCGTCAACGTGGTCTTCCCTGCACCCGACCTACCGACAAAAATTACTTTATTACTCATGTTTTGGTTATCGGGCAAACCGTGAAGCCCAGCACGTCCGACACATATGCGAGCACCGCAGTAACCGCTTCGGTAACCTGCGACACCGTACCGTTGACAATCAGCGTACCACTGAATCTGTCCACAAAGCCCAGTTCTGCACCGGAAGCTTTGGTGGCAATATCACCGCAAATAATCGCTGTTTCAGCGGGGCTCACCGTGATAATGCCAATGGCCGTACTGCTGTAATCACCCGCGGGGTTCAAGCCGAGTTTTGTATACAGTATCGGGTCAGGGTTGGCAATCACATGCGCCAGCGTAATCTGTTTACCGGGAACCAATTCCTGAATAATGCGCGCTTTTCCGTCGGTGAGCGGCATATCGAAATTCATATTCATCGGCTTTAACCTCCTATCTTCACTTGCAGACCGAATTTCTCGGCCGTCTGTTTTAACAGTTCCATCTTTTCATTGCTCGGCGGCTCAATATCGGGTAAGGTATATTCTCTGCCGAGGCCTTTATATTTGTCGGTTCCAAACTTGTGATACGGCAACAAATGCAGTTCTCCGCCCGGATTGATATCCGCTGCAAACGCCGCAATGGCCGCAATTTCTTCCGGTGTATCGTTGAAG
This sequence comes from Acutalibacteraceae bacterium, assembly GCA_045634325.1. Classification (GTDB taxonomy): domain Bacteria; phylum Bacillota; class Clostridia; order Oscillospirales; family Acutalibacteraceae; genus URNF01. The sequence goes on along the minus strand of JAZRAA010000053.1, from coordinate 58,229 downwards.
GTGGGAATAACCGGCACACGCACCGTCAAATGTTTGGCTTCTTTCGCAATCATACGGGCATTTTCCAAAATCAGCGCATTGTCCTTGCCTGTGAACGCTTTGTGTTTTGCACCGTCGATATGTTTGATATCCATTAAGTAATAATCCAGATGCGGTAACAACTGTCGAATGGTATCAGCAGAAGCGCAACCGGTAGATTCAATGGCAGTGGTGAAACCATAGTCATGTGCCGCACGCAACAGCGCCGTCGCAAATTCCGGTTGGCAAAGGCATTCGCCACCCGACAAAGTGAGACCGCCGCCCGAAGTACGATAATAGACGCTGTCTTTTACGACCTCATCCATCACCTCACGCACGGTGACATCTCGACCCATGGTCCTTTTCTTGCCACCCAGTTCCATTTCTTCAATTTTGTAATGCTGTGATTCAGGGTTGCAACACCATCTGCAACGCAACACACAACCTTTCAAAAACACAATCGTGCGTACGCCGGGACCGTCATGCACCGAGAATTTTTGGATGTCAAAAATTCTCCCCTGCGTGTTCATATAGTCTTGCATATTTTTTCCTTAAAATCCGCCCTGTTCGGTACGGTTGATAATGTCATCCTGCAAAGAACGGGACAACGTCGTGAACAATGCACTGTAACCTGCCACACGCACCACCAGCGAGCGATATTGGTCGGGGTTTTTCTGCGCTTCAATTAAGGTTTCACGGCTGACAACATTGAACTGCACGTGCATACCTTTTTGTGCAAAATAGCCCACTACCATGGTGGCAAATCCTTCCAATCCACTGCGACCTTTCAGTGCGCTGGGATGGAATTTCATGTTGAACAACGTTCCGTTAGAAGCAATGAAATGATCCAGTCTCGCAACCGAGTTACAAGAAGCGGTCGGACCGTTGACATCTTTGCCTGCCACAGGCGAAACGCCATCCGCCACAGGCGTACCTGCCAGTCTGCCATCGGGAGTCGCACCCGTCTGAGCACCCAGCGGCACGTTTGCAGAAACCGGATACAGACCCGCGTGGAACATACCGCCTCTGGGGTTCTTATACTGTTCAAGCGGTTTTGTATATGTATAAGCAACATCACGTGCAAACATATCCACTTCCACGATGTCATTGCCAAACTTGGGCAACGCATCAATATCCTCACGCATTTGGTCATAGAACTTCTTGCGATCGGCAGGCAGCTCGTTGTGTTTGATCTTCGCATAAATCTCAGCGATTTCTTTGTTGCCGATAGACTTACCCTTTGCCGCCAACTCGGTTGCCACACGAGTGGTGAGTTGCTGGCTGAGCAGATCGGACATCGGTTCGCCGTAGTTATCACGCAACGCCTGCGCAAACTGCTCAAGGGTATATTTCTTCTGCTCATATACCAATGCGCGAATAGCCAGTAATGCATCCGCCATGTTGGCAATGCCAAAGCCTTGCGGGCCGGTGAAATTGTATACGGCACCGCCTTCTTGCACGGATTTACCCTTACCGATGCAATCTTGCACCATAGAAGACAAGAAAGGCAACGGGCAACGTTCTGCATGAGCATAGTCAATGCTGTTATCCGCATTCACCATCTGCTCAATCATATAGCTCATCTGTGCTTTATACGCATCATACAACTTATCAAAAGTATCAAAATCCGCAATCGTACCGGTTTGGATACTTACCTGTTCCCCGTTGTCCATACCATTGGAGAACACCAATTCGAGAGGACGACACATATTGAAGAATGCCGCATCGTGCCAACCGTCCGTCTTACCACCTTTTTGCGGTTCGACACAACCAATGATGTTATATTCACGTGCATCCGCCAAGGTCAAGCCACGGCTGACAAGTGCGGGTACAATTACCTCATCGTTGTAATACGCCGGCAAACCAATGCCTGTACGGGTCAATTCAGCCGCACGGATAAGGAATTCATGCGGTGTACCATTCCAAACACGCACCGAGAAAGACGGTTGCGGTAACATCACGTGCATAGATGCCGTAATGCACATAAAGGACAAGTCATTGGTAGCATCCACGCCTTCAGCGGTCTGACCACCTGCAATCAGATTTTGGAACATGCTGTATCCGGCAAAGCCTTCAGCAGATGCCGCATCACGCACTTTATTGAGCTCGTTAAGTTTTACCCAAACGCAGTCAACCAATTCTTGTGCATATTCACGGGTGATTTTGCCCGCTTCCAAATCCTTCTTATAATAAGGATACATATACTGGTCAAAGCGACCGGGAGAAATGGAGTGACCGTTAGACTCAATCTGTACCAACATTTGCACAAACCAGAAAGCCTGACAAGCCTCGTGGAAGGTAGAAGCACCTTTGCGAGGGACGTTGGAGCAGTTGCTGGCAATCAAAGCCAGCTCCAGTTTGCGTTGCGGGTCAGTTTCCTTCTGCGCCATCTCCAAAGCGAGCAGCGCATAGCGTTCCGCATACGCACAAACAGCCTCACAAGAGGTGATAACCGCACGCAAGAAAGCGGCACGGCGACCATAATCACTATCCCCTTGACGCAAAGCAGCTAAAGCGTCTTGTGCTTTTTTCATGATACCTTCATAACCGATGGCAAGCACCTCGGCATAGTCCACCGAAACGTGTCCTACACCATTATAAAAATAGTTGCCGACGGTGAAAATATTGTGTTCAATCGCCTTTTTGGCGCCATCATTCATATACGACCAGGCCAGTTCACTGGTGGTTCTGCCTTCCCAGTATTTCGCAACCTCACGCAACGTCTCTTTTGTGTCATCTGCCACAAAAAACGGGTCAGCACTTCTGGTGGCAATGGTGTCCAATTCGGACACGAACCACGAGAACGAAAACTCAGGGAAAACCTGACAGTCACGAGGGTTCACCGTTGCGCAACCAACCACCAATTCATCGGGACGAATAGCAATCGGCAAATTGTTCAAAATATGCGCAAAAGCCTCCGCACGACGAGTAATCATCGGCTTGCCTTCGGTCTTGCGATAACTCTCGGTGAGCAAAATCGCACGATCCGCTTTCACCTCCGGTTTGGTGTCAAACAGGCGGTCTACCAGCTTCTGTATTCTCGCACTTTTCGGCAGTTCTTGGCTATAGAAATTGGGCATGTATTTCACATTCCTTTCCCAGATTACATTCTAAAAAATCTTATACTACAGATGCATTCTACCACAAAAGACAACCATTGTCAACGATAAAAACAACAAAACACAAATAAATTTATGCAAAAAACCACATTTTCTCACATTGCGGCAAAAATGTCGAAAATGTCATTTTTCGACAAATAAAACAGCAATTTTTCATACTTTTTGTGCATATGCCGAAAATTATAAAATTGTAAAGAAAAAACGGCTTGAAAGATTGACAAAAAACAGAAACTTTGCTATACTTTGCGAGTGATATAATAATTAAGGAAAGTAAATATTTCACATAACTGACGGAATTTGTGAGTTTACACAAGTGGAGTGTGAAATATGAACATGCCGACCGTCTGGGCAGATTACCGCAAAGGCGGCAATCTGTCTTTTTTTATTGTCGCAATACATTTTTGGAGGAAAAGTTATGAAAAAAATTGCCGTTATCATGGGAAGCGACAGCGACCTGCCCGTAGTGGAAAAAGCCATCACGACACTCAAAGAGTTTGGCGTGCCCGCTGAGGTACATGTATACTCTGCACACCGCACGCCCGACGAGGCAGCCACTTTTGCCGCTGCCGCCAGAGAAAACGGTTTTGGCGCTATCATTGCCGCCGCCGGTAAAGCGGCACATCTTGCTGGTGCTTTTGCCGCTCGTACCACCCTGCCGGTCATCGGCATTCCGGTGCGTGCTTCTAATCTTGACGGTGTGGATGCTCTGCTTTCCACCGTGCAAATGCCTTCGGGTATGCCGGTTGCCACGGTCGCCATTGATGGTGCTGTGAATGCCGCTCTGCTCGCTGTGCAAATCCTTGCAGTAGAAGATGCAGAGCTGGCAAAGAAATTAGATGCCGCTCGTACCGCTGGCAAACAAAAAGTGTTGGCAAAAAACAAAGAAATCGAAAATTCTTTTAATCATTAAGCGTTCATCAGGAGGAATTTATGGGAGGCTTTTTCGGCGTAGTCAGTAAACGAGATGCTATCGGTGACGTATTCTTCGGCACCGATTACCATTCACATTTGGGCACCCGCCGTGCAGGCGTGGCCGCCTACGATAAAAACGTCGGCTTACAACGGGATATTCATAACATTCAGAATTCCCCGTTCCGCACCAAATTTGAAAATATTTACGATGAGATGCAAGGCACTTCTGCCATTGGTTGTATCAGCGACTTTGAACCGCAACCGTTGCTCATCCGTTCACACTTAGGCACCTATGCCATTTGCGTTATCGGTATGGTCAACAACGCACAAGACCTGATCGAAAAGTATCTCGCCTACATCGGCGGGCACTTCGATGCTATGACAGGCGGCAAAGTGAACTCCACCGAACTGGTGGCGGCGCTCATTGACCAAAAAACCGATTTCGTGGAAGGTATCCGCTTTGCACAACAGGAAATTGAAGGTTCCGCCTCTATTCTCATTCTCAAAAGCGGCGGCAACATCATTGCTGCACGCGACCGATTGGGTCGTATCCCTATCAGCATCGGTCAAAACGAAGACGGACACAGCGTTTCCTTTGAACGCTTCGCACACGAAAAAACCGGTTATCACATCATCAAAGAATTAGGTCCCGGCGAAATCGTGGAATTAACAGCTGACAGTTGCACCGTTTTAGCCGAAGCGGGAAAAGAAATGCGCATTTGTTCTTTCCTTTGGAGTTATTACGGTTATCCTACCTCCGGTTACGAAGGTGTGAACGTCGAAATGATGCGGTATCGCAACGGACAAATCATGGCAAAGAACGACAAACTGCTCGGTAATGCCGACGATATCGACTACGTCGGCGGTGTGCCGGATTCGGGTACCCCCCACGCCATCGGTTACGCCAACGAAAGCGGCGTGCATTTCGCTCGCGCCTTTATAAAATACACGCCTACCTGGGCGCGCAGTTTCACCCCCACCCACCAAGCCGAACGTGAGCGGGTCGCAAAGATGAAACAAATCCCCGTTAAAGAACTTATCGAAGATAAGAAATTATTGTTCGTGGACGATTCTATCGTACGCGGTACACAGTTGAAAGAAACGGTGGATTTCTTGTATGAAAGCGGTGCAAAGGCCGTGCACATGCGCTCTGCTTGCCCGCCCATTATGTACGGTTGCAAATACCTCAACTTCTCCCGTGCTACCGACGATATGGAGTTAATCGGTCGGCGTACCATCGTGGAACTGGAAGGCGAAGAAGGGTTGCAACACATCGACGAATACTGTGACAGTAATACAGAACGCGGCAAAAAACTGCGTCAAGCGATTTGCGATAAATTCCATTTCACCTCGCTCGAATTCCAATCGCTCGATGGGATTATTGAGGCTATTGGTTTAGAACCTTGTAAACTATGTACGTATTGCTGGAACGGCAAAGAATAATCGTGTAAAAATTTCTGAAAGGAACAATATAGTTATGAAAAACTCTCAATCCGCAAGCTACGCCGCCGCAGGCGTGGATATTACCGCAGGCTATCGCTCGGTAGAACTGATGAAACAACACATTAATCGCACCAAAAATGCCGGTTGTCTCGATGATGTCGGTGGTTTCGGCGGTTGCTTCGGTCTCGACCTGACCGGTATCACCCAACCCGTTTTGGTTTCCGGCACCGATGGTGTTGGCACCAAAATTAAACTCGCTATGTTAATGGACAAGCACGACACCATCGGTATCGACTGCGTTGCCATGTGCGCCAACGACATCATCTGCTGTGGCGCAAAACCATTGTTCTTCCTCGACTATATCGCTTGTGGTAAGAACTATCCCGAAAAAATCGCTGACATTGTCGGCGGTGTGGCGGAAGGTTGCGTACAAGCCGGCTGTGCGCTCATTGGCGGTGAAACCGCTGAGCATCCCGGCTTAATGCCCGCGGATGACTACGACTTGGCAGGCTACTGTACCGGTGTAGTGGACAAATCTAAAATCTTAGATAAAAACACCGTCCAAGACGGCGATGTGATTATTGCGCTCGCTTCCACCGGCGTTCACTCCAACGGTTTCTCGTTGGTGCGCAAAGTGTTCGACATCGAGAACGCAGATCTGAACGCACCCGTTGCGGAATTGGGCGGTAAATCGTTAGGCGAAACCCTGCTCACCCCCACCAAAATGTACGTGAAATCTATGCTCGCTTTGTTTGACGAAGTAGCTGTCAAAGCGGTTTCCCACATCACCGGCGGCGGTTTCTATGAAAACATTCCGCGCGCTTTGCCGGACGGCAAGACCGCCAAAATCGACAAGTCTGCGCTCAAAATCTTGCCCATCTTCTCCTATCTTGCAAAAACCGGCAATATTCCGGAACATGATATGTTCAACACCTTCAACATGGGTGTCGGCATGTGCGCTATCGTCGCCAAAGAAGATGTGAACAAAGCTATCGAGGTGTTGACCGCCAACGGCGAAGATGCCTATGTCATCGGCAAAGTGGTTTCCGGCGACGAGGGAGTTATCTTATGAGCAAAGCAAACATTGCCGTTTTTGTTTCAGGTGGCGGCACCAATCTGCAAGCTTTATTAGATGCGCAAACTGCGAATATCTTACACAGCGGTGCAATTACATTGGTGCTTTCTTCCAACGAAAACGCCTACGCTTTACAGCGCGCACAAAACGCAGGAGTGGATACCGTGGTGGTCTCCCGCAAACAATGCGCCGACCAAACCGAATTTGAACAAAAAATCTGTGATGCTTTGACAACACACAATATCGACTTGATTGTGCTGGCAGGCTTTATGAGTATTTTAAGCGCGAATTTCACCGCAAAATACCCCAACCGCATTTTAAATGTGCATCCCTCCCTCATCCCCTCTTTCTGCGGAAAAGGGTTCTACGGATTACGGGTGCATGAAGCGGCTTTAGAAAAGGGTGTCAAAGTCACCGGCGCTACGGTGCATTTCGTCAACGAAATCCCTGACGGCGGCGAGATTCTACTGCAAAAAGCAGTAGAAATCAAAGATGGGGACACCCCCGAAATCCTGCAAAAGCGTGTGATGGAGCAAGCAGAATGGAAACTGCTCCCACAGGCAACCGAAATGGTCGCCGCCAAACTGATACAAAAGAAAGGTTGACAGATATGGCTTTATACGATTTAAAAACCCTTTTAAATACGAACTCCTATCCGGGTCGTGGTATTGTTATCGGCAATTCCGCTGACGGCAAGAGTGCAATGATTGCCTATTTCATCATGGGCAGAAGTGAAAACAGCCGCAACCGCATTTTTGAGCGGTTTAACGGCGGCATGCGTACCAAAGCGTTTGATGAGAGCAAACTGGAAGACCCCAGCCTCATCATCTATAACCCCTATCTCACTTTTGGTGCTACCGACATCGTGACCAACGGTGACCAGACCGACACCGTATACAATTACATCCAAGAACACGGCGACGACGGTTTCAGCTTTGAAAAATCGTTGCATACCCGTGAATTTGAACCGGATGCGCCCAATTTCACCCCGCGCATTTCCGGTATCCTCAATTATGCATTCGAGAGCAACACTTTCCACTATAAACTGTCCATCCTCAAAAGCTCCAACGGCGACCCCGCTGTTTGCGACAGATATTTTTACAGTTACACCCCCATGGCAGGTAAAGGCCATTTCATCCACACCTATAAATGTGACGGCAATCCCATCCCCTCTTTCTATGGTGAGCCGGAAGAAGTCGCCTTGCCCAACACGGCGCAAGAATTGGCCGACTTGGTGTGGAAAAATCTGAACGAAGATAATAAAGTTTCATTGTTTGTGCGTCAAGTACCGCTGGACGGTAGCGCACCTACCGAAATCATCATCAATAAAAACGTCTGATTTGCGGAGGTATCATTATGAAAGATTTTGAACTCAAATACGGTTGCAACCCCAACCAAAAGCCCTCCAAGATTTTCATGGAAGACGGTAGTGAACTGCCCATTAAAATCTTGTGTGGCCGTCCCGGTTATATCAACTTCTTAGATGCATTCAACTCTTGGCAGTTAGTGAAAGAACTGAAAGAGGCACTGGGCATGCCCGCTGTCACCTCTTTTAAACACGTCAGCCCTACCTCCGCCGCTATCGGTTTGCCGTTGTCTGATAAACTGAAAAAAGCGTGCTTTGTGGATGATATCGAAAATTTGGATGCTTCCCCCCTTGCCTGTGCGTATGCAAGAGCAAGAGGCACCGACCGTATGTGTTCTTTCGGCGACTGGGTTGCGTTGTCCGACGTGTGCGATGAAACCACCGCTTTGTTAATTAAACGTGAAGTATCCGACGGCGTTATCGCCCCCGGTTACACCCCTGAAGCTCTGGAAATCCTCAAATCCAAACGCAAAGGCAATTACAACATCGTCGAAATCGACGAAAACTATGTTCCCGCTCCGTTAGAGCGCAAACAGGTGTACGGCATCACATTTGAACAAGGCAGAAACGAGTTTAAAATCAACAAAGAATTGCTCGAAAACATCGTTACCGACAATAAAGAGATGCCCGAAAGCGCCGTGCGCGATTTGATTGTGGCGCTCATCACCTTGAAATATACCCAATCAAATTCGGTTTGCTATGCGGTAGACGGTCAAGCCATCGGTGTGGGTGCAGGACAACAATCCCGTATTCACTGCACCAGACTGGCCGGCACCAAAGCAGATACTTGGCAACTCCGTCAACACGACAAAGTGTTGTCTTTACCGTTCCTGCCTACGCTCGGCAGGCCTGACCGTGACAACGTTATCGATGGGTATATCAATCAAAATGAAGAAGACGTGTGTGCCGACGGCGTTTGGCAGAAATACTTCACCGAACAACCCGCACCGTTCACCCGCGAAGAACAACAAGCGTATCTTGCAAGCCTTTCGGGCGTTGCACTGGGTTCGGATGCATTCTTCCCGTTCAGCGATAACATTGAACGTGCAAAACGCAGTGGCGTTGGCTATATCGCACAGCCCGGCGGTTCTATCCGCGACGATGCCGTCATTGATTGCTGTAACAAATACGATATCGCCATGGCGTTCACCGGCATGAGATTATTCCACCATTAAGGAGAAAACGCAATGAAACTTTTAGTTGTCGGCGGCGGTGGCCGCGAGCATGCGATTATTAAAAAGCTCAAAGAAAACAAAGATGTGACAGATATCTATGCACTCCCCGGTAACGGCGGTATTGCGGCAGATGCTACCTGTGTCAACATCGGCGCAAAAGATATCGATGGCATTGTCAAATTTGCCACAGAAAACGCAATCGACTTTGCAGTAGTGGCTCCTGATGATCCGTTGGTACTTGGTGCAGTTGATGCCCTCACCGCTGTGGGCATCCCCTGCTTCGGTCCGGACAAAAAAGCTGCCATCATCGAAGGCAGTAAAGTGTTTTCGAAAAATTTGATGAAAAAATATAATATCCCCACTGCAGGATATGAAACTTTCACCGATATGCAAGCAGCGCTTGACTACTTGGAAACCTCTCCCTACCCCACCGTCATCAAAGCGGACGGTTTGGCACTGGGTAAAGGTGTTACCATTGCCATGGATAAGGCAGAAGCCGTAGCGGCTGTCAAATCCATCATGGAAGATAAAGTATTCGGTGACAGTGGTAACGCATTGGTTGTAGAAGAATTTTTGACCGGTCCGGAAGTTTCCGTGCTGGCATTCACCGACGGCAACGTTGTCAAGCCCATGGTTTCTTCCATGGACCACAAACGTATCGGTGACGGTGATACCGGTCCGAACACGGGCGGTATGGGTACCATCGCTCCCAACCCCTACTACACCCCCGACGTTGCCGCACAATGTATGGAAACCGTTTTCCTGCCTACCATTAACGCTATGAAAGCGGAAGGACGCACCTTCAAAGGTTGCCTCTATTTTGGCTTAATGCTCACCCCGAACGGTCCGAAAGTGATTGAATATAACTGCCGTTTCGGTGACCCCGAAACACAGGTCGTATTGCCGTTGCTCAAAAGCGACCTACTCACCGTGATGCAAGCGACCACAAACGGCACACTTGCCGACACCGCAGTGGAATTTGAAAGCGGCGCCGCTTGCTGTGTGGTGATGGCTTCCAAAGGCTATCCCGTAAAATATGAAAGCGGCTTTGAAATGACCCTACCCACCCTTTCCGCCGGCACCGAAATCTATGTTGCTGGCGCAAAGAAAGACGGTGACAAACTACTGACCGCCGGCGGACGTGTGCTCGGCGCGGTTGCAAAAGCCGATACCCTACAAAACGCCGTCAATAAAGCGTATGCGCTTGCAGATACCATTCATTTTGAAAACGCCGTGATGCGCCGTGATATCGGCAAACGTGCTTTGGAGAAAGGACAAAACTAATGGTTTACAGAATTTATGTTGAGAAAAAACAAGGGCTCGCTCACGAAGCAGGCGCACTGACCAAAGAAATCACCGATTTTCTCGGTGTTACCACACTGAAAAACATCCGTGTGATTAACCGCTATGATGTGGAAGGCATCGAAGAGGCTTTGTTCCGCTATGCCTGCACCACCGTGTTCTCCGAACCGCAGTTAGACAACACCACCGAGCAAATTGACGCTACCGGTTACACCCAATTCGCCGTCGAATTTTTGCCCGGTCAGTTCGACCAACGTGCAGACAGTGCCGCACAGTGTATCCAGCTCATTTCCTGCGGCGAAAAACCGCTGGTGCGCACCGCTAAGGTGTATTTGCTGGAAGGAAACCTGTCGGATACGGATATTGCGAAAATCAAAAAGCACGTTATCAATCCCGTGGAAAGCAGAGAAGCATCCCTCGACCTGCCCAAAACGCTCAAAGCAGCCTACGATATCCCGACTACCGTACAAACGCTGGACGGTTTTATCGAGTTGGATGAAGACGGCTTGAAAGCAATGCTCAAAGAGATGGGTCTTGCGATGGATTTGGACGATTTAAAGTTCTGCCAAACCTATTTCCAGAGTGAAAAACGCAACCCCACCATAACCGAAATTCGCATGATTGACACCTATTGGTCCGACCATTGCCGTCACACCACCTTCCTCACCACCATTGACAACGTGACGTTTGAGGATGCGCTGTTGCAAAAGGCGTATGACGAATATTTGCAAGTGCGTGCATCCATCGGCAGAACCAAACCGATTAACTTGATGGACATTGCAACCATTGCTACCCGCTATTTGAAAGCACAAGGCAAACTGCCGAAATTGGATGAATCGGAAGAAATCAATGCCTGTACGGTCAAAATGCAAATTGAAACCGAAGACGGAACAGAAGATTGGTTGTTACTGTTCAAGAATGAAACCCACAATCATCCCACCGAAATCGAACCGTTTGGCGGTGCGGCTACCTGTATCGGCGGTGCTATCCGTGACCCGCTGTCCGGCCGTTCTTACGTGTACGCCGCCATGCGTGTGACCGGTGCCGCTGACCCGTTGGCACCCGTCGAAAAGACGATGGAAGGCAAACTGCCCCAGAAAAAAATCGTCACCACTGCCGCTAGCGGTTATTCTTCCTATGGCAACCAAATCGGTCTTGCAACCGGTCAGGTAGATGAAATCTATCATCCCGGTTATGCTGCAAAACGTATGGAAATCGGTGCTGTTATCGCGGCAGCTCCCGCTAAAAACGTGCGCCGTGAAGTGCCCGCTCCCGACGATGTCGTCATTTTGCTGGGCGGCCGTACCGGTCGTGACGGTTGCGGTGGTGCTACCGGTTCGAGTAAATCGCATACACTGGAATCTTTGGAAAGTTGCGGTGCAGAAGTGCAAAAGGGTAACGCTCCCGAAGAACGCAAATTACAGCGTTTGTTCCGCAACCCCGAAGCTTCCCGTTTAATCAAACGTTGTAACGACTTTGGTGCAGGCGGTGTATCGGTTGCTATCGGCGAGCTGGCAGACGGTTTGACCATTGATTTGAACGCTGTTCCCAAAAAATACGAAGGCCTTGACGGCACTGAAATTGCCATCAGTGAATCGCAAGAACGTATGGCGGTGGTGGTTGAACCGCATGAAGTGGAACATTTCTGCCGTTTGGCCAAAGCAGAAAACCTGGAAGCAACCGTCGTTGCAAAAGTGACCGCAGAACCTCGCCTGACCATGCACTGGAACGGCAATACAATTGTCGATTTATCCCGTGAGTTCTTAAACTCCAACGGTGCCGAAAAACACATCAACATTACCCCCGCTGCATCGACCATTCAAGGTAAAGAACTCCCCGATAATTTCACCGACGGCATGAAAGCGTTAGCAGATGACCTTAACATCTGTTCCAGACGCGGCCTTGCTGAAAAATTTGACTCCACCATCGGCGCGGGTACTGTGTTGATGCCCTTTGGCGGTAAACATCAGATGACCCCCATTCAAGCCATGGTACATAAAATTTCGGTGGAGAAAAAACACACCGACAACTGCTCGGTGATGTCTTGGGGATACAATCCGTTCATCACCGAACAAAGCCCGTATCACGGCGCTTACCTCGCGGTTGCAGAGTCTATCTGCAAATTGATTGCGACAGGTGCTAAATTCGAAGACGTATATCTCACTTTCCAAGAATATTTTGAAAAACCGTTGCAAGACGGAAAACGTTGGGGCAAACCCTTGGCGGCGCTACTCGGTGCGTTCAAAGCGCAACTCGATTTTGGCGTTGCTTCTATCGGCGGTAAAGACTCCATGAGCGGTAGTTTCGAAGATTTAGACGTACCGCCCACGCTGGTCTCGTTTGCTGTAACCACTGAAAAAGTGGAAAATATCGTTTCCCCCGAATTTAAAAAGGCCGGCAATAAAGTGATTGCACTCACCCCCGATTTTGACGAGAACAACCTGCCGGTTGCTTCTTCCTTGCTCACTTTGTTTGATACAGTAACCTCTTGGTTGCGCAGTGGCAAAGCCGTTTCCTGCTACACCCCCGGCATGGGCGGTATCGCAGAAGCGGTGCTCAAAATGTGTGTAGGTAACGGCTTTGGTTTCCGTTTCGCAGATGGTATGGATAACGGTATCTTCGGATATGACTATTGTGCATTCTTGCTGGAAGTCACCGAGGATGTCAATATGGGTACTCTCATTGGTGAAATCACCGATGACGGCTTTATATCCATGGGCGAAGAAACCGTGTCTCTTGCCACCATTCAAAAGGTGTATGAAGACAAATTGGAACCTGTGTATCCCTGCAACATTGAGCAGAAAAACGATGCATTGCCCACCTTCTCCAACAAAGCAGAGACCTATCCTGCTCCCGCAGTGAAATCTGCTTCTCCGAAAGTTATCATTCCGGTATTCCCCGGCACCAACTGCGAATATGACAGCGCTAAGGTATTCCGTGACGCCGGTGCATCTCCCGAAATTTTTGTTATCAACAACCTGTCCGCAGATGATATCGCACGTTCTGCAGAACAGTTTGCGGCCGCTGTCAAAAACGCACAAATGGTGTTCTTGCCCGGCGGTTTCTCGGGCGGCGACGAACCGGACGGTTCGGGTAAATTCATCACCGCTTTCTTGCGCAATGCACAAATCAAAGCACAAATCACCGATTTGCTGGAAAATCGCGACGGTTTGATGGCAGGTATTTGTAACGGCTTCCAAGCACTGATCAAATTAGGTCTGGTACCGTACGGCAAAATCATCGATACCGATGAAACTTGTCCGACTTTGACCTTTAACACCATCGGTCGCCACCAATCTCGCATCGTGCGTACCCGCATTGCCTCGAATAAATCTCCGTGGCTGAGCGAAACCTATGTCGGCGAAGTATATAACGTGCCGATCTCCCACGGCGAAGGCAGATTCTTGGCGGACGAAAAACTGGTACAACAGTTGGCGGCTAACGGACAAATCGCCACCCAGTACGTTGACCTCAACGGTCACCCCACCGCTGATATTCGCTTTAATCCCAACAACTCTGCCTTCGCTATCGAGGGTATCACCTCTCCCGACGGCAGAGTGTTCGGTAAAATGGGTCACAGTGAACGTATCGGCAATGGTTTGTATAAAAACGTGCCGGGCAACTATGACATCGGTATGTTCCGTGCAGCCGTGAAGTACTTTAAATAAGAGAGGACGATTTTGGATGATGACCGATATTGAAATTGCTCAATCCGTCAAGATGCAAACCATCACCGCCATTGCTGAAAAAGCGGGTGTGGCTGATGATTATCTGGAACAATATGGCAAATACAAAGCAAAAGTCGACTGTCGTCTCTTGGACGAAGTAGATCGTCCCAACGGCAAACTCATCCTCGTCACTGCCATCACCCCTACTCCCGCCGGTGAAGGTAAAACCACTACCACTATCGGTTTGGCAGACGGCATGCGCCGTATCGGCAAAAATGCTGTCGTGGCATTACGTGAACCGTCTTTGGGCCCTGTTTTCGGTATCAAAGGCGGTGCCGCAGGCGGCGGATATGCACAGGTTGTGCCTATGGAGGATATCAACCTGCATTTCACGGGTGACTTCCACGCTATCGGCGCAGCGAATAATCTACTCGCCGCTATGCTGGATAACCATATTTATCAAGGCAACGCGCTGGGCATTGACCCTCGTCGTATCACCTGGAAACGTTGCGTGGACATGAATGACCGTCAACTGCGGTTCGTCACCGATGGTCTTGGCGGCAGAGTTAATGGTGTCCCCCGTGAAGACGGCTATGATATCACCGTCGCCTCTGAGATTATGGCGGTTTTCTGTCTGGCTTCTTCCATCGAAGACTTGAAAGACCGTCTTTCCCGTATCATTGTAGGCTACACCTATGACGAAAAGCCTGTCACTGCAGGCGATTTGAAAGCAGTCGGTGCCATGACCGCATTGCTCAAAGATGCTATCAAGCCTAACTTGGTACAATCGCTGGAAGGCACTCCCGCTTTCGTGCACGGCGGTCCTTTCGCCAACATTGCACACGGTTGTAACTCGGTTATGGCAACCAAACTTGCCATGAAACTCGGTGATTATGCTATCACCGAAGCAGGTTTCGGCGCAGACCTCGGCGCAGAGAAATTCCTCGACATTAAATGCCGCATGGCAGGACTTACTCCCGATGCCGTCGTGATGGTTGCCACCGTCCGTGCGCTGAAAATGCACGGCGGTCTTGCCAAAACTGAATTGGGCTCGGAAAATCTCGAAGCTCTGGAAAAAGGTATTCCTAACCTTTTGCGCCACGTTTCCAACATCAAGAACGTGTATAAACTGCCGTGCGTAGTTGCTGTCAACCGCTTCCCCACCGATACCGATGCGGAAATTGAGTTGATTATGGACAAATGCAAAGCACTCGGTGTGAATGTGGTATTATCTAACGTCTGGGCAGAAGGCGGCGCAGGCGGCGAAGATATGGCGCGTGAAGTGGTGCGCTTGTGTGAAGAAGAAAAGGGCGATTTCACCTTCTCTTACGACAGTGAACTACCGCTCACCGAAAAAGTGGAAGCCATTGTCAAAAAAGTGTATGGTGGCAACGGTGTTTCGTTCCTGCCTGCAGCTAAAAAACAGTTGGATACACTCACAGCGCTCGGTTTTGGAAACTATCCCGTTTGCGTTGCCAAGACGCAATATTCTTTCTCGGATGACCCCGCCAAAATCGGTGCTCCCGACGGTTTCACCGTCACCGTGAAAAACGTAAAAGTATCCGCAGGCGCAGGCTTTGTGGTAGTATTGACCGGTGACATTATGACCATGCCCGGTTTACCCAAAGTTCCCGCCGCTGAACGTATCGATGTGGATGCAAACGGCAAAATCACAGGTTTGTTCTGATAATAAACAAAAAAGAACCGCACTCGCAAACGCGAGTGCGGTTCTTTTTTTTAAAAATTATTTTTCAGCTTTCGCTTCACAGTAGAGACAACGGTAAACACCTTGTTCTCTGTCAGAGAGGAAAAAGATATGCGGCAATTCCTGTTCCGTGCCGGTAATGCAACGGGGATTTTTACATTTGAGTACACCCGTCAACCGTTCCGGCAAAGACAACGTACGTTTTTCCACAATCTTTCCGTCACGGATGACACTGATGGTAGCATTGGGGTCAACGTATCCCAACACATCAATGTCCACTTCATAGTCGGTGTCAATTTTTATGATATCTTTTTTGCCCATTTTATGGCTATTGACGTTCTTAATCAACGCCACACTGCACTGCAAACTATCCAAGCCGAGCAAATGGTAAATCTGCATGGCTTTTCCGGCGGTGATATGGTCAATGACGATACCGTTTTTGATTGCATCTATATTCATACTTTCACCTCAAGCAATTTCAAAATAAGTGCCATACGCATATATTTGGCGTTGAGAACCTGTTTGAAATAGCAGGCTCTCGGGTCCTCGTCAATCGCCACGCTGATTTCATTGACACGAGGCAGCGGATGCATTATCACAAGATCGGATTTTGCAGTTTCCAACTTATCCGGTGTTAAAATGTAACTATCTCTCAAGCGCAGGTATTCTTCTTCGTTAAAGAAACGTTCGCCCTGTACACGGGTCATATACAAAATGTCCAGTTTGGGCATTGCCTCCACCAAATCAGTGGTTTGTTCATACGGAATATCGTTCTTTTGCAAAATATCCTTTTTGATATAACTGGGCAATTTGAGTTCTTCCGGAGCAATTAAGACAAATTTCACGCCCGCATACCGTGACATCGCCGCAATCAGCGAGTGCACCGTTCGGCCGAATTTCAAGTCTCCGCAAAGACCAATGGTCAAATTCTCAAATCTGCCTTTTTCACGGTGAATGGTGAGTAAATCTGCAAGCGTTTGAGTAGGATGGTTATGTCCGCCGTCACCCGCGTTGATAACCGGTACGGATGCGTTCATAGAAGCAACCAACGGCGCACCCTCTTTGGGATGACGCATTGCAATTATGTCCGCATAGCAACTCACCGTTTTAGCGGTATCTGCTACGCTCTCGCCCTTAGCGGCAGAACAACTGCTGGATTCCGAGAAACCCAACACATTACCACCCAATTCATACATAGCCGCCTCAAAACTGAGTCTGGTGCGGGTAGACGGTTCGAAAAACAAGGTGGCAAGTTTCTTGCCTTTACACACTTCGGCATACTTTTTAGGGTTCGTAATGATGTCACTTGCAACCTGTACCAGCTCTTCCACCTCGTTTGTGCTGAGTTCCAGAATATCAATGAGACTTCTCATGTCAAAACATTCCTTTCTGTTGGTGTAAACAACCTTATGCCGTTGCGCCGTTGACTGCGAGATAATTTTTGATGCGCTCTACGTTCTCACGGTTAGCTTCATCTTCCTCGAGATACTCAATGATGTCATATACATCCACCACCGAGTAGACGGGGAAACCATATTCCTCGCCGACTTCTGCCATAGCAGACTTTTCGGTTTGACCTTTCTCTTTACGGTCTACCATCACAAAGGTAGCCGCCACTTTGACACCTTCCAAACCGGACAAAATTGCCATGCTTTCGCGAATAGCGGTACCGGCGGTGATAACGTCTTCCACGATAACCACTTCTTCGCCCGCAGTGGGTTTATATCCAACAAATACGCCGCCTTCGCCATGGTCCTTTTCTTCTTTACGGTTGAAGAAGAACGGTACATCAAGGCCTTCCTTGGACAATGCTACCGCAACAGATACGGCAATCGGAATACCTTTATATGCAGGGCCATATAACACGGTCTTTTTATTGCCGACCTTTTCAAAATAGGCTTTGGCATAAAATTCACCAAGTTTGGAAATCTGGTCACCGGTTTTGATGTCGCCCGCATTGATGAAATACGGAATTTTTCTACCGCTTTTTGCAGTGAAATCGCCAAATTTCAGCACGCCTGCGCCCTCTAAAAACTGGATAAACTCTCTTTTATAACTTTCCATCATATTCCCTCTCAATCCACGAATTCATTGACACAGCGCTCATACGCTGCTACAGGATTTTCCGCTGCAGTAATCGGACGGCCAACCACAATATAATCGCTGCCGATTTTTTTTGCTTCGGCAGGGGTCATCACACGCTTCTGGTCACCGATTTCACCGTCGGCAAATCGCACACCAGGTGTGACGGTCAAGAAATCAGCACCGCAAGTTTCGTGCACTTTGCCGGCCTCCAAAGGAGAACAAACAACACCATCAAGGCCCGCGATTTTCGCATTGTTGGCGTAGTGCATCACCACTTTATCAATCGGCTCTTTAATGAGCAAGTCTTTTTCCATGCGCTCTTGGTCGTTGGAAGTCAGCTGTGTCACCGCTATGAGCAACGGACGGGTGCCGTCAGGACGGGTCAAGCCCTCCAACGCCGCTTCCATCATGGAAATCGTGCCGCCTGCGTGCAGGTTGGTCATATCCACATCAAGACCCGCCAACACCGCCATGCTCTTTTTAACAGTGTTGGGAATATCATGCAGTTTCAAATCGAGAAAAATCTTGTGTCCACGTGCTTTAATTTCACGCACGATGTCAGGACCTGCGCCATAGAACAATTCCATGCCGATTTTCACAAACGGCTTCTTACCTTCAAATTTATCCAGGAATGCCAAAACTTCCTGTTTGCTCGCAAAGTCGCAAGCAATGATAACGTCCTTACCCATTAGTGTGCACCTCCGATAATATCTTTCAAATTTTTGATGCCGTATTTTTCCATGACAGCAGGCAAGTCGTGGATGATGTCACGACAAATGAATGGGTCAACCAAGTTGGCCGCACCAATCTCTACCGCTGTCGCACCTGCAAGCATCATTTCAATGACGTCTTCCGCCGAGGACAGACCGCCCATACCCACTATCGGGATATTCACAGCCTCATACACCTGATATACCATACGCAACGCCACCGGTTTGATGGCAGGGCCGGAAAATCCACCCATTTTATTGGCAATCACAGGTTTTTTTGTTTTTAAATCAATGCGCATACCGAGCAGCGTGTTTATCATGCTGATGCCGTCTGCGCCCGCCTCTTCACACGCTTTTGCGATAGAAACAATGTCGGTGACATTGGGAGACAGTTTGATGAGCAATGGTTTTTTGGTCACACGGCGTACCGTACGGGTCACTTCTGCCGCCGCATCAGGTGATGTGCCGAAACTCATACCGCCGCCATGCACGTTGGGGCAAGATACATTGACTTCAAACCAACCGATTTGCTGTTCAGCATCCAACTTCTCTACAGTGTAGGCATAATCCTCCACCGAAAACCCGCTGACGTTTGCCATCACGGGTTTATGAAAACACGTTTTTAGTTTCGGCAGTTCCTCGGTGAGTACCTTTTCCACACCGGGATTTTGCAAACCTACCGCATTTATCATACCGGCAGGACATTCTGCAATACGCGGGGTGGGATTGCCGAAACGCGGGTCTTTAGTGGTGCCTTTAAAAGAGAAAGAACCCAAACAGTTAATATCATATAACTCTGCAAACTCATATCCAAATCCGAACGTGCCGCTGGCAGGAATTAAGGGATTGTCCATTTCAATGCCACACAAGGTGACCTTTGTATTTACCATACAATCTCCTCCCTTTCCAAAACGGGTCCGTCTTTGCAGATGCGTTTGTTACCATATTTGGTCTTGCAACTGCAGCCCATACAAGCACCAAAGCCACAGCCCATACGCTCTTCAAAGCTATATTGACCACTGGTGGTTGCAGTAGCTTCTATCGCTTTGAACATCGGCATTGGACCGCAAGTGTAGAAATAATCATACGACACCTGGGATATAGCATCGGTCACAAAACCTTTTACGCCATAACTGCCGTCTGCTGTCGCAACCAACACGGTAGCGCCAAGTGCTTTAAATTCTTCTTCCAAAAAGATTTCCGCTTTGGTGTTAAAGCCCAACACCACCGTGACGGTTTTGCCCGCCGCCAGTAATTTTTTGCATAGATTATATAACGGCGGCACACCGACACCGCCACCAATCAGCAACGCTTTGTCGCCGCCTTTGGTGATATCATAGCCGTTACCCAAACCAACTAACACATCCAGTTTGGTGCCGACCGGCATTTTCGCCATTTGTTCGGTGCCTACGCCCACCACTTTATAAATAATGGTGATATCCGTTTCCGAATAGTCGCAAATAGAAATGGGACGGCGCAGATATTGCCCATCCAGTTTCACATTCACAAACTGACCGGGGGCGGTGATGGCAGAGGTATCCCCCGCCAACACCATTTTGTATACCGTCGCGGTAAGCGGTTTGTTTTCCGTTACCGTATACCATCCTTGTGTCATACTTTACTCCTTATACGCAATCTTACGCATCCACGGTAGAAATGCCCAAAGTAGTTTCCTCTAAGACATCCAACAACACTCTGACCGTATCCAGAGACGAGAACAACGTGACACCGTTTTCCACCGCACAAGCACGGATTGCCACACCATCTTCATAGTGGACACCGGACATAATAGCACGGGTATTGATGACGTAACTCACATAACCTGCACGGATGGAATCGAGAATTTCATCGCTTCCCTCGGATAACTTGCCGCGCACACGGGTGCGAATGCCGTTTTCTTTGAGATAATTGGCAGTGCCGATGGTCGCTTCAATGTTAAAGCCTAAGTCATAGAAACGACGAATGAGCGGCAACGCCTCTTCTTTATCCTCATCAGCCAAGGTGACAAGAATCGTGCCATAGTTTTGCAGATGCATACCCGAAGCCTGCAAAGCTTTATACACAGCGCGATTAAGTTTATCGTCATAACCGATAGCTTCACCGGTGGATTTCATTTCGGGAGACAAATAGGCATCCAGACCTTTAATTTTGT
Source organism: Acutalibacteraceae bacterium (assembly GCA_045634325.1). GTDB lineage: Bacteria > Bacillota > Clostridia > Oscillospirales > Acutalibacteraceae > URNF01. The sequence goes on along the minus strand of JAZRAA010000053.1, from coordinate 37,499 downwards.
TAAAGGAGAATACCGGCACTTTGACATAATACCGTTTTTTCTCTTCCGGATACATATCAAAAATGCCTTGTTCTTTCAAGCTCTTACCCAAGATAACCTCGGTGGCAATATCCGCCAGCGAATAACCGGTGGATTTGGACAAGAACGGCACAGTACGGGAAGAACGGGGATTCACTTCGATGATATACACGTTGTCGTTATCGTCCACAATAAACTGGATATTGTAAAGACCGATAATACCGATACCCAAACCCAGTTTCTTGGCGTACTGCAAAATAGTACCTTTCACCTTATCCGACACGCTGAATGTCGGGTATACGCTGATAGAGTCACCCGAGTGCACGCCGGTACGCTCCACCAGTTCCATAATACCGGGAATGAACACGTCTCTGCCGTCACAGATAGCGTCCACCTCTACCTCTTTACCGACAATATATTTATCCACCAAAACAGGTTTGTCCTCGTCGATTTCCACCGCGGTTTTCAGATAATGGCGCAGATGTTCATCTTTTGCCACAATCTGCATCGCACGGCCACCTAAAACAAAGGAAGGACGCACCAACACGGGATAACCGATTTCGTTGGCGGCTTTGAGACCGTCTTCAATGTTTGTCACCGCACGACCTTTGGGCTGCGGGATGTTGAGTTCACGCAAAATCTTTTCGAAACTGTCGCGGTTTTCTGCGCGCTCAATAGCGGCGCAGTCGGTACCGATGATTTTAACGCCTCTATCCATAAGCGGCTGCGCCAAATTGATAGCAGTCTGACCGCCCAAGGAAGCAATAACGCCTTCGGGTTGTTCAAAATCAATAATCGCCATAACGTCTTCCGGCGTCAACGGTTCAAAGTACAGTTTGTCCGCCGTTGTATAGTCGGTGGATACGGTTTCGGGGTTGTTATTGATAATAATAGCCTCATAACCGGACTTTTTAATGGTCTGCACCGCATGCACCGTGGAATAGTCAAACTCCACACCTTGTCCGATACGAATGGGACCTGCACCCAGCACCACGATTTTCTTCTTGTCGGTCAAGCGGGAAGCATTTTCTCCGGTGTAGGAAGAATACAGATACGCAATATATTTACCGGTGTGCAGGGTATCCACCATTTTGAAGATGGGAATAATACCCGCCGCTTTGCGCTGGTTATATACGGCAATTTCGTCAGTTTTCCACAAACGTGCTATCATCTCGTCCGAGAAGCCCATCACCTTTGCGGCACGCAAAGTTTCTTCATCGCCGCAATTTGCCGCCAAGCGTACTTCCATTGCCACGATACGCTCTAAGCATTCCAAGAACAAAGGTGTGATAGCAGTGATTTCATGCAGTCGTTCAACCGACATACCCATACGCAACAACTGCGCAATGGCATACACGTTATCCGCTTTGAATTCCTGTAAATACTCCACCAGATCCTGTTCGGTCATGCCGTCGAACTTGGACATATACACATGGCACACGCCGGTTTCCAGAGAACGAATGGATTTCAAGAAGCATTCATCCAAGGTAGAACCGATACCCATTACCTCACCGGTTGCTTTCATCTGGGTTCCCAAAGTATTGGGCGCAGAGGTGAATTTATCAAACGGGAAGCGCGGAAATTTCGCTACGATATAATCCAAGTTGGGTTCCAACGCAGCAGTGCCGCCCGCCACGGGAATTTCTTCCAAAGACATACCCACCGCAATTTTAGCGGTGACACGTGCAATCGGATAACCGCTCGCTTTGGATGCCAAAGCAGAGGAACGGGACACACGGGGGTTCACCTCGATGAGGTAATATTCACTGGTATAAGGGTTGAGCGCGAACTGCACGTTACAACCGCCCTCAATTTTCAGCTCACGAATGATTTTAATAGCGGAATCATTGAGCATCTTCAAATCGTGGTCATTGAGCGACAAGATAGGCGCCACCACGATGGAGTCACCGGTGTGCACGCCAACAGGGTCCATGTTTTCCATGCCGCAGATGGTGATAGCGTTATCGTTGGAGTCACGCATCACTTCAAATTCGATTTCTTTATAGCCTTTTACGCTCTTCTCAATCAGCACCTGATGTACCGGAGAAAGTTTGAATGCATTTTTACCGATTTCCAGTAACTGCTCTTCGTTATACGCAAAGCCGCCGCCTGTACCGCCCAATGTAAACGCAGGACGCAACACGACCGGGTAGCCGATACGGTCAGCCGCCTCTTTAGCTTCTTCCAAAGAATAGGTGATTTCGGAAGGAATGACCGGTTCACCGATGGATTCGCACATTTCCTTGAACATCTCACGGTCTTCGGCACGTTCAATACTTTCGCTGTTAGTACCGAGCAACTGCACGCCGCATTCTTTCAAAATGCCTTTTTTCTCCAATTGCATCGCAAGATTCAAACCAGTCTGACCACCGATACCTGGCACAATGGCATCAGGACGTTCATACCGCAAAATACGCGCGATATATTCGAGCGTGAGCGGCTCCATATACACCTTGTCCGCAATGGTAGTATCGGTCATGATGGTAGCGGGGTTGGAGTTGCAAAGCACCACCTCGTACCCCTCTTCTTTGAGTGCCAAACACGCCTGCGTGCCTGCATAGTCAAACTCCGCTGCTTGACCGATAACAATCGGGCCGGAGCCGATAATCAAAATCTTTTTAATGTCTGTTCTCTTTGCCATGTTATTTCCTCCCAAATTCCATATATAAATTAGCGATATACTATTTTACCATCGCAAACCGTCAATACACATTTACCATGCACAGCATCTCCTGCAAACGGCGTGCTTCTTCCCTTTGTCTTAAACGTATCGGGATTTACCGTATATGCGGCATTCAAATCATACACGCAAAAATCATCGGTGAACGGCAATCCAAACCGCACACGCGGCGCAATCGCCATCACGTGTATCAATTTCGCAAGCGGCAGAATACCAGTTTTCACCAGATGTGTATACATTTCAGGGAATGCGGTTTCCAATCCCACAACCCCCATCATACTGCCGCACAGTCCTTTGCTCTTTTCCTCGGCACTATGCGGCGCGTGGTCGGTAGCAATCATATCAATGGTGCCATCCAGCAAGCCTTCCAGCAACGCCTCACGATCTGCCCGAGAGCGCAATGGCGGATTCATCTTAAACCTACCATCCTCTTGCAAATGGCTATCATCCAAAAGTAAATAGTGCGGTCCTGTTTCACAGGTGATATTCACGCCGCTTTTTTTGGCTTCGCGAATGAGGTGCACGCTTTCCTTAGTGGAAATGTGACATACATGATAGGCACAACCGCTGTCTGCGGCCAATTGTATATCCCGCTCAATCGGTTTCCATTCACTCTCACTGCAAATACCTTTATGACCGTGCGCTTTTGCATAGGCACCGTCGTGAATGTAACCGCCGTGCAACAAACTGTTATCTTCACAATGTGCGGACAACACCTTGCCGAGTGCTTTGATGCGTTGCATTGCTTCAAACATCATCCCGCTATCTTGCACACCGCGTCCGTCATCCGTAAAGCCGATAACAAACGGCGAAAGTTCTTCGAGATTAGCAATAGCCTCTCCTTTTTGGTCCACCGTGATAGCACCAAAGGGGTGTACCCGCACCGTCGCATCTCTCTTTATGGCGTCCAGTTGCGGTTGCAATTTCAAAAGTGAGTCGGGCACAGGGTTTAGATTCGGCATGGTACACACGTCGGTGTATCCCCCTGCCGCCGCAGCAGCACAGCCGCTCGCAATCGTTTCTTTATACAAAAAACCCGGCTCTCTGAAATGCACATGCACATCACAAAAAGTCGGGAAAATATAACAATCGGAAAACGAAATAACACCATCGTCCTGTAAAAAGCGATGGCTCATAGACGGCACGCTGTTCAGCTTGCCATCTGCGAATTGCATACAATTTTGCAATGTGATTTCCATGCGTTCTCCTCCAAACAAAAAAACCTCACCATATGGCAAGGTTTGACACAACAAAAGGGCAGAATTTCGGTATCGTACCCCTACACGTTTCGTATATCAAATCTTGCGGATGTCTCGCATCCCATTAAAGATTTTATTTTCATTATAGTATCACAAAACCTTCTGCTTGTCAACTGTTTTACATCCTTAAAAAGACTTTTTTCGCGGGCAACGTGTGCAAATGTTATTCCAGTTGACGCTTGTGACTAAAACACCATTTTTTCGGTATACTAACACGGGGTGAGCAAAGTGAAACACGTAGATAACACCATCAAGCGAGAAACACTTTATATAGGCAGTGCGGTATCCGCGTTGAGCATATTGTTACAACTGACATTTGCCGTGAACGGCAAATGGAACTATACCGTGCTTTTAGGCACTCTTTTGGGCGGTTTCTTTGCGGTTCTCAATTTCTTTTTAATGGGACTCTCGGTACAAAAGGCACTTAAGAATGGCGAAGAAAATATCAAATCCGCCATACGTGCTTCACAATCCCTACGTTTCACTATGCTCTTTATTGTTGCAGTAATCGGAGCGGCACTCCCCTGTTTCCATACTGTGAGTGTGCTTCTCCCGCTACTATTCCCACGTCTGACAATCGCAATCCGCCCGTTTTTGTATAGCAAAACCAATAAAAAGGATACCGCATGAAACGAAAATGTCTTTCTTTTAAAATAGCAGATATTCTATATCTATCGTTGGCTGTTCTCCCGCTCGTTGGCGGGATGATACTCAAAATACTGACCGCCACACCCAAAAGCGGTATTACGATAAGCGGTGCACGCATTTACTTTATCATCCCCTTGCCGTTGCAGAATTTACCAATCACCGAATCGCAAGTTAATTCTGTTTTGGTGATACTTTCCATTTTAGGGTTGTGCTTATTTCTGACACACGGCATCGCGGCCTACCACGGCACACGCCGTCAACAGGTTGCGGAATGGATGGTGGAAACTTGCGAACAACTGGTCAGCACCAACATGGGCGCATATTTTGAAAGTTTCCCGCCGTTTATTGCAGGCATTCTTGCTTTATCCGCCGTTTCCAGTTTCACAACTTTAGTCGGACTGTATCCGCCTACTGCCGATATCAATATTGTCGGTGGCTGGGCAGTGCTTATTTTTATTGTAATAACCTATTATAGATGGAAATGCGGGCCGCTTCACTATCTCAAAAGTTTTGCCCAACCTGTTTTCCTCACTCCCCTCAACATCATAAGCGAAATTGCTACTCCCGTTTCCATGGCATTCCGTCACTACGGTAATATTTTATCAGGCGCGGTCATTTCGGTATTGCTCGCCGCGGGATTGCAGGGATTATCCTCGCTGATATTCGGATGGTTACCGGGAATTTTAGGGGAATTTCCATTTTTGCAAATCGGGTTACCCGCCATACTGTCCCTATATTTCGATATTTTCAGCGGTATATTACAAGCCTTTATTTTCGCTATGCTTTCCATGCTGTATATTGCGGGCGCATTCCCCGCGGATGTATTTGAAAAACGCCGCATGTCAAAACACAAACATGCGGAATGATAACGGAGGAAGATACTATGTTAGAACTTGCAATCGGTATTATTTTAGGTGGTTGCGCGTTGGGTGCGGGTGCCGCCATGATCGCCGGCATCGGTCCCGGCATCGGTGAAGGCAACGCCGTGGCAAAAGCGTGTGAAGCCATCGGCAGACAACCCGAAAGCAAAGGCGCTGTCACTACCACCATGTTGATGGGTTGTGCTATAGCCGAAACTACCGGTCTGTACGCATTAGTTATTGCCATTTTGCTGATTTTTGTCGCACCAAATCTATTTGTAAACATTCTGATGAATGCCATGGGGTAACCATATGCAAACACTAGATATTATCACGGTTAATTTGTGGCAGATTTTGATTTCCCTTTGTAATCTCCTGTTGAGCTTTTTCATACTCAAGCGGTTTTTATTCAAGCCCGTCAAAAAAATACTCCAAAAACGACAAAGCGTCATAAACGAGCACTTAGATGCCGCTATGCGTGACCGCGACCTTGCGGCCGCACAAAAAGACGAATGGGATAAAAAAATAAGAGCAATAGAAAAAGATGCACAAACCATCCTAAACGATGCCGCCGTTGCTGCCAAGCAACGTGGCGATACCATCATTACCGCCGCACAGGCAAAAGCCGATGATTTGGTGCGCCAAGCGGTAACGCAAATCTCGCTTGACCGCAAAAAAGCAGAAACAGAAATACAAACGCAAATCGTCACCGTTTCCTCTGCCTTGGCCGAAAAACTACTGCAACGCGAGCTGAAAGCAGACGACCACCATCAATTGATTGCCGCTTTTATGCAAGAACTGGGAGAATACAATGGATAACACGGCAAAAGAATATGCAGCCGCTTTAGTATTGCTGGGAAACGAAAGCGGTGAGACTAACGCATTCGCAGATGCCCTTGGAGTTATCCACGCACAATTTCAAAAATATCCAAGCTATATCGATATGCTTGCCTGCCCCGCCATTTCAAAAACAGAGCGCACGCACGCTATACGAGAAGTTTTTGAGGGCATTGTACCCGATGCCGTGTTGCTTTTCACACAAGTGCTATGCCAAAACGGGCACATTCGCTTATTCCCCGCTTGCTATCAAGCGTATATGGACACCTATCGTGCCATGCAGAAAATCGCCATTGCACACATCGTTTCTGCCATTCCGCTCACCATTGCGGATAAAAGACAGTTAAAAGATATTTTACAAAACAAAACCGGGTACACCATCGAAACGAATTACACCGTCGACCCTTCCCTGTTGGGCGGCGTAATAGTGGAAATAAACGGCACCGTGATAAACGGCAGTCTTAAACAGCGCTTGCAACAACTGAAAGAAGTGATAGCACCATGAGTCAAACACCTATTCAAATCGGCAATATGATCAAAGAACAAATTAAACAATATCAATCTAAAATAAATATGCAGGAAACCGGAACGGTGATTGTTGTAGGGGATGACGTTGCCCGCGTTTATGGTTTGCAAAATTGTATGGCAAGCGAACTGCTGCAATTTGAAGACGGCAGTTTCGGGCTGGCGCAAAATTTAGAGCAGGATACCGTTTGGGTGGCGTTGCTTTCCAATCAAAATCATATTCATGAAGGCAGTACGGTGCGCCGCACAGGGCGTGTACTATCGGTTCCGGTGGGTGATGCTTTTCTCGGACGGGTAGTAGATGCACTAGGGCAACCCATTGACGGTAAAGGTGCTATACTTGCCACCCAATCCCGACCCGTCGAAACAGAAGCGCCGGGCATTATTGAACGCAAAAGTGTTTCTACACCTTTACAAACGGGTATCAAAGCCATCGACAGTATGATACCCATCGGACGAGGACAGCGCGAACTGATTATCGGCGACCGTCAGACCGGCAAAACGGTCATTGCGATGGACACCATTATGAACCAAAAAGATACGGATGTCATCTGCATCTATGTCGCCATCGGGCAGAAAAATTCCTCGGTTGTGCAATTGGTAAACACCTTAACCGCCGCAGGTGCGATGGACTATACCATTGTGGTATCCGCTTCCGCATCCGAAAGTGCGCCGCTACAATATATTGCTCCATATGCGGGATGTGCCATGGCGGAATATTTCCGTGAACAAGGACGGGACGTGCTCATTGTATACGACGACCTTTCCAAGCACGCGGTAGCATATCGCACCCTTTCCCTCCTTATCCGCCGTCCACCCGGCCGAGAAGCATATCCGGGCGATGTATTTTATCTGCATTCCCGCCTGTTAGAACGTGCCGCTTGTGTGTCGGAGGAATACGGTGGCGGTTCCATTACGGCTTTACCTATCATCGAAACCCAAGCGGGAGACGTTTCCGCCTATATCCCCACCAACGTCATCTCTATCACCGACGGACAGATTTTTCTGGAAACCGAATTGTTCCACGCAGGGATTATGCCGGCTATCAACCCCGGTATTTCGGTCAGCCGTGTAGGTGGTGCGGCACAGGTGAAAGCGATGAAACAAGTAGCGGGCGAACTAAAGCTGCTATATGCGCAATACCGCGAATTACAAACTTTTGCACAGTTTGGCAGTGATTTAGATGCCGATACCAAAGCGCGTCTTGCATTGGGAGAACGTATTGTTGCTGTTTTAAAACAAAAGCGCAACTCGCCGGTTTTGGTCGGTTGTCAAGTTGCGATTATCTATGCCGTTATCAACGGTTTTCTCAATAGCGTTGCGGTAGAGGGAATCGAAGCATACGAACAACGGTTGTATACAGTTCTGAAAACCGAGCACCACTCCCTGCTCCAACGCATACAAGCGGGTTATTTTGAAGAAAGTGATGTACAGGAATTGCGAACGGTATTAGAGGAGATGACACATGGCTGATACCAAAGCACTGCGCGGACGCATTAAAAGTGCACGCGCCACCTTGCATTTAACCAAAGCGATGGAACTGGTCGCTTCCTCAAAAATCCGCCACGCCAACGAAATAATGGAAAAAGCCAAAGCGTATGCAACTGCATTTGCGCCTGTTATAGACACACTCACCGCATGCAAAGCATGTGAAAAAAGTGTTTTCATGCAGACACGGCAAACGAACACCACCCGTCTTTTGGTTATAGCGGGAGACCGCGGTATGGCGGGCGGATACAATGCGAATATTTTTCGTTTGGCGGCTACCCTTCCCACTGCTCAAATTACACCTATCGGTAAACGAGCAGGTGAGCGTTTTGAGCGAAAAAGCATCCCGTGTGAACAGTTTTCATCGGCAGATGCCGCCGCCCTTTCACAAAAACTATGTGCAGATTTTGAGGCGGGACAATTTGACAGATTGGGGATTGTATACACCAAGTATGTATCTGTGGTAACACAAGAGCCAACTGTGCAATGGGTATTGCCGTTACAAAAATCCGCATTAAAGCCCACGGATGTCGTGTTCGAGCCGGAAGAATCCGAGGTTTTGATACAGATAGTTCCCCTGTATATCACCGCACAAATCATAGCGGCAGTGAGAGAAAGTTTTGCCTGTGAAGTGGCGGCGCGCCGCATGGCTATGCACGCCGCGGGCAAAAACGCACAGCAAATGGTAGATACCTTGCAACAAGAATATAACCGCATGCGCCAAAGCGCAATTACCCAAGAAATTACCGAAATCGTTGCAGGTTCCAATGAATACTAGGAGTGTTAGGATTGAAAAATTTGCATATCGGCAGCGTATCACAAGTGATGGGCCCTGTGGTGGACGTGCGATTTGAACAGAACAATTTGCCCGCTATCCATAACGCATTGACCATTCCAATAGGTGAGCGTACACTGACTGTAGAAGCGGCACAGCACATCGGAGATAATGTTGTACGGTGTATTGCTATGGCAAGCACAGACGGTTTGACCCGCGGCACCCCCGCCACCGACAGCGGCAAGCCCATCCGTGTCCCTGTCGGCAAAGAAACACTTGGCCGCATTTTCAACGTACTGGGCACGCCCGTTGACAATCTGCCACCGCCCGAAAATGCAGAACAATGGGACATTCACCGACCCGCTCCCGCCTACGCCGAGCTTGCCACCTCTACCGAAATCTTAGAAACCGGTATCAAAGTGATTGACCTGATTTGCCCCTATTCCAAGGGCGGCAAAATCGGTCTTTTTGGCGTTGCGGGTGTAGGTAAAACTGTTCTCATTATGGAGCTCATTCACAATATAGCCAAGCAGCACGGCGGGCTTTCTGTTTTCACCGGCGTTGGTGAACGTACCCGTGAAGGTAATGACCTTTACAACGAAATGAAGCAAAGCGGCGTACTGGATAACACCACCCTCGTATACGGGCAAATGAACGAACCGCCCGGCGCACGTATGCGTGTCGCACTATCCGGTTTAACAATTGCAGAATTTTTTCGTGACAAACAGGGGCAAGATGTGTTATTATTTATAGACAATATCTTTCGTTTCACACAAGCGGGCAGTGAGGTCTCCGCTTTGCTTGGCAGAATGCCGTCAGCGGTGGGATATCAGCCCACCCTTGCAACCGAGATGGGTGCTTTACAAGAACGCATCACCTCCACTAAACATGGCTCTATCACTTCGGTGCAGGCAGTATACGTTCCCGCCGACGATTTAACCGACCCCGCACCCGCCACCACCTTTGCACATCTGGATGCCACCACCGTTCTGGCAAGAAATATTGCTGCGCAAGGCATCTATCCCGCAGTTGACCCTTTGGAATCAGGTAGCCGTATTCTCTCCCCCGATGTTGTTGGCGAGCAGCACTATAGCGTGGCCAAAGAGGTGCAACGCATCTTGCAACGGTATAAGGAGCTGATGGATATTATTGCAATTATGGGTATGGATGAATTGTCAGACGAGGACAAGCAATTGGTGCAACGCGCACGAAAAATACAACGTTTTTTATCCCAACCGTTTTACGTTTCCGAAAAATTCACGGGCATTGGCGGTACGTATGTACCATTATCTGAAACCATCCGTGGTTTTGCGGAAATTATCAGCGGCAAACACGACAACCTGCCTGAATCCGCTTTTTTATTTGTCGGTACCATTGACGAGGCGGTAGAAAAAGCAAAGAGGGCCGCAACATGAAAACGTTTCAACTGGTCATTTCTTCGCCCGAAGGCAATATATTTAAAGGAGAGGCCATCGCACTATACCTGCGTGGCACAAACGGCGACCTCGCCATTTTGCATGGGCATATTCCTTTTATTACACCGATACAAGCCGGTAATTGTCGTGTCATATTTGCTGACGGTACCGAAAAAACAGCAAAAACAAAAAGCGGTCTTTTGACCGTCAACAGTGATGGTGTCACACTGTTATCCGATAGTTTTATATTTCACAATTAAAATAGAAAAGGAGGTTTTAGAATGAGAAATTATTCTGAGATCACACCGTATATCGAAAAATTAGCGGCACTTTCCTGCGAAAACAACCACATCGCACCGGAAATGTACGCACAACACCACGTCAATCGCGGTTTGCGTGATATGAACGGCGTAGGTGTTGTGACCGGTCTTACCGAAGTGTCTAATATCAAAGCCAAACAAACAGACGAAAACGGGAACACCATTCCCTGCCACGGTGAACTGTATTACCGCGGCATTAACATACGCGACCTCGTGGACGGATTTATGCGTGATGACCATTTCGGTTTCGAAGAAACAATTTATCTGCTGTTATTCTCCAAGCTCCCCACTGCAGATGAACTTGCCGAATTCCGTGCAGAGCTTGCTTCCTATCGTAGTTTGCCGCCCTCTTTTGTGCGGGATATGATTTTGAAAGCGCCCGGCAAGGATATGATGAACATTCTGTCGCGTTGCGTGTTGGCATTATATGCATATGACGAAAATCCCGACGACATTTCAGTGGCAAACGTACTACGTCAATGTATGCAACTGATTGCGGTGTTCCCGCTTTTGGGGGTATACAGCTACCATTCATATCAACATTATCATCAAGATAAGAGCTTGTTTATTCATCTGCCCAAACCTGAACTTTCCACCGCGGAAAACCTGTTACACATACTGCGTGAAGACGGTCAATATAGCCATCTGGAAGCAAAGATTCTCGACCTTGCCATGGTGCTGCACGCAGAACACGGCGGCGGTAACAACTCCACCTTTACCACCCACGTTGTCACCTCCTCCGGCACCGATACGTATTCGGCGGTAGCCGCAGCACTCGGTTCACTCAAAGGTCCGCGTCACGGCGGCGCTAACATAAAAGTGGTACGGATGTTTGACGATATGAAAGCCAATATCGACACCACCAATACCGATGCAATAAAAGATTATCTTGCAAAACTGCTGGATAAACAAGCATTTGACCATGCAGGTCTTATCTATGGATTCGGGCATGCTGTGTATTCCCTGTCCGACCCACGTGCCGATGTACTGATGCAGTGTGCCAAGGAATTGTCTATCGAAAAAGGACGCGAGGATGAGTACGCTTTGTATGAAACCGTTGCTAAACTGGCACCCGAAATCATTGCAGAAAAACGCAAAATGTATAAAGGTGTCAGCGCCAACGTGGACTTTTATTCGGGTCTTATCTACCGCATGTTAGAACTACCGTATGAGCTCTACACCCCGCTGTTCGCCATTGCGCGCATTGCAGGTTGGAGCGCCCATCGCATTGAAGAAATCCAAAATGCCGGTAAAATTATTCGTCCCGCCTACATCAACGTCAAAGAAACCTGTCCGTATATCCCGTTAAATGAGCGCTAATACGTAAGATGACCAAAAACAGCCGATTAGTGAAGAGTGAAAAAGTAAAAATCCCGTTCTCTTACGAGAACGGGATTTTTGGCTGGGATGGCTGGAATCGAACCAGCACGGGCAGAGTCAAAGTCTGCTGTCCTACCACTAGACTACATCCCAATATGAAATCCGTCATCCGGAATGGGCAACAGATTATTTTTAAGTGGGGTGGAAGATGGGACTCGAACCCACGGTCTCCAGAGCCACAATCTGGCGCTTTAACCAACTAAGCTACATCCACCATATGGCGCGCCTGAAGGGACTCGAACCCCTGGCCCTCTGCTTAGAAGGCAGATGCTCTATCCAGCTGAGCTACAGGCGCGTGTTTGACGCCCTCAGGCGTGATTGACTTGGAGCGGGTGATGGGAATCGAACCCACACAACCAGCTTGGAAGGCTGGGGTTCTACCACTGAACTACACCCGCAAATCAAAGCAGTGTCTATATTACCACACCCACCGCATTCTGTCAAGCAAATTTAAGGGATTTTTATTCTTTTTTTCTTATAAACCTACTATCGCCTGCACAAGCGAACGGTATTGCTCAAAATCATAAATGCGTATGTCGGTCTGTGCGTTTTGGGCAAAAAGTGCATACACCTTCTCTGCTTCTTGCGCCTTGGATATATACTGCGAAAATAAATCGCCATGCAAATGGGCAACAATATCACCGCCACTCACATCCGCCGCTAAAGCATGCAGCAAATCCAACACTTGATTACCCGACAAGTTCACTTTCCCCGCCGGGAACTTCACCAGCAAACCCGCCGTGTCGGTATACGTATACACTTGCGGCAGATATACACCCGCATATATACCGCTATCCACCAACATACCACGCAGCCCTTCAAAAGATAAAGCAGCATAATACGACGCCTGCAACAAGGCGCGCACGCCCTCCCCGCCCTCGTTTTCATACACCTCTACCATCTGTGGTGTGGTCTTATCCGTAAACGCAATTTTTCCGGACGGTGCAATCTCCATCAAGGTAATATAAACTTTTTCCTTTTCATATAGTATACACGCCACCCGTAAGGTGTCCGACAAGGGTAGCCCATCAACCTGCACACTGTTGTCTACTCCCGTTTTCGACTCCCCTACCATCTGCACGGCACGCAGATGATTCACCGCCAAAGTACCTGCTAACAACAAAATTGACACGACCAATGGCAAACATACCGTCATTCCCTTTTCCCTTAAACGCTCTTTTAACCGCATTTTGCACATATATGTCACCCTCCATATTATATGGTATATATATGTACGTAAAAAAAGAATAATTTTTTGAAAAAAAGTATTGACAAATTCAAAACTTTGAATTATTATAATATTGTAATCATTCAAAAGAGAGGTGAGCGCTATGACGGAACAAGAAGTTGTTAAAATTTTAAAAGAAAAAGGGTTACGACCCACCGCACAGCGCGTGGCAATGTATCAGTATCTGCTGACACATCCCGAACACCCTCGTGCTGAAGTGATTCACGAAAACCTGCCTTTCCCCTGTTCGCTGATGACCATCTATAACACGATGGATGCATTGATCGAAGCAGGACTGGTGCGACTGGTGACCATCGAACCCGGTGTCAAACGGTTTGATGCAAACGCCAACGAGCACGGACATTTTCGCTGTAAGCAATGTGGAACAGTATATGATTTCCCATTTTCAGCGGAAAATATGCAGGTGTCGCATTTAGACGGCTTTCAGATAGCGGATCACGATGTTTATTGCTCCGGTATCTGCCGCAACTGTGTAACAAAAAAACATTAAATTTTGGAGGAAAAAGTTATGAAAAAGTATGTATGTTCTGTATGTGGTTATGTTCATGAAGGCGAACTGTCGGAAGGTTTCACCTGCCCCCAGTGCAAAGTTCCCGCTTCTAAATTTAAAGAGGTTGGCGGCGCGGAGAAAACCTGGGCTGCCGAACACGTTGTCGGCGTAGCAAAAGGTGTTGACGAGCGCATCATCGAAGGCCTGCGAGCCAATTTCGAAGGCGAATGCTCCGAAGTGGGTATGTATCTCGCCATGGCGCGTGTAGCACATCGTGAAGGCTACCCGGAAATCGGTCTCTACTGGGAAAAAGCTGCCTACGAAGAGGCGGAGCATGCCGCTAAATTCGCGGAACTGCTGGGTGAAGTGGTGACCGACTCCACCAAAAAGAATCTGGAAATGCGCGTAGAAGCCGAAAACGGCGCTACCATGGGCAAATTCGAACTCGCCAAACTGGCAAAAGAATTAGGTCTGGACGCTATCCATGACACCGTGCATGAAATGGCACGCGATGAAGCTCGTCATGGTAAAGCATTTGAAGGTCTCCTCAACAGATATTTCGGCTAAGGATGTATATTCCCGCAACCCGCGGGAACACTCACACAAAGGAGATGAAAATATGAAAAAATATATCTGCCCTTGTGGGTATGAGTACGACCCTGCAATCGGTGACCCGGATAACGGTGTTGCTCCCGGCACGGCTTGGGAAGACGTACCGGAAGATTGGCTCTGCCCCACCTGCGGTTTGGGTAAAGACGCTTTTGAAGAAGCGTAAAAAAAGCAAAAAACGCACAGTTCAAAGAACTGTGCGTTTTTTATTATTCTTCAAATCCGTTAGGGTTTTGCGATTGCCAACGCCATGTGTCGCGGCACATATCTTCGAGGTTTTTCTCTGCAACCCAGTGCAGTTTTTCTTTCGCTTTTGTCGGGTCGGAATAACAAGTTGCCACGTCACCGGGACGGCGTGGAACAATCTTATACGGCACGGGAACACCGTTGACCTTCTCAAATGTTTTCACTAAATCCAGCACACTGCTGCCGTTGCCGGTGCCGAGATTGAACACCTCAGCGCCTTTGTTATCCAAAGCGTAATCAACTGCTTTAACATGACCTTTTGCCAAATCAACAACATGGATATAGTCGCGCACGCCGGTGCCGTCGGGGGTATCATAATCATCGCCGAATACAGACAAAAACTCTCGTCTGCCGATAGCAACCTGCGATACATACGGCATCAAATTATTGGGAATGCCATTGGGATTTTCACCAATTCGACCGCTGACATGCGCGCCGATGGGATTGAAGTAGCGCAACAACACTACACTCCACTCGCTGTCCGAAATGCACACGTCTTTTAAAATTTCTTCGATAAAATATTTGGTGCGGCCATACGGATTGGTGCAGTCACCGGTCTTATAGGTTTCGAGCAACGGTGACGGATTGGACATACCATAAACCGTAGCGGAAGAGCTGAAAATGATACGTTTGCAGCCAAATTCGGCCATCACCTGACACAATGTAACAGTGCCGCTGATATTATTATCATAATAGGTAAGCGGTTTTTGCACCGATTCGCCCACCGCTTTCAAGCCTGCAAAATGAATGACCGCCTCAATGCTGTGTTTTTGGAAAATTTTACGCAAGCCCTCTGCATCGCGGATATCGCACTCGTAAAACGGAAAATCTTTACCCGACAACTCTTTCACGCGCTCCAAGGCAATCGGGTTAGAATTGTAATAATTATCCAGCACCACAATATCATAGCCGGCTTCTAACATTTCGATGCAAGTATGCGAACCAATAAATCCGCAACCACCCGTAATAAGTATTGCCATTTTCATTCCTCCGTTGTATAATGTATATAACACTTTATATTATAGCAGTTTTTGTGTAAATAGCAAGAGATTTTTGTTGCACAAATACCGATTTTTGTAAAGGAGAATACACTATGCAAAATCAAAAACCTACTCTTGTCATTATGGCGGCGGGCATGGGAAGCCGTTTCGGCGGATTAAAACAATTGACCCCCGTAGGCCCCGCAGGTGAACTCATTATCGATTATTCCATCCACGACGCGCTTGCCGCAGGCTTTGGTGACGTGGTATTCGTTATCAAACATGCTATTGAGGATGCTTTCAAGGAGAATATCGGCAACCGTATTGAAAAATATGCGCCGGTGCAATATGTGTATCAAGAACTGGATAAATTACCGGACGGTTTCGCCGTGCCCGAAGGCCGAGAAAAACCTTGGGGTACAGGCCACGCGGTGTTATGTTGCAAAGACGTTATCAAAGGTGCTTTTGCGGTCATTAACGCTGATGACTACTACGGCATTGAGGGCTTTCGCTTGCTTGCTGATTTCCTGAAAAAGCCGCAAGAAAGCGAGAAAAAGCATCTTGCGATGGCGGGATATATGCTTGAAAACACGTTAACCGAAAACGGATACGTTTCCCGTGGTATTTGCGAAACCGATCAAAACGGTAAGCTCACCTCTTTGGTAGAGCGCACCCATATCGAATTGAAAGACGGTGTGCCAATGTATACCGAAGATGACGGTGAAACCTGGGTGAAACTGCCCGCTGGTTGCCCCGTTTCCATGAACTGCTGGGCTTTCCCTGCCGGTTCTCTTCAAACCTTTGAGCAACAATTTATTCGTTTCCTTGAAGAAAACGGCACCGCTCTCAAATCGGAATTTTATCTGCCGTCTGTAGTCAATTATATGATGGAAAGCGGTCTGGCAGACGTCACCGTTTTGACTACTCCCGATAAATGGTACGGCATGACCTATTCCGCTGACCTTCCCGCCGTGCGTGCCGCTCTGGAAGATATGGCCAAAAACGGTATTTACGCTGAAAATTTATGGGACAGATAATTTGATAAGATTTGACATCTCATATATAACTGTAGTATACTAAAAGGAGAACATTATGCGCGTTATTACAGGTATTGCCCGCGGTTGTCGTTTGGAAACCCTACCGGGCGAAACTACCCGCCCTACTGCAGAGCGTGTCAAAGAAGGCTTGTTTTCTGCGATACAATTCGATTTGCCCGGACGGCGTGTGCTGGACTTGTTTGCCGGCTGTGGACAGCTCGGCATTGAAGCCCTCAGCCGCGGTGCCAATCATTGTGTGTTCGTTGACCGCAACAAAGCCGCCACGGATATTATCAAGCGTAACGTCCAAGCCGCAAAACTAACCGATAAAGCGCAGATACTCAACACCGATGCACTCACCTATATCACCCGCACCGCCGATGTATACGACATCATCCTGTTAGATCCGCCGTATGCGTCAGATTTATTGTTGGCCACGCTCAACGCGGCTGCACAGAAAATTGCGGCAGGCGGTTTGGTGGTGTGTGAAAGTGACCAAACAGAACAACTGCCCGAAACCGTAGATGCTTTACAACTGTATCGCACCTACCGTTACGGACGGGTTTGTATAACCGTGTATCGCAGAAAGGATTGACTGCATGAAAATCGCTGTTTGTCCCGGCAGTTTTGACCCTGTCACCCACGGACATCTCGACATTATTACCCGTGCTTCAGAACTGTTTGATAAGGTGATTGTGGTGGTAATGCCAAATGCGGCAAAATCCCCCATCTTCACTAAGGAAGAACGTGTAGATTTCTTAAAACGCTGCACCATCGAGCTTAACAATGTGGAAATTGAGAGTTTTGACGGGTTGCTCGCCGATTATGTGAAGGAGAAAAAAGCCGTTGCCATTGTCAAAGGCTTGCGCGCCGTTTCGGATTTCGAATATGAATTCCAGATGGCACTCACCAACCGCAAACTTTGTCCGCAAGCGGAAACCGTCTTTTTCACCACCAAAGCGGAACACATGTATTTGTCATCCAGTTTGGTGCGACAGGTCGCCACTCTCGGCGCAGATATTACAGAATTTGTACCGGCTTGTATTTTGCCGGATATAATAAACAAAATCAGAAAGGAACATGAGTAATGGCTGTCAGTATTGAAGAATTATTGGAGAAAATCGACGATATTTTGGATAAAGCGTATGTCGTGCCGTTATCCGGCGGAAAATGCCTGGTAGAAGCGGAAACCTTGCGGGATATTTTAGATGATATCCGTGCCAATCTGCCGGCAGAAGTGCAACAAGCCAAACGCATTGTTTCCGACCGCGCTGATATTCTCAATGATGCCAAGCGTGAAGCAGAAAGCATCATCCGCACCGCCGAAGAACGCCAACGCACCATGGTTTCCAAAGAAGAAGTGGTATTGCAAGCGCAGGCAAAAGCAAACGAAATCCTTAACGTGACACAAAAACGCACCAAAGAAATGCGTAAGAGTGCACAAGATTTCGCAGAAAACATATTGAAAAAGACAGAAGAATCTTTAAGTGCACAATTGGTGGAAGTACGACAAGCAAAACAAGCCATTCGCACTCCCGCTCAAAAGCTCATGTACGAAGAGGACGAAGCATAATATAATGAAAAAACGGCAAGTAACAAAAGTTACTTGCCGTTTTTATTTTTACTTTTTATTTTTGCTTTGCAATTTACTCTCGGTACCTTTAAAAATACGCACAATATTGGTACTGTGTTTCAAAATGATAGTGAGAACAATCACCGCAATCACCGTCACACAAAACGCAACCGCCGCAGGCGAACGATGGTCGATATACGTACCGAAATAATATACCAAAAATGGTGCTATAAACACCGCAAGCACCGAACCCAAGGAAACCATACGACTAAGTGCTACGACAACGCCGAACACCGACAAGCACAAAAGCGCAACACGGAAATCGAGAATCAGAATCAAGCCGAGTGCTGTCATCACACCTTTGCCACCTTTAAAACCGAAATAAATCGGAAAAAGGTGTCCAAACACACATACTGCACCGCCCAAATATCGACCGATTATCCGCAAACTTTCCTCACTGATGCCTTCAGCATGGGTAAGTTGCAGGTATTCCAGCAACAAGCCACCAACGAACACCGCTATCATACTTTTAAGTAAATCACCGATAGTGGTATACAACGCAGCTTTTTTACCATAGTTGCGCAGCACGTTGGTAGCACCCGCATTACCGCTTCCCTTTTCACGCACATCTTCTCTGAAAAGCGTCTTGGAAACAATAACAGCACTGCTCACACTACCGAGCAAATACGCAATCACTACCGTCAATACGATTGCCAGCCAACTGTTTTGGAGGGCGGCAGGAATGTTTTGCAACATGTATGGTTCTCCTTCCTAGCGTTTAGGATTCTCGCCTTTTTCACGTACAATAAACCGCACCGGCGTGCCTTCCAAACCGAATGTGTCACGGATTTGATTTTCCAGATATCGTTGATACGAGAAATGGAACAATTCCGCTTTGTTGACAAAACACACAAACGTCGGCGGTTTGGTAGAAGGTTGTGTCATATAGTATATACGCAAACGCTTACCTTTATCGGTGGGCGGTTGCACACGTGCCGTCGCCTCCGCCAACACGTCATTGAGCATACCGGTAGAAATGCGCATGGAATTCTGTTGCGCCACGAATTTAATCAATTCAAATAAGCGCGGAATACGCTGACCTGTTTTCGCGGAAATGAATATAAACGGCGCATACGACATGAACGAAAAATCAACCATCAATTTCTTACGCATAGCATCCATGGTCTTGTCGTCCTTTTCGACGGCATCCCATTTATTCACAGCGATAATGCACGCTTTGCCCTGTTCATGCGCAATACCCGCCACTTTGCTATCCTGTTCGGTAAAGCCCTCGGTGGCATCAATCATAATCACACACACATCCGCACGGTCCACCGCCATCTGTGCACGCAAAACACTAAACTTTTCAATTGCATCGTCCACACGGCTTTTGCGGCGCAAACCCGCCGTATCAATGAACACAAAATCACCGTATTCATTGTGAATTTCGGTGTCAATTGCATCACGTGTCGTACCCGCAATGTCCGAAACAATCGAGCGTTCTTCACCGGCTATACAGTTGATGAGCGAAGATTTACCCGCATTGGGTTTACCGATAACTGCCACACGAATGGTATCGGTTTCTTCCTCCACTTCCTGTTCTTCGGGTAAATATTCCAGCACCGCATCCAACAGGTCACCTGTGCCGTGACCGTGTACCGAAGATACGGCAATCGGGTCACCCAAGCCGAGATTATAAAACTCATAAAAATCAGCAGGCAAACCGCCAAGATTATCACATTTGTTGATGCACAGTACCACCGGTTTGCCGGATTTTTTGAGCATCACAGCAATCTCTTGGTCGGCAGCAGTCACACCCGACACAATATCCGCCACAAACACAATCACCTGTGCTTGTTCAATAGCCAGCTGCGCCTGTCTGCGCATTTGCGAGAGCAAAACATCATCGGTACGGGGTTCAATACCACCGGTATCTGCCAACATGAAGGTGCGGCCACTCCACTCGCAAGCCGCAAAAATACGATCACGGGTGACGCCGGGCGTGTCCTGCACAATGGACAATCTTTGTCCTATCAATTTATTGAAAAGGGTGGATTTTCCTACATTCGGGCGACCCACAACCGCAACCACAGGATGCGCCATTTCACATACCTCCTTACAACAACAGTGCGTTGAGTAAATCCTCACCGCTGTCCTCTACAAAACAAATCTTTGTCTGTAACGTATCTTCCAACATGGCAGGGGTTGTATCATCCAAGAAACAGTCCCCTTGCTGACGAAGCATATTACGAGAAAGCAACAAATAGTCCATTTTTTTGCCGGCAAGTTGCTTGCACAAATCCTTGCCCGTCAGCAATCCTGCAACCGTGATATTGCTGCCGAAAAAGTCGTTTTTTATCCCGACAACCTCTGCATTTACAGTATCCCACTTTTTGCAGCATTCGTCAACCAGCAACTGTAAAAATGGTGCCGCAGCCTTGCCGGTAGCAATACACAATTTACTGCCCTGCGGCATCGAAGTGCAATCCGCTAACACCTCTCTAAATTCACTGATGAGTAAAGCGAGCATACCCACACCGTTTTCTATCTGCGAAAATTCTTCATAGAAATCGGCATCGGGCAACGGTTTTTCCGCTTTAAGATACCATTCATCCGACGGATAGAAAATGCGGGTACCGTACTGTTCCAACATTCTCTTCCCCATTTTTTCCATGCGGTCAATGGTGTCTGCCGATTCCTCTTTGGTGAACGGGCGCAACGGTGCCAGTCCGTCACGATATTTGGTCAAGCCTACGGGTACTGCCGCCACACTGGTGACCGCAGGATACAGTGCCGCCAAATCTTCCATGCTCTTTTGCAATTCTTCTTTATCATTATACCCGGGGCACAACACCAACTGACACTGGATTTGCAATCCCGCACGTGCAAAACGATACAACGTTTGCAAAGCGTCACCCGCAAAACGATTGTTCATCATTTTGCAACGCAATGCAGGTGAAGTGGTATGCACCGAAATGTTAATGGGACTGATATGCATATCGATGATACGCTCGATTTCATGTTCGGTTAAATTGGTCAGCGTAATATAGTTGCCAAACAAGAAAGACAAACGACTGTCATCGTCTTTAAAGTATAACGACTCACGCATTCCTTGCGGCAACTGGTCAATGAAACAAAAAATGCAGTTGTTACGACAAGCACGTTGCTTGTCCATTAAATACGTTTCAAATTCCAGACCAATATCTTCATCCTCTGCCTTGCGAATAACCACACGACGTTTTTTGCCGCTCACAGTTTCTATTTGCAGTGTCAAACGGCGGTTTTGCAAGTGAAAGCGATAGTCGAGCACGTCTGTAATTTCCTTGCCGTTGATAGCAAGCAAACGGTCACCGGCGAGAATTTTTTTCTTTTCTGCCTTAGAGCCTGCGTGCACGTTTGCAATGATAACAGCCATTTTAACACCTCATTTCCTGAAATTCGTCGAAAATAAAAATAGAGAAGGACGACCCAGCCGCCTTCTCCATTTCATGTCTGTTCAACTTAAGCCTCGGAATCAACAACGACGACCTGTCTGCCATTGTAGTAACCGCAGTTACCGCACAGACGATGTGCGCGCTTATATTCGCCGCACTGCGGGCATTTTGCCAGCGCCGGGGCAGAAAGCTTCCACAGGTTGTTGCGTCTCTTATCACGACGAGCTTTGGAAGTTTTTCTCTTGGGTACCGCCATTTGTCAGCACCTCCTTAGTGCAATACATAAACTTTTTGATGTATGAAACATCACGTTATTGGAGTAACTGTTTTAACACCTCTAAACGAGGGTCGGTGTTGTCCGGTTTGCAACCACACAAACCATCATTCAGATCTTTTCCGCACGTGGGACAAAGTCCACGACAATCCTCTTTGCAAAGACTCTTATACGGCAATTCCAGCAACATATCGGTCATGACCAATTCAGCAAGGTCCAACTGATATTGTTCCAACAGAATAAAATCGTCGTTTTCGTCATTGTTCAAAGAATCGACCAGAACATGCTCAAAAGACAACTGATACGCTTTTTCAAAAGTGCGCAAGCAACGGTCACATTGGCCGTGGAAACTAAACGAAACGTCCACCTGCAACAACACAACGTCGGCAGAAACGGACACCGCGCCTTTCACATGCACGGGAGTGGAAAAAGGGTATCCTCCGTTTAGTTCCTCTTTGGAAAAATCCAGTTTTGTGTCAATGGGAAGAGAGGTAATCTCGCCCATGAACAGTGGTCTCAGTTGTAAAAGCATACTACACCTCAGCATCACGCATGATATTATAAAGGTTTATGACAAATTTGTCAATAGATTTTTCGAGTTATCCTCAAAGATTTACTCAAATAACGGCGGAAACCATCGTTTCCGCCGTTATGAGATTGCAAATTCATCAATTAAATCTCTTGGGCAATGTCAGCAATGCGTGCCGGCACTTCGCTCTTGTCTGCAGACACAGACAGAACCATATTCACTTCCAACTTGCTGATTTTCTCCACGAAAGTAGCCAAAGCTTCCATATCGGTGCCACCGATTTTCAAAGTAGAGTCAACGAAAATATCGGTAATATCATAATTTCCCGCGCACATGCCGGCGACAAAGCCGTACAAAGACTCAAAACCCTCCACAGCATAATCCGCTGCGCTGACCAAACGAACCTGATGGCTCACATCATACGTAAGGGTGTTGTCTTTCTCGATAAACACCACATTACCCTTGGACTGTGCAACCGCTTCGTTGCAAAGGTCCATCAGCTTTTTCGTTTTGCCGGTGCCTTTTTTGCCGAGAATCAAAGTAATCATAATAAAACCTCCCAATATATTCTTAACCGTCAAAGCGGTTATTGACTCTTATTGCGCGGATAATCTTGCCTCCAGCGCTTCTTTTTCATTTTCAAAACCGGGTTTACCGAGCAAGGCAAACATGTTTTTCTTGTAGCTTTCGACGCCGGGTTGGTCAAACGGATTCACGCCTAACATATAACCCGAAATCGCACAAGCTTTCTCAAAGAAATACAGCAGATAACCCAAATGTTCCTCGGTTGCCGCAGGTACGCGGATAACGAGAGACGGCGTACCACCGTCGGCGTGTGCAAGCACAGTACCTTCAAACGCCTTTTGGTTGACGAAATCCATCGTTTTACCGGTGAGGAAATTGAGACCATCCACGTTCTCAGGGTCATTCTCAATGACCTTTTCCAGTTGCGGTTTATCAAGCAACACAACCGTTTCAAACAAGATGTTGGAACCTTCCTGCACGAACTGGCCCAGCGAATGCAAATCGGTAGAGAAAATAGCAGATGCCGGGAACAAACCCTTGCCATCTTTACCTTCACTCTCACCGAACAGTTGCTTCCACCACTCGGACATCATCGCATATTGCGGTTCATAGCTAACCATCATCTCCACCGCTCTACCCTGACGATGCAGAATAGTACGTGCGGCGGCATATTTATAACAATCGTTGTTGTTAATATCGGTATCCATCAACGCATCTTTCGCGGCACGAGCGCCTGCCATCAGTGCGTCAATATCACAACCGGCAACCGCAATGGGCAACAGGCCCACAGCCGTGAGAACCGAGAAACGACCACCCACGTCATCCGGCACCACAAAAGTTTCATAACCTTCACGGTCGGACAAGGATTTCAAAGTGCCTTTTGCACGGTCTGTCGTAACATAAATGCGTTTTTTAGCTTCTTCATGGCCCACCGTCTTTTCGAGGTAGTCACGGAACACGCGGAACGCAATCGCAGGTTCGGTCGTGGTACCGGATTTAGAAATCACGTTAACCGACACACGACGGCCTTCGCACAATTCCAGCAGTTCCTGCAATGCGGTACTGCTGATGCTGTTACCGGCGAAATATACGTCGGGGGTATCTTTTTTCTTCGCATTGTAAAGCGGAGATTTCAAAAATTCAATCGCAGCACGAGCGCCCAAATAAGAACCGCCGATACCGATAACGATAAAAATATCGGTGTCCTCTTTAATGCGGGCAGCAGCCGCTTTAATACGGGCAAATTCCTCTTTGTCATAGTCGGTGGGCAAATTCACCCAACCGAGAAAATCACAACCGGGACCCTTTCCGCTGTGCAAAATTTCATGCGCGGTTTTCACAAACGGAGCAATCGCATCATACTCTTTTTGCGCGATAAAAGGTGCGGCATAACGAGTTTCAAGTTTCACTGACATTGTACATTCCCCTGTTTCTACAAATTTCGCTTAAAAGCATACTATAAGTATAATTCATACAGAGAAATCTAGCAATGGACAGTTGTTGCAAATGCATGCAACATTCATCCATATATTGCACTTATGTTAAGGGACGAATCTTTTATATCTTGTCTATATCTTATCACATTCCCCGCCATAATGCAATCAAAAATTGTGAATTTTATATAAAAAATATCCACTTATTGCAACAAAGCATGCCACAATCTGCCAATCGCATGCCAAATGCTCATTTTCTGCACCTGAACAGTGGCACGTATGGGAATTTCAGCCACCGTTTGATTATCTAATGACAGCGAATAGGTCCCTACGATTTGCCCCTTTTCTACCGGTGCTTGCACGTCCTCGCTCATATGTAAAGAAGGTATGATTTGTTTTTCCTGTCCTTTTTTAAGCAACAGCGGTGCGACATTTTCCATTTCCACCTCCACCTGCTCTTGCACGCCACCAATCACTTTGATCGGTTGCAATAAGCCCTCCTCAACCGAGGGGGTATACAACGCATAATTGGCAAAACCATAATCGAGCATCGCTCTCGCGCCACCGAATCGTTCATCTGTACTCTCGCATCCCAATATGACAGCCACAAATGCCATGCCATCCCGCCGTGCAGTTGCCGATAAACAATGTCCCGCAGCGGCAGTGGTGCCTGTTTTCAGACCTGTCGCGCCATTATAATGCCGTACCAGTTTATTGGTGTTCACCAACTGCGATTTGCCGTCTCGTAAACTGTCCATCCAGATGGTAGTATATTTCTCTATCATCTCATGTTGCATCAGTTCTCTTGACATAATTGCCACATCATGCGCAGATGAATACGCCGTGTCATTGAGACCGCTGCAATCCAAAAACTGTGTATCCTCCATCCCCAATTCGCTCGCACGTTCATTCATCCGCAACACGAAATTCTCAATCGTACCGCAAATATGCTCGGCAAGTGCGGCACACGCATCATTTGCAGACACTACACATGCAGCTTTGAGTAATTCGTCTACCGTCATTTGCTCCCCTTGCTCCAACCAAATCTGTGAACCACCCATAGAAGCGGCAACAGCCGAACAAGTGACCTTATCATCCATATGGATTAACTCACCTTCCAAAGCCTCCATAGTGAGCAACAAAGTCATGATTTTTGTTACCGATGCTATCGGTAGTTTTTCGTGTGCGTTTTTCTCAAACAATATTGTCCCACTGTGTTGCTCCATTAAAACAGCTGATTTGCCACCCACCACTAACGCCTGTTCGGATACCGCTGCAGCCGTGGGCAACCACACGCTGTCATCCTCTGCGTACGGAGACTCCACCTTATCGGTAGCGTCATAGATATACGCCGTTTTCGCACTAACCGTGGGCGCACTCACCAAAACACACAGACTCACCACAACTGCACACGTTTTTTTCAAAAATTCAAACTCGATTTTCATCACGCATCCCTACTTTCTACTTAAACGTATGCGCTACCGCTCCTTTTTATAAATAAAAAACCACAGTGTTCTCTAAGAACACTGTGGTCTTCTTATTCTACCATACCAATAAATGCCGCCAAACTGCCACGTGCGGCACCGGTCTTGCGGTGGGACCAAAACACGTCAGGATAACAACGTGTGCACAAGTCGGTCACTGTAATATTATCAGCACATACGCCCGCCGACAATAGCACGCGACGATTCACTTCCCACAAATCAATATGAAACTTGTCTTCACCTTGGGCGGTAAAGCAACCGTCGTCAAACACCGACATCTGTGAAAACGCATCAAAAACAGGGGTGTCTACTTCAAAACAACATCTGCCGATAGACGGTGCAATGCCGGCGAGAATATCCTTCGGGTCACAGCCGTAATCCTTTTGCATACGCTCTACCGTAAGTCTGCCGATTTGCTCCACCGTGCCACGCCATCCCGCATGAGACGCCGCCACTACTCGGCGTTTCGGGTCCAAGAATAACAGCGGCACGCAATCAGCATACTGGGTGCACAATACAACGCCGATTTCATCGGTAAGTAAACCATCGACATCCGTAAACCCGACCTGCCCGACACCTTTTCCGCAATCCGCCTTAGTGACATTTTGCAGATTGGTATGATGCTCTTGTGCAGAAATCACCACATCGTTTTTAGACAATCCCATCGCCGTACAAATGCGCACGAAATTTTCATCCACTTTTTGCGGGTCATCCCCACGGGTGTAACTCAGATTCATGGACGAAAAAACGCCTTCACTGACACCGCCCAGACGGGTAGACAGTCCCGCACGCACAAACGGATATGCATCCATATGCGGAAAAGAATAGTATACCACACCACCCACTTGATGTGCGGTGAGATGAATAGTTTGCGGCAACACCATGCGTTCTCCCTCACTTTCTCCTTTAGTATACCATGATTTTCAGCGCTTTACAAGATGAAAAGGGTATCACCTTTACAGTGATACCCATCGCATCAATAGCATTGCAATCACGCCCGGTGCACCGAAAGCAGTACAACACAGCATGGTAAACCAACCAAACCCCAGTGAAACACCAGTGAAAATGCCCGCAACGTCCACTGCCGCCATCGCACATACGCCTTGTACCATAGATGACAACATACAGCGAACAGGTTTTTGGGTGCGGCAAGCAGTGATAAACACTATCAAAACGGTTATGCCCAACGCGGCGTAAACCAACACCGAAAGCCAAGCACTCATAGACGTTCCTCCCAAAACGCCGCAGCGAATTGACCGGTAACCCCTGCCTCCTTCGCCTGACGCAACAGAAAACGATATTGTGCCCGCAGTGCTTCCTGCTCATAAATACAGGCTTCTATCAAGTCGCCGTCCTCTTGCATTGAAAAACAGCTTTCAAGTGCCTCCATGCGTTGACAAACATCCCGAATAGATTGTAACAACGGATGTTCTTGCACTTGCTCGCGCAACAACATCGCTTTAAATGTATTTCCCATATCCGTCCCTCCATTTCCATTGTATGGATAGTGTGGGACAAATATGCCAAAATAAACGAAAAATCCTAAAACCCGTATAGTGCGATGCCTAAAACGGCGGCACATACGATGGATAAAATCGGCGAAAACGGGCGTTTACGCACCCGTTTATATAACCAATTCCCCATAAACACCAAACCGAAAATCAAGACACCGCGCCAGTCTATCAAAGCAGGCGTATTCCATGTACTGATACCGCACAGCGTGCTCAACAACATAATGAGCGCGGTTGATAAAATCAAACCAACCACCACCGGTTTAATACCCGACAATATCGCTTGTACGCCTCTATATTCTATAAGTTTTCGCAAAGCGGCAGCGATGATTAAAATGATCACAAACGACGGCAACACCACTCCAAATGTAGCGCACACGGAACCTAAAAGGCCACCTTGTGACGAGCCGATGAACGTCGCCATATTGATAGCTATCGGACCGGGAGTGGATTCCGAAACCGCAATAAAGTGCATCAGGGATTCCTCGGTGAGCCAACCGAACCCCAAGCATTTTTCACGCATCAATGACAGCATACCATAGCCGCCGCCAAAAGAAACCGCGCCAATTTCCAAAAAGGCCAAAAACAGTTTTAAGTAAATCATACCGTTTCCTCCTTCTCAGGTTTACGGAGGAGCGTGATAAGATACGCCGTAAGCCCGACAATCGCGCCGATGATAATATAAAAGATAGCAGAGAATTTGACAGCAGATAACGATAACACTATCATACTCACTGCCGTCAATCCCATCAACGTTAACGGCAACGGCTTTTTGGGCATCTTTTTAAGCATCTTAACGCCCGCCGACAAAATCAAATAAATAACGCAAGCCTGAATGCCTTTAAATGCCGCCGCCACGAAATGCAACTGCATAAACGCATCAAAAAATAAAGAAATAGCATAGATAATCATCAAAGACGGCAGCACAACACCCAACGTCGCCATAGCCGCACCCAACACACCGCCGAGCTTATATCCAACATAAGTCGTGGAATTAACAGCAATCGGACCGGGAGTAGACTCCGCAATCACCACAATATTCATAAACTCGTCATGCGTCAACCATTTCTTTTTCTCCACCAATTCCGCTTCCAACAACGGTATCATCGCATACCCGCCGCCGAATGTAAATAACCCGATTTTAAAGGTGGTGAAAAACAACCGTAAATATTTTTTCATGCCAATTCCTCTTACCATCTATTAGTTCTGTCCCCTATCATATCACAGTATAACCAATTTGAAAAGGGTATAAAAACAAAAACTACCGCACCATAAGGATTGTCCTCTTAATGATAGAAAAATAACTTATCCGCCCGAGAAATCAAGCGGATTTTCTTTTGTATTGAATCTAAAAAATAAAAATGATATACTTCAAGTAATAGGTTGTTATAACATTAAAAAAGGTAGCTTAACAGTCCATTGACGGCTAACCATGCTTACTATAGAATGATGGACGGAGGTGCATCGACATGACTGATAAAAAAACATTCGGCTCGTTCATAAAAGCCAAACGAGCAGAGAAAAATTATTCACAAAAAGACTTGGCAGAAATGCTCTTTGTTACCGAGGGTGCGGTGAGCAAATGGGAGCGAGGGGTGTCCTATCCCGACATTACGTTGATTTCCGATATTTGCCGTGTCCTTGACATAAGCGAACACGAGTTGATTACCGCATCAACAGACACGGATACACGAAAGATGAAGCACGAAGCACGGAAATTCCGTGAGATTCGCAGCACATGGTTTTGGGTTCCCACTATCTGCTATGCCGTTGCGTTGCTAATCTGCTTTATTTGCAATCTTGCCGTAAACCGCACTTTGTCCTGGTTCTTCATCGTGTTAACCGCGTTGCTTTGTGCCTACTCATTTATCCCGACCTTTACATTGTTTTTCAAGTCGAAGAAATTGCTTGTTTTTACTATAACAAGTTTTTCATCAATTTGTTTACTTCTATATGCCTGTGCGGTGTATACGGACGGGCTATATTGGTTTCCCGTGGCCTGCATCGGCACGCTGATGGGATACATTTTGGCTTTCGGAACAATTTTACTATCCAGAACAAGACTATCCCGCTTTAAATTTGTCATAACCTTTACGACGATTTTGCTGCTGACAATACTACTTCTTTTGTGTGTTTATAGTTGGAAACCCTTTATGCTTGGGTCGGCAATTCTTATAACGATTTATGCGTACATACCTGTGATTTCCTGTGCCGTTATTTGCATGTTTTCTTTTGACGGGTTCTTTAAGGCAGGCATTTGCACGGTTGTGGCGTCTTGCACGTATTACTGTATGGGGCATATTACAAATGCTCTGTTCAGACTGAATGAAAACCATTACGAAGTGAATTTTCACAACTGGGCGCAATACGGTACGGGAAATGTCCACTTGATTGTTATAACAGCAATGCTGTTTATCAGTGCTGTTTTGTTTATAATCGGTTTTTTGAGAGTTCGAAAAAGCAAGAACAATAACAGATCTAAGGAAAAAAATTGTTTTAAAGTTTAGATTCTCCTAGCGAGTGAAAAATGTGCTATACAACAAAAATAAAAGCTGTGTAGAAATTTTCTACACAGCTTTTTACTATCCTTTAGGATACGCCCCATACGGTGCAATAGTTTTTTATTTTATTTAGAAGATGCCCAAGCCACCATAGTTAGCAACCAACGCGGCAAACACGATGGACACCGTGGTCAACAGCTTAATGAGAATATTGACCGAAGGACCCGAAGTGTCTTTGAAGGGATCGCCTACCGTATCGCCGACAACCGCCGCTTTATGTCCTTTGGAACCTTTTCCGCCGTGGTTGCCCGCCTCGATATATTTCTTGGCGTTATCCCAAGCACCGCCCGCGTTAGACATCATAACCGCCAACACAAAGCCGCTGACTAACGCGCCGGTGAGCATGCCCACAACGCCGTTACAGCCAAGCACGATACCCACCAAAATCGGTGCCAAGATGCCCAAAGAAGCGGGTGCTATCATTTCTTTCAAAGAAGATTTGGTGCAAATGTCAACGCATCTTTCGTAATCCGCTTCCGCTTTGCCGTCCAACAATCCGGTGATTTCATGAAACTGTCTTCTCACTTCAATCACCACTTGGCGTGCGGCACGGCCGACCGCCTGCATGGTCATGGCAGAGAACAAGAACGGCAACATCGCACCGATAAACAATCCAATCAGCACAGCGGGATTGGTCACACTCAAATCAAGAATACCGGGTTTGATTTCGGTGATTTTATCAGTATAGGACACAATCAAAGCAAGCGCTGTCAGTGCTGCAGAACCGATAGCAAAGCCTTTGCCGGTAGCGGCAGTCGTATTGCCCAAGGAATCCAAAGCATCGGTGCGCTCTCTCACTTGTTTGGGCAAACCGGACATTTCCGCAATGCCACCTGCGTTATCCGCAACCGGACCATACGCATCGGTTGCTAACGTGATTGCCAGCGTAGATAACATACCGACAGCAGACAAACCGACACCATACAAACCGGCGGAGAAAGATTCCAAACCGCCACCGAAGAAATAACTGGCAATGATACAAATGCCGACAATGACAACAGGAATAGCCGTGGAACGCATGCCGAGTGCCATACCGTCAATAATCACCGTTGCGCTGCCGGTTTCAGACGAACCGGACAATTCTTGCGTCGGTTTATACGAATCGGAAGTATAATACTCCGTAAAGAAACCAATCAAAACACCGGCGAGCAAACCTGCGATAACAGCAGCAAACAAACCGTAGTTTGACGGGAACAACCACCATACCATCGCCAGAACCAGCACTGTGTTGATAGCCGCCGCGGAATAGGTACCTTTACGCAAAGAGCCGAGCAACATTTTCTGAGTTGCGCCCTCTTTGGTAGATACAAAGAAAGTGGAAATGATAGAAGCTAAAATACCTGTTGCGGAAATGAGCATGGGCAATAACACGCCTTTCATTCCCATTCCTGCCGCTGTAGCCAGCGCGGCGCTGGAAATGATAGAGCCCACATAGGATTCATACAAATCCGCGCCCATACCGGCGACGTCGCCGACGTTATCGCCGACATTGTCCGCAATACAAGCAGGATTGCGCGGGTCGTCTTCAGGAATACCCGCTTCCACTTTACCCACAAGGTCAGCGCCCACGTCAGCTGCCTTGGTGAAAATACCACCGCCGACACGCGCAAACAACGCCATGGAGCTGGCGCCCATGCCAAACGAAAGCATGGCAGAAGTGATTTGTTCAACGGGTAATTGGAACACATATTTCAGTAATATAAACCACAAACTGATATCCAGAAGGCCCAATCCGACCACTGTCATACCCATAACAACGCCGGATGAAAAAGCGATTTTTAAACCTCTGTTAAGCCCCTCTTGCGCACCATTTGCTGTACGAGAATTGGCATATGTAGCAATTTTCATACCTACAAATCCCGAAAGGCCGGAGAATAAACCACCGCTCAAAAATGCCACCGGCACAAAAAACGGTAAATAGCCCAGTGCCGCAATCGCAACGAGCAGCGCAACCATCACGACAAAGAAGATTCCCACCGTTTTATATTGACGTTTCAAATACGCCATAGCGCCTTTGCGGATTTTCGCAGAAATAGCGGCCATTTTTTCGGTGCCTTCAGGCATTTTCTTCACGCTGTAAAATTTAACAACAGCAAAAACCAATGCACACAGAGCACACACAAGCACAAAAAAAGGTATAAAATCTAACATTTTAAACGCCTCCTTGCCATTAATATACCATATCCCGTTCACATATTCAATCGTTTTTAAATAAAATATTTGTTTTATTAGACGTATAAAAAAACCATCACAAAAGTCATAAATAAAACATATAGTATGCGAGAGGTGATTTTGTGTACATGGATAAAACGGATATGACAGCAACAGCATTGGTACAAGGCTCTGCTCAAAACCCCACAATAGCGGGTCACGTAACGTTTATGCAAAGGCAAAACTGCGTTTTAGTGGTTGCCGATATACATGGGATACCCGAAAATCAAAGCGGGTTTTACGGATTTCATATTCACGACGGTAAATCCTGCGGCGGAGAGGGATTTTCAGAAAGTGGCAGCCATTTTAACCCACAAAATAAACCGCACCCTCAACACGCGGGCGACCTACCACCACTCATGTTGTGCGGAAAAAGCGCATATATGCAGGTGCTGACCGACCGATTCAGAGTCGCAGATATCATCGGCCGCACCGTGATTATTCACGATATGGCAGACGATTTTCATACCCAACCCTCCGGCAACGCAGGCACCAAAATCGCCTGCGGGGTTATCAAAAGAGGATAAACGGCTTACCTATAACAAAAACCTCGTTCTATAAGAACGAGGTTTTTGAATATTATTCCAATTTATAGGATATATATTTATTATAATAAAAGCAAGACTTTACACATTAATTTGAAACGTAAAAGGACCTTCTATGGTTACTATCTCTTTACTATCGTTTTTAGTATAAGAGATAGATGGGATTGTCAGCGTGTATTTATTACCCTTCTCCACAGAATCGAAAAAGTAGCAATGATAACCCAAGTATAGACGAGATTCTTCACTATCAGTTGTGTAACGATGTATTTTATTTGAATCATCTACCAAATAAACACTTGATTCACTATATCCAAACCATTGCCCATTCTTAGTGGCTAGATACATATCGTCTAAATTAAAACAATAAAAAGGGGCATCTGATAACCATACAAATATTCTCAACCGACCATTTGAATACTTAGGAACCACCTTAACCGTCGCATTTCTCTGTACATCTTCCAAAGGCATAAGGATTGATTGAATCGTTGAAAAGTCAACAAGCTCCAATCGAACCATTTCCTTATCATACGAATAAATATAAAAACTCTCTGTATGGTTTCGAGATTTCTTTGCTAATTTCGCCTGCAAATGAACAACATTTCCATAAAAAGAACTTAATTCCAACAAACCATTATCTTCATCATAAATAGAATATTGCATATCTCCAATTGTAGAGACTGAAGAAAAGTTTACCGGCTGATTTTCTTCATGCAGAAACACTGTAACATAAAGATAATCCCCACAAATCACCGCCGAAACAAACTCATGTGTAATATTATCTTTCGTTATATTTGAACCCGTAACCATCATATGTGTTATAGATTCAACATTAGAACACTTTTTACTGTATGAATTGTAAGCAAAATAAGCCACCCACAATAAAAAGACCGCCACCATAGCAAAAATAACAATATTATATTTTTTGTCTATCTTTTGTTTACATTCACATGTTTCATAAATGTTTTTCATAAAAATATCAAAATCTTATCGAACACACATTATAACAAAACTCCCAATATTTTTCATCCCTTACAAAAAGGAAAATTTCCCACCTTTATTTTGAAGTTCATCATATGATGATGCCCAAGATATTGAAATCGAAGGAGTTGCAGAAAGAGAAAGCGATCCTTCAACGCCTGCTATTTTATGATAATACTTCGCAACGTAATTTGCTTCTTCATTTTGAGACCCAGACCAATACCTTGTAATATCAAAATTCAAAGAAACATAGTGTCTATAAACAGAATAATCAAAACTAGAAAAGAAACTTCCTATAATATCATATTTATGTCCAACACCAGCACTAGGAGTTTTATAATATACATCGCTCGCAGTAAATGACCTTGTCGTATAATACGCTCTCTCACCGCTAGGATTTGCCACACCATATGCGTCATATTTGAAACTATAACCACCAGAAGAAGGATAATTAAACTCCTTTGACCAAGCAATTGCGAATTGATCGGTCAGAGTCCAAAAAGGATCATAATTCCAATCAAATATATAACTTATATTTTTAACTAGATATTTTGTACTTGTATTATAACTCTTATGTGTAACTACAATTGATTGAGTTATATTGCTTGCGGCTACAGCTGCAGCTTCAAGATTCAAACTTTGTATAGCATCAACCTCAGCTGTGTACATATCAAGATAGCTTCTCTTAAGTTCTTCTTGCGCTTTAACTGAAGCTTCTAACTTCACTTGCGGAACAGTTTCAGCACTTAGCATTGCCTCTTCTGCACGGCAATAACTAATAAGCTTATCTTTTTCAGCCTGTTTTATAGCCGCACTCTGCTCTTTGTCATGTAAAACCTTTGCTAGCTCCGTAGAATCACTTAAAAAAGATTTTAATTCTTTTCGATTTTCTTCATCTATGACGACCGTACCATCATCTTCTATACTAAAATCAATAAAATAGTTATCCGTATATATACCATGTGTTATATTTCTTTCTTGAACATAACTTTTAGACGTATAATACTGAAGTTTTTCAGAAGAACACATATTACCAATTTCATCATCAGTAAAACCTGCAGATTGAAGATAACTCACTATTTCATCTTCTCCTACAACATGCGCATACACAGTTACGGGCGATAAAACACTTAAGCTAAACGCAGCCAGCACCAACAAGGTGATTAATCTTAATTTTTTCATAAGAACCTCCTAAAAACAAAACATAAAACATACGTACCATATCATCTTAATTCACCATTGGAATCACCTGTCTTTCAATCCGCAACAAATTAACAGCACATAGACGGATATAAGTAACATACACAAGTCCGTAGACTTTCTACACTTTCATAATACCAAAAAATGGAAAATTTGTCAATTGAGACTTGATAAATTTCCATAAAGCTGTAATGGTATTTAGTAATGATATATAAAACAAAAACAACATTACACGAAAACATCCTGCGTTAAGGTTTAATTTTCCAGACGAAACTGTGTATTGGTGATAGCCGATATTTCTTCACTACCGGAAAACAAAAGCGGGTTTTATGGGTTTCATATTCACGAGGGCAACGCCTGCGGCGGAGAAGGGTTCTCGGAGAGCAGCAACCATTTCAATCCGCAAAACAAGCCCCACCCCCAACACGCAGGCGACTTGCCGCCGCTGATGCGGTGCGGCAAGAGGGCCTATCTGCAAGTGCTGACCGACCGATTCACAGTGACAGACATTATCGGCCGCACCGTGATTATTCACGATATGGCAGATGATTTCCACACCCAACCCTCCGGCAACGCAGGCACCAAAATCGCCTGCGGGGTGATAACGAGAGGTAGCTCACAAGCGTGATAAAGACGCAAGGGAAAGTAAAGCACTCGCTATCGCTCGTATGAAGCATTTTGCTTCGCAAAATATGAAACGAAGCGCACTTTTCATTTCTCAATGTGCCGTAGGCATGCTTCATAGCCATAGGCACTTCATTTTTCATACACCGTAAGGTGTGCTTCATTTCCAAAACAAAAAGCACTTCCGAAGAAGTGCTTTTTGTTTTGGGACCGACACTCAAAATGGAACCGGTCTTATAACCTGATTTTCTATACACTTTTAATTTATTGAGTTGATTTAATTTCACTTGTGTGTATTTTAAATTTAATAATAGCAACAACCGTAATCATAAATTCAATTCCATAAGAAATGGCCGAGGAAACAGGAGCCCCTGCAAGTAAATTGTATAAAACCGCACTTAAATGAGGAATCAATACCAAATATCGCATTAACTTAATATTTCGTATGGCAAATGTTATCGCATACATACAAGAAGCAAACATATACAAAAAGTCCCATTTTGATGATGTTCCGGATAAAATAACATAGTTTACTATAATATAACTCGAAACAGTTAAAAAGCACAAACCAATAATTATATATAGCGGAACCTTTTTGTTGTTTTTTTCGTACGTGTAGCAAATCAATCCTCTCGCAATTCCTATGGCAACCGAAACCATAGTAAAATAAGCTCCCATAAACAAATAAGATAATGACAGAAATAAATTGCCGTTCAACTGTAAAATAAGATATTTCTTTTTATTATCAAAAAAATAACTACCGCAATATAATGCAAGTGCTATTGTACTCATAATGTACGCTAATGCGTTCATTCCCCTTCGCCTCATCTCTTTAATATTTTTCACTTAGTAAATTATAGCACAAAAGCGGAAACAAATCAATGCGGAGCGTTGCATATCATCAAGCCGACAGAAATACACGCTTCTCATGATGATATACTCCTTACGGCGATGATATACACGACTACGTCGTGATAATATACCAAGCCTGTCGGCTTGTATAAAAAAAGAACACTTCGTATGGGTTGTACACTAAAGGACACTAAAAAAGATCCACGAAAATTTCGTGCATCTTTTAATTTTGTCCTATACCATAACAAGCAGGACATTTAGGCACCTAAATGTCATTTGTTAGGAGAACCTAAAACCCTTTTCTAAACAAATATCATCTATTCGATAAATTGGAGTTTATTTAACTTGCAAACCGATAATAGCACGATGCATAAGCACAAGCCCTGTACTGAACAAAGCACCGCCGATAATATCGGTAAACCAATGTACACCCGAAACAAGTCTTCCAATTACCATAAATACAATAAAAGCAGTAATTGTATAAGTGACACATCGTTTGAGAACATCTTTTTTCATACGGGTATCAAACTGCATTATTGCAGTCGGCATGACACACATCACAAGCATTGTCGTTGATGATGGATAAGATGCTTCCAAAATCCCATTAATCAACACGGGTCTGTAATTTATGACAAGCACCTCAAAGAGAACGAATGCCGCCATCACAACGATATAGAATCCGCCAAGAACAAGGATACTATAATCAACTTTCAAGAGGTGTTTTCTCTTAATCCATTGAATAAGTCCGAGAGTACCGAATCCCATTACAAACATAAGAGGTACCAGACCCAGCCAATCTGTGATGGTGTACAGGGACATATGCACACCAGTGAGGTTATGAACGAACTGGTTAATCGTTGCAAATCCAACAGATGACTCTTGCGGTCCGATTGCTTGCACATCAATAAAACGAATTGCTACCGTCCACATCACAAACGCAATAAGCATA
>JAZRAA010000052.1:0-31035 GCA_045634325.1 Acutalibacteraceae bacterium | reverse complement strand
AAGGATACAATCCGGTTTGCGGAAACACACTGTCAACGATTTATTGGTCATCGAGCAATCCTAGTGTTGCCAGTGTGGGTTATTGTTCGGGATATATTACAGCTAAAAAAGCAGGTACTACCACAATTACTGCAGCTACTGTCGATGGTAGGTTGACGGCGAGTTGTGAAATTTGGGTACACGGTAAAACACCCGTATTTTTGATCCATGGTAGAACAAGCAACTCAAAGGGCGTATGGGGTATAAATAACAATATACCGAGTGGTCAAAATAACCATTACAATTCAGATATTAATGCCTTGTCGCTGAACAGTAAAAATTACACCAACGTTAATTCTCAAGCATTAGGTTCGTTTGATCCAAATAATGGCGATAGCGATACCGATTACCCTTGTAATTTGGGTAATAAATTGTTAGATGCAGGATATCAGAAGAACGTCAACCTATTTGCGTTTAATTATCCTAATCAAGATGCGGTAGTACATAGTGCAAAGAAATTTGAGAAATATATTGAAAACTTAATCGATGATGTTAGAACTTCAGGTGCTGATGAAAAGAAAGCTTGTTTTTATGCATCAAGAAACGATTATAACAATAATAATTATAAGATTAATATTGTAGGTCATAGTATGGGCGGCTTAGTTGCTAGATATTATATTGAAAATTTATATCACGATTATAGCGTAAGTAAACTTGTAACTATCTGTACACCTCACTGGGGAAGTCCGTTGGCAGATTTGTCAAATGATATTGGTATATTACACCTGTTATGCGATCACGATTTAGATGTTAATAGTGCTATGTATGGCGGTTCAAATTCTACAACAGTAAATTGCAATAAAGGTGGTTGTCCAGGAAGTAATTATACTATTACACCAACATTACTATTTCAACGACAACGGTCAACAAAATATTATGCTATTGCCGGTATTAGTTATGATTCTGACGGTATGTCTGATAATAATTTTGATTTCGAATTGCAAAACAATAGTGAAAATCTTGCTGAATTAAACACTGAAATAATTCAACGCTCGCAAAACAAATTATATGTTTTGACAAATATGGACGGCGTAGAAATGAGGGTTCAATTTAATGCCGCATATGTTAGAGATAATGTTGTGGGTTTTCTTAGCCAAATAGGATGGGGGTCACTCAATGAAGCAGGTTTCCCCATCAAAAAAATAAATTTTGAAAAAATACTTGTTAACATTGATACTGATGGAGGCAATTCGTTAACTAGTCATTTCCATAGTAAAATGCCACATAGAACAGATGTAATAAATAAAGTAGTAGAATATTTAGAGGAGTGAATATCTCGTGGTTAAACAATACATTAAATTGTTTTTTCTAATTAATGCATTCTTTTTATTTTATTCCCTTGGTATTACTTGGGAAAAATCACAAGTTGACGCCGGGGCGGGTTATTATGGCGGATTTTTTGCTTGGACGTTTTTGCCAGCGATGTTCTTTTTTCTTGCTTTATACGGATGTTATTCATATGTAAAAACAAAGAAAATAATTCTGCCAAATCTGTTCTTGTTGCTTTTTATATGTTTATATTATTTTTGGATATTTTACTTAGGTCTATTATCAACGAATAGCTTTGACGATGTTGGTTTCACATTATTAACAAAGTGTCTACCTTTTGTAGGAATATCAGTATTATGTGGACTTATAGTAAAGTTAGTTTTATGGCTTAAAACAAGAATGCCCAAGGACAATTATAGTTGTTCAAAAAATTTAGAGGATGACTTATAGAGTCGCGGGTAATTCTAAGTTTGAAAATTTATGTTAATTGTTACCATTCAATATAAGACGTTTGAATGTTTTAAGGATTAGTTATGAAAAAATAGGTTTTTGAGCTTTTTGAGAAAGTATTGGTTTTGCTTTTTATTAAGTATAATAATGGTAATAGGAATTCATTTATCAACTCGCTATGCGGATGTATATAAAACTGGAAATGTTGGTGATATGATACGTTTTGATTTGGGAGATTTGTATCTTATTTTCGGCTCACCATTATATTCTTTTGTATATGGTTGCCTATCATATACTATATTGAAAAAAGCATGGCTTCCCCAGTTGATTTTATTTGGAGTTACGTTTATTCATTGGTTTATATATGGTATAGAGGCTCCTTTTGGGGAAGGTACTTATATATTATCTGCAGTGCCAGTAATATTTTCGCTGATTGGAACTGGGATAACATCTTTAATTTATACCATTATAAAATCAATAAAGAAAAACAATAATTAAATATCAAAAACCTATTCCGCCTGTATTATTAAAATGCAAGCTGTTTTTTATACAAAAATATATGAAGTGGGGCGTTTTCGTCAGTTTTGTTCCCTCGTTTGCAAACGATAGTGATATATCATCTCAAACCGAAGAGTAACAAAAATCTTTTAGTGGATTGCTCGGATTACTTTTTATGTTTTTAAAATATTTAGTTTAACCCTGACACTAGTTGTCAGGGTTATTTTTTATACTATACTTGCAGCTGCAAGAAATCGGGACGCTGATTTCAAAAAATAGTTACATTTTAATTAAAAAATAAATTTGTAAGGAGGAAAATAAAATGAAAACTATTTTCGGTGTTAGTTCAGCTACACCTATCAACAAAAAGCTGAAAAACGGTTACACCATGTATGACTGGGTGATGAGACAAAAATGCTTTCCTTTGTTTTGTATGAGAACGCTGTGTGGTGAAGATAAACTCACGGCAGAAGAAATTGCGTTTTTGAAGGATAAGGATTGCAAAATCGGTTTGGTTATTCGTGACCTTACCGAAGCACAAGTATCCGGTGTGAACGGTACGCAAGAGGCACTCAGAGCAGTAGCATCGGCAAAAGAGTTGGGCGTGCCTCAAAATGCAAATATTGCTCTGTTTGCAGAAATGAAACCCGATTGGAGTATGAATCACGACTGGATGATTTCGTTTGCGCAGACACTCATTGCAAACGGGTATGTACCTGCCTTTATCGGTAATACCGATTCGTCTAAAAACTTTAACTTTGACCGTCAGTGCAGTCACTATGTACAGGCGACAAAGTATACCGCTGACTTTGATACTCTCTTTATGGCAACCGAGCCGAAACTTGACAGTATGCCTGAAAAGTGGGAGCCGTACTGTCCGTCTGCATTGCAACCGGATGATATGCACCTTTGGGCTTGCGGTACGACTACTTTCGATTTTACTCACGTAGAAGACGTTTATGCGAAGGACGAAAAAGTCCTTGAAAACATGTGGTAAAGGAGGTAGAATGTAAATGAACAAGAAACAGTATAATAACATCATTAACTGGGTGCTGAAGCATAACACGCAGGCACGGTCGGAGGATTCGCTGGAGGCTATCCGCACTATCTGCAAAGAGTTGGGCGTTGCAATTCCAAATGGTACGACAAAAGAGGTAGCTGATATTTTGGCTACCAATAATTATATGTATTGGAGTCCTTGTACGGCTCGGCAGGCTCAGGAGACGGCTAACGATGGAACGCCCGCTATCGGTGTCAATGCCCAACGCATCATTCTGTTGGCGGCCGCTGACGAAGAACAGCCGGTGGCTAACACCGCTTCGGTGATGACACTGTCCGACAAAACACCTGCGTACACTGTAGCGAATTTGTCCTATTATGCATATAGCGGTGATTTAAACATCTGTTATTTCCAAGTGTGGAATGAGATTGTGTTTAATTACTTAGATGCACTTCATCAGTTGGCGCGCCAATATGACAGTTCTAATCAAATGGAATTAACACTTCAATTTATACGTAGAAACAGTTATAATAATGAAAACTGGAATATCGTTGCCGGCGAAATCAATAATGAGTTCGTAAAATATGTGAAAGATAGCAATAAAGATATCTATGATTTCTTCACTACAGAAGCTTTAATCATTTATGATCATGATAATGCGCCTGTGGATTTTTTGCATTTAAGTGCAACAATGAATGCGATTATTGTTGGTGGGGATATTTATTGGAAATCACTGATCATTGGCCCAACTCATGTTAGAAATCTTGTCGGATGGGCAGGAGATTTGCAGGCTTTAGTGGTTGATACATATGTTTTAACTAATGCTTCAGATGATTATAATGAATTTTATAATGCTGTGTACGAAATGATGGGTAGTAAACAATATTCTTTTAGTACGAAAGATTTGTTGGCGGATGTGGACGCATTCAACTTTGCCATTAACTGGATTTCCAACTATTTTCAATTTGTTTTGTTCGGTTCAGCATGCCGATACTATTATACCAATAGAGCAATTCCCGGAACTCAATGGATTAGCAGTTCGAATTTTAGGTTTAACCAGTTTGTTGGTTCTAACACTAAGCCTGTTTTTTCTAATATTGTTGCCGCTTACACTAAGCAAAATTGGAGTTCGGACGTGCAGTGGCCTCTTTATGAGTCATATGCAACAAAAAAATATGGAATAACGTTGCACTTGACGGATAATCAAAGCAATGCGGCACGTGACGCGTTTACCGATTTTGTATGGGGTAAATATCAATCGGAACAGTTTATCTCAAACGCGTAAAAGAGCGTTTGTATTCATTTTTAGGGAGGCGAAATGATGGGTTTTCCGCAACTCTTTACAGCAAATGTATCCAGTTTGGGATTTTTATCAATAGCTATAATGGTGGCTTGGTTGATAATAAGTTTCAAGCAAGGTATGAAGAAACTACAATTGTTCCTTTTTCTCTCTGCGCATGTTTTACTGAGTATTGATTGGTTTATACTGCATAATGATTGTTATTTTCTCGT
Organism: Acutalibacteraceae bacterium; assembly: GCA_045634325.1. Classification (GTDB taxonomy): domain Bacteria; phylum Bacillota; class Clostridia; order Oscillospirales; family Acutalibacteraceae; genus URNF01. Next base: position 26,267 of record JAZRAA010000052.1, on the reverse strand, counting down.
TTCCGGAATTATGTTAGCTGTTATATTTTCGACGGTAATCGTCAAATGTTTCCGAGGGGCGCCGGTATGCATTTCAAAGTCTAGCGCAATATACTCCGTTTTTTCCATTATTCCGTTTGTAATGTTTTTTCTCGTTCTTATCTTACAAGAGGCTATTTCTATTGTTGATTTGCATCATTAAAGTCTGCGGTGTTAAGTCTTAGTAAATTCATTCGTCTCTCGAAATTTGAGATAAATAGAATGTAATTGCGAAATAGTTTTATTAACCCCGACAGCTTCTGTCGGGGTTAATCTATATGTGTAGGATGCGTCTGATACATACAAAGATATAATGAAAATTTTTAACCCTGACACTAATTGTCAGGGTTAGATTTTATACTGTGGTTGCAGCTGTAAAAAAGAAAAGGAGAAAATGAAATGCAAACAGCAATAATTATCATTAATTTAATTTTATCCGTAATTGGGTTGGTGTGTATACATCTGAAAACCTATACTAAAGAAAAGCATATTTTACATACTGTAAAACAGGTTATTATTCCCGGCGCAACAATTGGAGTTTCTATTTCCGTTTTAGTAATATCGCCTATTACAACAATGAATATCCTAATTGGATTGTTATTGGGTGTGCTGTGTGGAGAAACACTGTATATTTTTTATCTGATTGCAAAAAGCACATGGAAAGAAGAAAAAGTAATTTCGTATTACGATGACGGTACACCTGCAAAATATTTTATCACGGGAGATAAACACCGTAATTTTGGTTATGTGAAAGATTTTTGCCGTGAGATGAACACGCGAAGAAAGGACGTGCTGATTATCCTTGGTGATACCGGCTTTAACTATTACGAGGATGTTCGGGATGATAAACTGAAGAAAGAAATTTCTGCTTTAAATATTACCCTGTTTTGCCTTCATGGAAATAAAGAAAATCGGCCGCAAAATATTGGAACTTATGGGATTAGGAACTTTTGCGGCGGCAAGGTGTATTATGAGCCCAAATATCCAAATATTTATTTTGCGATCGATGGTGAGATTTATAACTTCGAGGGTAAAAAATATATGGTAGTAGGCGGTGCTCACAGTGTTGATAAAACGCGCTGCATAGAAGAAGATAAGCCGTTTTGGGAAGATGAGATGCCTGATGATACAACCAAGGCTAAAGTGGAAGAAAAATTGTTGCTTGCAAACAATAAAATTTACGGCATGATGACGCATACTTGTCCTATTCAATATCTCCCTACAGAGATGTTTATGTCGACGAGTCAAAATGCTGTTATTAAACGGAAGCCGCGAAAGGCGAAATCTAAAAAACTCTTTAAGCCCGATATTGACAGATCTACTGAAGAATGGTTAGGCGAACTTGAAAAACAATTGGATTACGAAGTGTGGTATTGCGGTCATTATCATATTGACAAACAAATCGATAAGGTCAATATGATGTGCTTTGAAATTAGACCGTTACATATGCAGTTATCTGGTGCCGAATAATGATGGTGCTGAATAGTTTGTTGTCGCCGCTTTCAATAGCCTTTTTAGTAATAATTTTGGGATATTATTTGGGACGAGTGAAAATATTTAAAGTGTCATTAGATTTATCCGGTGTTTTGATTGTGGCTGTTTTTGTGGGATGGATGCTTTCATTAAATTAGTATCTGTGACAGTAGCCGATGGAATGACAAGTACTCCTGCTATTGGTGTGCTTATCCAAAAATATAGTAATATTTCTCTAAATAAGTATGCATTAGCATATTTTGGTACATTGATTACTGTGGTTGTTTTAATTAGAGTGACTTTTACATTATAGATTAAGCATCAGACAAAATATTTTTTTAAAGAAGATAATTTAACAAGGGAGGAGGCACTTTCACCTTAATTTTTGTTATAAAATTGAGAAATTTTATATGCCCCCCGATGTGCCCCCCGCAGAAGACCGCATGCTCATTGCACAAATAAAAAAAGAGCGGAGAAAGATCAAAAATCTTTCTCCGCTCTGCGTTTTACGAAACCAACGTCTCTTTGATGAATTTATCTTGTAACACGGCGGCATTATTTTTTGTTGCTTCGTCAACATGGGTATAGATGTTTGCTGTAACACCATATTCACTGTGTCCCATCAGTTCTTGTGCTGTTTTAATATCAACACCTGACCATTGGAGCATAGAACAGTAGGTGTGGCGGAGTTGATGAGCAGTAAATTCCTCAAAGCACTCATCCGCAAAACAAAGGGAATCTTGATTGGCATTGTCGGCAGCTCGCAATGCACCCATATAGCCCTCAAAAAGGCGCTTCCACGCTGTTTCTGTCATTCTGCCGCCGTATGCCTTCTGAATAACATAAGAACCATTAGAGCTCTTTTTGGCCTCAATAAGCAAGTCGTATAAATAATTGTTTATTGTGACTTTTCTCATGCCGGCTTTGCTTTTAGTATCTTTTAGTTCACAGTGCTTAAAATCATACGATTTGTTTACGTTGATAGTTCTGTTTTTAAAATCGATATCAAACCAGGTTAGAGCCGTAAGCACACCACGTCTGAGACCGGCCAAAAGCATGATACAAGCAGGAAGTTTTGCTCTGTGTTCTGTTGTTAGGATTAACTGAATGGTATGCTTATTTATGGCAGTGCGGGTTTTAGTAACCGATTTTTTAGGGATTGTGAGATCGTTACAGGGGTTGCAAAAGTTGTATGCTCGCTCTTTTCTTGCAAATTCGAACACATTGGCAAGAGCGCGGATATATCTTTGTATGGTTCTTTTTGCTGTGGCTTTACTAGTCGAAGGATTTTCCTTATATAACGCATTAATGGCTGGCTGAATATAAGATGGCAAAATGTCATTAAGCCGTGTTTTCGCCAAAAGTCCGCCACTGTAATCGACAAAGTATTGCAATCTGGATTTTGTGTCTTGTATACCAACCACTTGTTATCGGAAAACAACTTACACTTTATGGATAAACTGCGTGATAAAATTATCACTACCCATATTTCCGATTATGATTTTATAGATGAGAAACATTGGTTACCCGGTGAAGGTAAAGTGGATTGGGAAGCAATGATTTCAAAATTTGAGGAGATTGGATATAAGGGCGTGTGGATGTACGAAGTTGGCTTGAAATGTCCGCGTACGCTTGAGCGTGAACGGGAGTTGACTTTTGACGATTTCTACAGAAACGTAAATGAAATATTTTCTCGAAAGCCCATTACAGTGTTAGGCACCCCTAGACAAAACGTTTAAGACAAACGAAAACCCCGCGTGCAGTTCAACTGCACGCGCGGTTTTATAATGGTTTTTCATTGATATTGCCGGAAAGCTTTCCAAAAACCGGCGTAGGATGAGTAGCCAACGTATTCCGCAATAGCTGTGAGGGTCATATCCGTGGTTTCTTGTAAATATTTAGCCATGCTCATGCGAATTTCAATCAATTCCTTGCGGAACGAATTGCCTGTGTGTGCAAAGACCTGTCGTTCGGTTTGTCTTTCGGAAAGGTGCAATATGGTGGCAAGGTCGGATAGACTTACGTTTTTACTGTAATTTGATGAAAAAAATTCGCGAATAAGAAATCCATAATCGGTAATCGGGGTGGGATGCAACGGCGGGTCAATTTCGAATGCATCGCAAATAAGGGAGATATATCCTGCGACTTTCGCATATCGTCCGTTTTTTTTGCAGTTTTCGATTTCATCAAGCAGACTTTTCACTAACACCTTTCCTACGTTTTTTATGCAAGTGGTATCAATATTGAGGTCAATTTGAAATACGATACGTAAGGTGTCGGGTGCAATATGGGTACAACAATGCATTTCATCTTTTGGGATTAACAATACGTCCCCGCTTGTAAGCGTATAAGTATTCTTGCCAATTCGATAAACAGCCGTTCCTATTATCGCGTGGCATTCGGCATGTGCATGCTTGTGTAAAGCCGAGGAGAAACTTGTAGGATGGAAAAAGCTGCTCAGTAAAAAAGCGCGATGCGTTTGTGTACCGTTGTTTATTGGCAATTCTATATACATAGCACATTTCCTATTCTGACACGCCTCGAAAGAGATTGTCTATATTTCTCATTGAATTTCAAAGTATAATTTTAGTATACTGAAATAAGACAGAATGTCAAGTTAGTTTATGCAGAACAAATGAAAGAAGGGGTATAGTGAAAGAAGGACTTTTGCGTATAATGGGAGTTTTGCTGACGGCTACCATGCTCATCGGCTGCATTCCCGTTGTTTCGACTACTGCTAGTTTGGAGGAACCTTTGGTGGAAGATGTCATTATTGCGCAGGAAACATCAGGCTATAAAGCATTGTTTCCCGATGTGGTTTTGATACCACAGGAACAGCTTCCCGCTGAAGACCGTGCGGAATATCCAAACGGTAAGTTAATGGTCGCATATTACAGAAATACAGGGCACGTACCTTTTGTCAGTTCGAAAGAGGCAATGGGAACGGTGCAAGTGGTGGAAAGTAAAGATAACGGCCGTACTTGGTCTGCACCGCGCACATTGTTGACTACGGATATACTGATAAGCTATGGTATTGGCAATGATGGTTATCCGATGGAAGCTCGTGACCCCAACTTTGCCATTTTAAGTGACGGCACAGTGATTCTCACTTTCTTTGCACGTAACTTGAATACAGATAGCACCACAAGAACGTTTATTACGTATAGCCGTGACGGTGGCAAGACATTTGCTCCGCCTACGTTGGTTCCTGCTCTTACGCTGGATGCTTGGTGTGCCAAGCGCGGTGACATTGCGGTGTTTGAAGATGACCAAATGTTGATACCGGTATACGGTATGGGTGCGTCCTATAATGGACAGGCAGGTGTCAACCTGCTTTGCACCTTGCAAGCCGACGGCACTTTCCGCTTTGAAGGGGAATACCTTTTAGCCGATTCGGGTACGTTGGGTGCCACCATCAACGAAGTGTCGTTGGTGGCAACCCAGGGAGATATCGTGTATGCTATGGCACGTGAAGCGGGTTACGTATGGCGCTCGGATAACCGCGGCGTAACGTGGGAGCGTATCGCACAAGAAGCTGTGATCGGCGGCACGCAAATGCACCAGCCGGGTCTTAAATTGTTGCAAGACGGCAGTGTTTTTGCTACTTGGACTGTGTCAAGCGTATCTTCGACTGCCACTCGTCCCGTATACGCAAAACGGTTTTTCCCTGACCTTGGCTGGAATGCCACACAGGCAAAACTGGTATATCGTAACGACAATGGCGGTGGCGGTGATATGGGCGACCCTTCTTCGTGTGAACTGCCAAATGGCGAAGTGTTGGTCATTTATTATGTGACAGGAAACGCTACTATCAGCGGTACATTTATCAACCCTGATGACATGCTTGAAGAAGATCAAGCCATGCCGCTTGAGGCATCTATGCGTGGACAGAAATATACCTATTGGTCGGATAATTTCGATGCGACCGCACTCGGTATGTATAACAACTCGTATTTTACTTATACAACGCAAAGCCGCATCAACGTGGCAGAGGATGCAACCGGTCGTTTCTTGCGGTTTGCAGGTAAGTATACCAATTCGTATCAATGGGGCCAGATGCACAGCAAAGTGGATATGCTGGGTGATTATACCGCTACCTTTGATTTCCGTTTCAGCGACGAAACGTTGAGCGGTCAAACGGAGGAAATGTATATTTCTTTGTTGCATAATGCCGGCAATACGGCGATAGTTCACTTGCGTCAAAAAGAAATTATTTATAAAATTGCAAGCACGAATGCGACGTCGCAGTTGAGTAAAACCTTCACGCCCGGTAAATGGTACTCCATCCGTATTACACGTTCGGGTGACGGCTTATACGTGCGAACATGGGAAAAAGGCGCTGCCGAACCTGTCACTTGGGAATTAGAACAACATCATACCGAGATAGAAAAAACGGGTAAATTCCGCATGGCGTATTTATCCAGTAACGCTACCGACAGATATTTGGATGTAGATAATTTAGCCCTTTCCCGTCGTAGTATCGGCACTTTGAATGTGAATGAATTGTCTGTGGTGGAAGGTGATGCGAAGCAGCAATTGTCGCTAACCTTTACGCCGGACCTTTCGACCGTATCGCCCGCAGTGACTGTTCCTGTGACTTGGACCAGTACCGATACGACAGTGGCTACTGTCGATAACGGATTGGTTACTTTTGAGGGACCGGGTACGGCATCGGTGATTGCGTCTACTGCTTTCGGTGAGGTTATTGATACGTGTTCCGTGACGGTACAAAAATCGAACACAGCGGTGATTGACGGCAATAAGGTTATTGTAAATATTGCAAAAGGCTACGAATTGCAAGCCGGCACACTTGTTGTGACCGATGGCAACGGTAAATCGTATATCCCGCAACGTGTTGGTTTCCAAAACGGCGGCACAGCCCAGGAGTTTGAGGTGAACGACCCCACCTTTAATCCGCAAGGTGCAACCGTTTCTGCACAATTCTATATCCCGACTGTTGAACAACCGAACATCGCTTCTATCGGCGTTGCTTCCAGCACGCAGTTTACCGGCTTGCGTTTTGTCAGCCGCTTTACCCGTGTACAAGAAGACGGCAAAGAATATGTCGCTTTGGATGGTGCAAAGCACGAATTGGTAGACTACGGTGTTGTGGTGGCATCTAAACCCGGTATGCAGGTTGACCTTGGCAAGACCGACTTGACAGGTGACGACATCAGAAGTGCGATGGCGTTTGGTTCTGGGTATAGATGGACCAGCAGCGTAAGCTTCAAAGAAGCAGACGTTTTGTATGATACGTGTGATGCGTATGTCGATATGGCGTTGACATTCACGAACATCAAGAACCCGTCTACCGAATACTACACGCGGCCCTATGTCGTTGTGAAAAACGGTGATAGCGAACTGACACTGTATGGCAGCATTGCGTATGGTACGTTTGCTGAATATAATTACGTTGACGTTGTGGCAGCAACACCTGCTTATTTGACTCAAGCAGATGCAACCTTGAAAACCTCTGTTGGCGTTGATGCAGCACAGACAATGTATGTCTATACTAAGCCTGCCGGCGTATCTGCTAATAATGAAGACCCCGCTTCTGTCTATTTCTCCAACGAGAACGGCTATGACTACATTTCTTTTGATTTCTATATGGCGGCTATGCCTCAAGGCCAGCAGGGCGGTAAACCTTATATTGCGATGAAGACTTATAGGGATTTGACCGGAAACCATGGAGACAATGCCCAGTCTGCCGATGCTTTGGGCTTGACCATCAAGAATAAGGCCACCGGTGAGCTGAATACTGAGTATGTTGGTTCTTTAACTTGGGGCAAGGTGGAAATGAACACCTGGTACACCATGACCTGTAAGGTAACCGATTGGTCGAAACTTAACTGTGTTCTTTGGTTGTCTTCTTCTGCAACTGTGTATTTTACTAACGCACAGGGCTGGAACGAATAATTTTTTAAAATAGCATGCATAAAAAAGCGGTGCAACCCACCAAGTGGGTTGCACCGCTTTTGTTTTTATTAAAATATTAGTTGCTGTCTTCGCCCCACAGGTTCATGCGGAATAAGCGGGTTTCATCTTCCTGGTTTGTGCAAACCACGGTTGCTTCGCCGATGGTACCCCAGTCGATGTTGCCCGACAGAGCTAACAGCTGGGTGAGTTTACTCTTCATGTTGAGCATATCACCTTCTGCGGTTTTCAAAAACACTTCACCTTTTGCGGTTGCCGCAAACGAAATCAATTTTTCTAACGAAAAATTATGAATATCTAACGTAGCCATATTTCACACTCCTTTTTACAGCGGGTTCAGTATACAGAATAATTTTGTGAAAGTCAATCCAAAACCAATATTTTTTTAGTAAGATGCCACGTTTTTTCTCAGTTATTCTTTTTTTTATAAAAAGGAATGGCAAACAGCATAATCACGGCAAACACCAGCAGATACCACGCAACGCTGATACCATGCGCAAAAACGGCGGCAACTACCATGAAAATACAACAAATGATAGAAAGCGTGGGAAATACGAAACGTTTAACGGGATGCAAATCTTTGGCGGTAATCATCATACGCAAGAAAATCGGGATATAGATTGCGTACAGTGTGATAATGGGCAATTCGGAAGAATCGAATGCCACAGGCCCAAACCAACCGGACGGTGCCAAGTTGGCGCCATAGAAGAACATAAACCATAACACACAGAACAACAAACCGACAATAGAAGAATTAGTGGGCATGTTGGTTGTGGGGCTGATTTCGCCAATCATTTCGGGGCGAGGACCGTTATTACGAGCCGCAATGGAATACATGCTGCGGGTGGTGGCAATCATCAAGCCGTTGAGCGTTCCCAAGCAGGAGATGATAACCAGTACGAACAAACCGACGCCGCCTATAGAACCAAATATTTTTTCAAATGCAATGCGTGCACCTTCTTCGCCGCTTTCCATCAAAACGGCATTGGATACGCCGCCTGCCAGTCCAACGTAATAGAATATGTAAACCAAAGCAATAATGGCTGTGCCGACTACCAGAGCAATTGGCAGGTTTCTTTTGGAGTTTTTGATTTCCGCATTGATACTGGTCGCAATAATCCAGCCTTCATAAGCGAAAGCCGCCGCAACCAGAGCGGAGAACAACGCTACGACGTTGCCGCCCTCTACTTCGGTCACAACCGTTGTGAAGTTTTCAATTGTGGTGCCGTTGCACAAGCCCACCACAGTACCGATGATAGCCATTAAAATCAGCGGAATCAGTTTGATGACGGTGGTGGTGATTTGAAATTTACCTGATAAAATGGGGGATAAGGTGTTGAGGGCATAACTGGCAATCAAATAACCGGCTGCCAACACCATCACATGTGCACTGTCAGGTGCCCAACCGACCAAAACGCCCGTATACCGTGCGGACACCCAAGCGAGTACCGCTGTCATAGCGGGGAAGTAAACAAAGGTCGTAAACCAGCCGGTCATGTAGGCATAGCCTCTGCCCACGGTGGCTTCCGCATAATCCACCACACCGTTCACGCCTTTATAGCGGGTAGCCATAAGGGAAAAGGTGTAGGCACAGATAATCATAATGGCGCCACCCAAAACCCATGCGAGGATACCTAGTGGCAAGTTACCACCTGTTGCAGTCAAAACTTTTTCTGCCTTGAAAAATACGCCGCTACCAATTACGATACCCACTACCATCGCAATCGCGGTAAACAGACCGTATTTCTCTTTTAGTTCGTTTTTCATAAAGTCCTCCTCGAATTTATTTTTTATGCGGCAATTCACTGAGGAAAGCCGCACCTAAAATACAAACTGCGCCCACCGCTTGCGCCCATCCAAAAGGTTCTTTGAGTAACACGGCGGATACAATAATGGCAACCACGGGGTCGATGTAACTGTATATCGCGGTTGTCTGCGCGGGCAGATACTCCATACTGCCGAAATACAGTGCATACGTGATACCCGTATGTACAATCGCGACGATTAACAGCATAGTGATAGCGGTCGGCGAGAAAGTTGTTTGTGCATCGGTATTGGTGAGTAGGTAATAGGGTAACATCACGATAGCGGCACCAGCGAGCTGCACGACCGTCTTATCCCGAGCGGGTACGTTTTTTACTTTTTTATTGAGTAACATAACGGTAGCATAAAAAAGAGCTGCACCGATGCCGCAAAGGACACCGCGTGTGGTGGAGATAGATTGTGCATCTGTTTCCAGAATGCCGGAAATGGGAATCATACCGCACACGGCGAGAGGTAGACATAAACCTTTTTGCCAAGTCAGTTTTTCTTTCAATACCAGTGGCGATAACACCATCACAAACAGCGGAGCAGTGTAATAGCACAAGGTGGCAGTTGCGACGGTTGTAAAGCGGTAGGCTTCAAATAACAAAACCCAATTAAATCCAATACAAGCACCGGAAAGCAAAAGGAACGGCAGGTTGCGTTTGATGCTGTCAGGTGAAATACCTTTACTCGTAAAAAAGGTTATCAATAATAAAAACAGAGCGCCGACGCCGCCGCGCACCAACGCAATGAGGGCGGATGACAGAGGAATATAGCGTGCAAAAATACCGATAGTGCCAAAGATGCACATGGAGCTTATCAGCATAATGCGAGCGGTAACGGTTTTAGACATGGTTATCTCCCTTTCTACATAAGTCCAGTATATTTTGTGAAGAGCGGTTTGTCAATCTTTAAATACAAATAAGTAAAGTATACTTGCAAAACGGTGTGGATTGTGTTACGATACAAAGAAAGTTATTGCTTTGGGAGGCATAAACATGCGCATTGTTGTAAAAGTCGGTACATCTACGCTGGCACATGCAACGGGACATCTCAATATCCGTTGTGTGCAAGCGCTTTGCAGAGTGCTGTCTGATTTAAAAAATTCCGGCCACGAGGTTGTTTTGGTGTCTTCGGGTGCTATCGGCATGGGCGTCGGAAAACTCAATCTGCGAGAGCGACCGACCGATATGCCTACTAAACAGGCGGCGGCGGCTGTCGGACAATGCGAATTGATGTATACATACGATAAGTTGTTTTCGGAATATAACCATACGGTTGCACAGATTTTATTGGTGGGAGAAGATGTCGAAAACCCTGTCCGGCATCAACATTTTCAAAATACGTTGTTCCGCTTACTGGAACTGGGCGTTTTGCCGATTGTTAATGAAAACGATACGATTTCTACCGAGGAAATCGGTATCGGTGATAACGATACGTTGGGTGCGATTGTTGCTACCAGCGTGAACGCTGATTTGCTCGTGTTGCTCACCGATATTGACGGCTTGTATACCGCTGACCCGCGCACGAATCCGTCCGCCCGTTTGATTCCTGTTGTGGACAATATCACACAGGAAATCATGTCCTTGGCTTCGGGAAGTGGTACGGCACTCGGTACGGGTGGTATGCACACCAAATTGTCTGCTGCGCAGAGATGTATGGAAAATGGTTGCGATACGGTGATTGCGCACGGCGCAAATCCTGAAATTTTGTATGATGTTGTAGACGGTAAATCTTGCGGCACCCGTTTTGTAGCAAGGGGTGAATGAATTGACGACTGCCGATATTTTAAAAACTGCAAAGGATACCTGTGCACTGGTGTCGGGATTGTCCACTGCGGATAAAAACACGGCTTTGCTTGCAATGGCAGATGCCTTGGTTGCTGCGAGTGAACAGATTTTGTGTGCGAACGCCACTGATTTGGAGAAAGCACGCGGTGTGATTTCGGATGTTATGTTGGATAGGCTTGCGCTTTCAAAGGAACGCATTGCCGCTATGGCGGATGGTATTCGTCATGTGGCGGCTTTGCCTGACCCCGTGGGCCGCGTATTACAACACGATGTTCGGGCAGACGGTCTGATACTTGAAAAGGTCGCCGTGCCGGTAGGCGTTATCGGAATTATCTATGAAAGCCGTCCCAACGTAACGGCGGATGCCGCGGCACTGTCGGTGAAAAGCGGCAATGTTTGCGTTTTGCGTGGCGGTAAAGAGGCGTTTCGTTCTGCCAATGCGATTGTTAATGCTTTACAGGAAGGCTTGCAAAAATGTGGTTTACCTGCCACTATGGTACAATTGATACAGGATACCACTCGCCAAAGTGCCACCGAAATGATGAAAGCAAACGGCTTGATTGATATGCTTATTCCACGTGGTGGTGCGGGTCTGATTCGTGCATGTGTGGAAAATGCTACTGTGCCTTGTATCCAAACCGGCACGGGTATTTGCCACGTATACGTGGAAAAAAGTGCAGATTTTGAACAGGCGCTGTCTATCATTGAAAATGCAAAAACCAGTCGTCCGTCGGTGTGCAATGCGGCTGAAGTGTGTTTGGTGGATAAAGCTATTGCCGCTGATTTTTTACCGTTGTTACAGCAACGTCTCACGACGGTACAGTCTCAAAACGGTAAACCCGCTGTTTCGTTCCGTGTGGATGATACAGCAGTACAGTATATGCAGGGTGTACCTGCAAGTGCAGAAGATTTTGATACTGAATTTTTAGATTATATTCTGGCGGTCAAAGTGGTAGATAATATCGCTGATGCTGTTGCGCATATCCGTTTGCATTCTACCGGGCACAGTGAAGCTATTGTTTCTAAGGATGCCTCTGCAATCGCTTCGTTTACTGGCGGTGTGGATAGTGCGGCGGTATATGTCAACGCATCCACACGGTTTACCGATGGTGGTGAATTCGGACTGGGTTGTGAAATGGGGATTTCCACCCAAAAGTTACATGCGCGTGGTCCGATGGGGCTAGAGGCTTTGACTACATACAAATACATCATCACCGGTGAGGGACACGTGCGGTGATGGAAGGAGAACGCTATGAGTAAAATCGGTTTTATAGGCGTCGGCAATATGGGTGGCGCTTTGGCAAGAGCGGTTTGTCGTACTGTTGATGCACAGTCGGTATATTTGGCGGATTTTATGCCGGAAAAAGCATTGGCGCTTTCTAAAGAACTCGGTTGCGTGGTATCGGATAACACGGCGGTTCTTGAAAACTGTTCGTATGTTTTTTTGGGTGTAAAACCGCAGATATTGCCGGCGTTGTTACAAGAGATTGCGGCTTGCGATACCAGAAATTCGCAAACGGTCTTTGTCAGTATGGCGGCAGGTGTGCAACTGCATACCATCGAGCAGGTATTGGGCCGTGTACCGCTTATCCGGATTATGCCCAACACACCGGTTGCGGTGGGCGAGGGCATGGTGTTATATGCTGTGAATAACGCGGTGACAGAGAAAGAACAAGCCGCATTTTTACAGTTTATGAAACAGGCGGGCACGTTGGATAAGTTACCCGAAGGTTTGATTGATGCGGGGTGTGCCATTTCGGGTTGCGGCCCTGCCTTTGTGTATTCGTTTATCGAAGCGCTGGCAGATGCGGGTGTAAAGTGTGGTTTATCTCTTGATCAAGCCCAACAGTATGCCGCACAAACGGTTTTGGGTGCGGCGCAGTTGTTGTTACAAAGCGGAGAAAAGCCCGCCCAATTGCGAGATGCGGTGTGCAGCCCTGCGGGCAGCACCATTGAAGGTGTACGTGTTTTGCAAAAGAGCGATTTTGCGGATGTGATAGCCGCAGCGGTGCAGGCTTCTTTTGAACGGACTAAACAACTGGGTAAGCAGTAATGTGCGTTTTCTCACTTTTTTGAGTTTTTTTCAAAAAAGACTTGATTTTTTAAATTGAATCTGTTATCATACTGCTGTTGTACTGAAAAGGAGGTGCAGACCATGGCTAAATGTGATATCTGCGGCAAAAGTGTAGTGTTCGGTATTCAGGTTTCTCACTCTCATCGTCGTTCCAATCGTACCTGGAAGCCCAACATCAAAAAAGTAAAGGCTGTTGTGAACGGTTCTCCTAAGAGAATCTATGCCTGCACCCGTTGCTTACGTTCGGGTAAAGTTACCCGCGCTGTTTAATTGCCGAATTGCTGTGAAAACAGATGAAAAGAGAGAAGCTTTGAGCTTCTCTCTTTTGTTTTTATTGCAATCTTTCACATAAGATGGTATACTGAATTTCATGGGAGAGTGATGATGTGAAAAATGCATTTTATGGTGCGCTGATGCGCATGAAATATATCACGCGATGGGCGTTGATGCGCAATACCCGTGCGGAAAACATTTGTGAGCATTCGTATGATGTAGCTACATTGACACATGCGCTGGCGGTGTTGGAAAATACTCGTTTTAATGGTAATATCCGCGTGAAAGATGCTGTGATGATTGCGTTATACCACGATGTGCCGGAGATTTTAACAGGGGATATGCCTACACCTGTCAAATACGTCAATCCGACCTTGCGGGATGCTTTCAAACAAGTGGAAGCGGATGCTACTGCCACTATCCTTGGTTTGTTACCGGATGATTTGCGTTTGGAATATGCCGGATGGTTTTCTCCTGGTGATGATTTACAAGCGGAAAAGCGTATTGTAAAAGCGGCGGATAAATTGGCGGCACTTATCAAATGTGAGGAAGAATTGCGACAGGGGAACACGGAATTTCGCAGTGCCCGTGATAGTACGGAAAAAGCATTACACGCTATGGAAATCGAGGCGGTAGAATGTTTCATTAGGGAATTTTTGCCACCTTGCCGTATGACGTTGGATGAGCAACAACAATGATAATTTTTCAGCAAAATCACTTGACGAGAAATGTCTAATATGATAGAATAACAAAAATATTCAACCGGCGAACAGTGGCTGTTTGCGGCGTTAAGAAAAGGAGATAATTGATATGGCATTTTATTTCAGCGAACCGTCTCATACTTTTAGTGAGTATCTATTGGTGCCCGGTTACACCTCTCCGGAGTGTATTCCGGCAAACGTCTCGCTTAAAACGCCTTTGGTAAAATTCAAAAAAGGTGAAAAGTCGGCTATTGAACTGAATATTCCGCTCGTTTCTGCTATCATGCAGTCTGTTTCGAATGATACCATGGCGATTGCGCTTGCCAAAGAGGGCGGTATCTCCTTTATTTACGGTTCTCAATCCATTGAGGATGAGGCGGCTATGGTTGCCCGCGTAAAAAACTATAAAGCCGGTTTTGTGGTCAGTGATTCCAACCTCACTGCCGATGATACTTTGGCGGACGTTCTCAACTTAGTAGAAGCCACCGGTCACAACACCATTGCTATCACCGAAGACGGCACCGCTAATGGTAAACTGTGCGGTATTGTCACCGGTAGAGATTATCGTGTTAGCCGTATGGAACTCACCACAAAGGTGAAAGAGTTTATGACGCCTTTGGATAAACTGGTGACCGCGCCCGCGACCACCACTCTGAAAGAAGCCAACGATATTATTTGGGATAACAAGCTCAACTCTTTGCCGCTCGTTGATGACAAAGGCAATTTGGCATACATGGTGTTCCGCAAGGATTATGCACAGCATAAAGAAAACCCGCAAGAAGTGTTGGATGCACAAAAACGCTACTTGGTAGGCGCCGGCATCAACACCCTTGACTACGAAGAGCGTATTCCCGCTTTGGTGGAAGCCGGTGCGGACGTATTGTGTATTGACTCTTCCGAAGGCTATTCCTGCTGGCAGGCGCAGACTTTGAAATTCGTCCGTGAGAAATACGGCGACTCGGTCAAAATCGGCGCTGGTAACGTCGTGGACCGTGATGGTTTTATGTTCCTGGCAGAAGCGGGTGCTGACTTTATTAAAGTCGGTATTGGCGGTGGTTCCATCTGTATCACTCGTGAACAGAAAGGTATCGGCCGTGGCCAAGCGACCGCTTTGATTGACGTTGTCAATGCACGTAATGAATACTTCGAGAAGACCGGTATCTATATTCCGGTTTGCTCGGATGGCGGTATTGTGCATGATTATCACATGACGCTTGCTTTGGCAATGGGCTCTGATTTCATCATGCTCGGCCGTTATTTCGCTCGTTTTGACGAAAGCCCGACGAATAAGTTGAACATCAACGGCACCTATGTGAAAGAGTACTGGGGCGAAGGTTCTAACCGTGCTCGTAACTGGCAACGCTATGACTTGGGCGGCAAAGCGAAACTGTCCTTTGAAGAAGGCGTTGACTCTTACGTCGAATATGCCGGTTCTTTGCGCGATAATGTTGCAAAGAGCTTGTACAAAGTGAAATCCACTATGTGCAACTGCGGTGTGACCAACATTCCCGATTTGCAGCGTGATGCCAAGATGACTTTGGTATCTGCTACCAGCATCGTGGAAGGTGGTTATCATGACGTGGTGCTCAAAAGCAGCACCGGCACGCCGTTTGGCAGATAATTAAAAGTAAAAAAAGAACCGACACCATTGTGTCGGTTCTTTTTTGGAATACTTGACTTTTGAGAGAGAATGCTATAAAATGCAAAGAGTATTTTATAAATGCGGGTATGGCGGAATTGGCAGACGCGCCAGATTTAGGCTCTGGTGATTTCCATCGTGCAGGTTCAACTCCTGTTACCCGCACCAAAAAAATTCCGAATGTGTGAACATTCGGAATTTTTTTATGTTTTGTTTGTTACAGTGACGGGAATATTATGTAATTTGCAAAAATCAGTTAAAGCTTTTAAATACCCTTGCTCATCTATAACATAACTCAAACCGTGTTCGGCATTAGGAACGGTGACGAGTTGTTTGGATGCGGTGCAATGGTTATAATTTTGTATACTCATTTCACACGGAACAAAACTGTCGCTTTCACCATGGAAGAAAATAACGGGTAAGGTAGGCGATGGGGAACCAACTTTGTTTGGGTCAAAACCGCCAAACAGTATAGCACCTAACCGTATAAACCCATATAAGAAGGGCGGCAATTTCATATCTGTAATGACTTTTTTAATAATTTCCTTCGCATTGGTAAAACCGCAATCCGCCAAAACACCGATGACGTTGTCGGGCGGGGGATGTGATGCTGCCAGCAAGACGGTGGTGGCGCCCATGGAGATGCCGGTCAGCATAATGGGTGTATCTTTGCCGAATGTGTCGCAAATATAACGCACCCAAGCTAGGCAATCAAGACTTTCTTTTGCGCCAAATGTAATCACATGGCCCTCACTTTTACCGCTGGCGCGTTGGTCTACCAATAAGACGTTGTGTCCGATGGAAAAGCAACGTTGTATACCGCCACACAAATCGCGTTCCGCTCTGCCGCGGTAACCGTGCATCATCAATTCAATCGGTGCGTCCGCTTGGCACTCATAATATTTCCCATAAAGTGTTAATCCATCGTGAGAAACGGTTTGCATTGGCGTAAAGGGTATATGCTTTACATCCTCCATCCACTGTTTCATCAATGGGTGATAGGGATCATATATTTTGCCAACCGGTAAATCTGCGGGTTTATCCTTTTCTTTTTGTGATACGTAAAAGGTAATGTAAAAACATATGTAAGCCGTTGAGATGCAAAGCAGTGCCAAAACTGCTACAGACAACAATGCGATATACAGTACTGTCATTGTATTCCTCCGTTCCTTCTTTTTAGTATACCATTTGTTTGTCATGTGGACAAGGGTTTTATTGGAAACAATTTTTCTTGCTTTTCTGACAAATATAATATAGAATTTCATTAGGTGAAATTTTGTTGAGGAGAAAGTAAATGGACGTATTTTATAAAAATCAAAAAAGATATAAAACAGCAAAGTACCCGATTCGGCAACCGTTATTTTTTGTATTTTTGATTTGGGTGTTGTCTAAATTAGCTCTAATCGGTAAGCGATATCGCGTTGAAAAAATCAATATGGAAGGTTTGAAACCGCCGTATATGGTGCTCAGCAACCATATGCACTTTGTTGACTTTGAATTGTTGGCAACCGCCACTTTTCCGTATCGTGTCAATAATGTGGTGTCGATTGACGGATATTATCGCCGACCTTTCTTAATGGAATGGATTGGCTGTATTTGCACGCGTAAATATACGCGCGATTTGCATTTGGTAAAATCTATCAACAGGGTGTTAAAGCGTGGAGATATCCTTTCGATGTATCCGGAAGCGCGGTATTCGCCTTGCGGCATCACTTCGTATATACCCGATTCTCTGGGTAAGCTGATAAAACATAACGGTGTACCGGTAGTAGCGGTGGTACATCATGGTAACTACTTACACTCTCCGTTTTGGAATTTTCGCAAGAAACGCAAAGTGCCGCTGTATACCACTTTGACGCAAGTTCTTACAGCTGAGCAGATTGCGGAAATGACGGTAGAGGAAATTAATGCTGTTATCAAACAAAGTTTGCAGTATGATGAGTATCGGTATCAAAAAGAAAATGGCATTTTAATTACCGAGCCGTATCGAGCGGAAGGGCTGCATAAGGTGTTATACCAATGCCCGCATTGTCTGGCTGAGTCTAAAATGGCGACAAAGGGAACCGAACTATTATGCGAATCCTGTGGCAAACGGTGGGTTTTGCAAGAGGATGGCACACTTCATGCGCTGGAGGGTGAAACGGAGTTTTCTCACGTTCCGGATTGGTATTTATGGCAACGTGCACAGGTTGAAAAACAAATCGAAAACGGCACCTATCATTTTTCGGATACGGTGGATGTGTATTCTATGCCCAGATGTTGGAAGTTTGAGCACTTGGGCGCAGCAAGCCTGACACACACCGCTGAAAATGGATTTGTGTTGGAGGGCATGTATCGTGGCAAACCCTACCGTATCCAGCGCAAACCTGCACAGATGAACAGTTTGCATGTAGAATATGACTACTGTTATATCAAACCTTTTGATTGTGTAGATATTTCTACGGAAAACGATTCGTTTTATTGTTATCCCGCTAAAGAGAACGTTGTGACGAAATTAGCGTTTGCAACCGAGATTTTATATGAAAAAAGTTTGATGCGAAAAGATGGATAAGTATATGCAAGTTTCTATTCCCAATGTAATGAAAAAGATAGGGCACTTGTGTCGGGTGCTGGGGCTTGCCCTGTTTATAGGTGCGTTGTGCGGTGTTGTAGGTGCTGCTTTTGCGCATGCGGTTACATGGGTGAGTGATATTCGCGCGGGACAGCCGTGGATACTGTATGGCTTGCCGTTGGCGGGTTTGTTGACGGTGGTAGTGTATAAAGTGTGCGGTACAAGTGGCATCGGTACTTGTCATGTGATGAATGCGGGAAAAGGAGAGGGTTGCGTACCTCTTACACTGACACCTGCAATATTTATTAGTGCCACGCTGACTCACCTGTGTGGTGGTTCTGCCGGCCGAGAAGGTGCCGCGTTGCAATTGGGCGGCGGTTTAGCGGCTTTGGTGGGGCGTGTGTTTCGTGTGGACGTTGCCACCGTGCGCATACTGACTGTTTGCGGTATGGGTGCGTTTTTTTCAGCAGTATTTGGCACACCGTTGGGCGCATGCGTGTTTGTGCTGGAGGTGCTTCTCATCGGTCGGTCGGTGTTTGTTTTGTTGTTGCCGACGCTAGCTTCTTGTATCAGTGGTTTTGCAGTAGCAGTGTTTTTGGGCGTACATCCCGAGCGATTTACCATACCAAACATACCTGTTATATCATTTTCGACACTTTGGCGGTTGCTGGTAATTGCGGTCGCCTGTTCGATCATCAGTGTTGTATTTTGTAAAACATTACATTTTGCATCCCATAAATATGCTACCCTGCTCGAAAATGAATGGTGGCGTATAGCTGTTGGTGGCGCCGTTATTGTGGTGCTGACTTTGATGATAGGCACTGCCGATTATAATGGTAGCGGTATCGCGCTTATCAATCGCATTTTTGAGAGCGGCGAGGTGCGGTATGAAGCATTTGCATTGAAAATGCTGTTCACCGTGATAACGGTAGCGGCCGGATATAAAGGCGGGGAGATTATTCCCAGCTTTTGTATTGGAGCCACGCTTGGCGGAGCACTTTCACTCGTATTACAACTTGACCCGGCTTTTGGTGCTGCGGTCGGCATGACCGCAATGTTCTGTGGCGTTACCAACGCCCCGCTTGCAACTGCTTTTCTGGCGGTGGAAATGTTCGGTATACAAGGAATTGTGTTTTTTGTGATTGCTATTATTGTGAGCGCGTTGATATCGGGTAAAAATAGTTTATATACCGAATAAAAGGGTGGGAAAATGGATAAAATCATACACGTGTTGAGAAAATACGGAGAAGCAATCCGTTATCTGTTTTGGGGCGTGTTGACAACGGTTGTCGGCTGGGGCAGTTATAGTCTGTTTGTGCTCGTTTTTGATAGTGTTTTTGCGGATTCCTTGGTGACGATTACGGTTGCTAACATTTTCTCGTGGATTTGTGCGGTAATTTTCGCATTCGTTGTGAATAAAGTATTTGTTTTTGAGAGTTTTCATTGGAATTGGGAAGTTGTTCTGCCTGAAGCAACGAAATTTTTTTCTGCTCGCCTTTTGACGGGCGCTTTAGAGGTTATTTTGGTACCGCTTTTGGTTATATTGGGTCTTAATCAAAGCTTTTTTGGTATAGAGGGCATTGTGTCTAAGGCTTTGGTTAGCGTAATTGTGATTGTGCTCAATTATGTGTTCTGCAAAGTATTTATTTTCAAAAATAAGTAAAAAGGACTGTTCCGTATGGTTGCGGAACGGTCTTTTTTTGATGTTTATTAATAAGTTTAGTATAAATTTAGTATTATCTATTGAAAAAATATGGAAAAGTATGTTATAATTTAGCGTGAGTTGTTGTAAATAATATCTTTGTGAATATAAATTTGATTTGTGACATGTCGAGAGAGGAAAGGTAGTATGAATATTTTATTTTCACCGCCTGATATTTCGAATGCAGAAGTGCAGGGTGTTAGTGATGCATTGTTGTCCGGCTGGATTACTACCGGCCCGCGCACAAAAGAATTGGAAAAACGCATTGCTGCCTATGTCGGTGTAAACAAGTGCGTGTGTCTCAATTCGCAAACTGCTTGCGCACAAATGGCGCTGCGTGTGTTGGGTATCGGACCGGGGGACGAAGTTATCACTACTGCTTATACGTATACCGCATCTGCATCGGTGGTGTGTCACGTTGGTGCAAAATTGGTGTTTGTAGATACGGCGGCGGATAGTTTTGAAATGGATTATGACCAATTAGAATCCGCTATCACTGAAAAAACAAAAGCTATTATCCCGGTGGACCTGGGCGGTGTGCCGTGTGATTATACGCGTATTTTTGATATTGTTAATCGTAAAAAAGAGTTGTTCAAACCCTCCGGTAAGTTGCAAGAGGCGCTTGGTCGCATTGCGGTTTTGGCAGATACGGCGCATGCGCTTGGTGCGAGATGCGGCGATAAAATGGTGGGTAGTATTGCGGATTTCTCCTCTTTCTCTTTCCATGCCGTGAAAAATCTCACCACTGCAGAGGGCGGTGCTTTGACCTGGAATACTATTGCGGGTGTGGATGATGAGGAAATATATAAACAGCTGCAACTGCTTAGTCTGCACGGACAATCCAAGGATGCGCTTGCCAAAACGCAATTAGGCGCTTGGGAATATGATATAGTTGGTCCTTGGTATAAATGCAATATGACCGATTTGGCGGCAGCTGTGGGTCTTGCGCAGTTGGACCGTTATGACGGGATGTTGCAGCGTCGTCGTGAAATCATTGAACGATATGATGCGGCTTTGCGTCCGATGGGTGTTGAAACACTGCCTCATTATACGCAGCAGTATTCTTCGTCCGGCCATTTGTATATTACGCGCGTCCCCCGTATTACGCCGGAACAGCGCAATGAAATCATTATGAAAATGGCGCAAGCTGGTATTGCTTGTAATGTGCACTATAAACCGTTGCCGATGATGACGGCTTACAAGGCGTTGGGATTTGATATTGCAGATTTCCCGAACGCGTATGCGCATTTTGCCAATGAAATCACCTTGCCGTTGCATACATGTTTGACCGACGAGCAGGTGCAGTATGTGATTGAAAATTTCGTGAAAATTCTCGGAGAATATATTGCATGATGTTAAAAGACTGGGATGCCTTGCCTGCAGAATTACGCAAGGAAGAAGTGCGTCCGTATTATGATGCTTTGCACAAAAAACAAGTGGCTTTGTTTTTCAAACGTGTGTTTGATATTGTGGTTTCCGGATGTATGCTGTTGCTTTTAAGTCCTTTGTTTTTACTGCTAGCATTGGCCATTAAATTGGATTCGCCCGGACCTGTTTTTTATCGACAGGTTCGTGTGACACAAAACGGTAAAACGTTTCGAATTTTTAAATTTCGCACGATGGTGCAAAATGCTGATAAAAAGGGCACACAGGTAACGGTCAGCAATGACAGACGTGTAACCCGAGTCGGCAAATTGATTCGCAAGTGTCGTTTGGATGAAATCAGCCAGTTGCTGGACGTGTTCCGTGGCACGATGACGCTTGTGGGCACACGTCCCGAGGTGCCTAAATACGTCGATGCCTACACCGATGAAATGATGGCAACTTTGTTGTTGCCGGCGGGTGTTACGTCTGTTGCGAGTATCTTTTATAAAGATGAGAGCGAGTTGCTGGATGCGGCTCAGGATGTAGACGGAACATACATTAACGAAATTTTACCTCAAAAAATGGTATATAATTTGCATGCGATTAAATATTTCGGTTTTTGGCGAGATATCGGTACGATGTTTATGACCGTTGCGGCGGTGCTGGGGAAAGCATACGATGCAAAGCAATATCTTGATAAGCATCGATGAATGCGGAATGTGATGAGGTGTTAAAGTTGCAGGAGAAAAAAAGAGATAAGCTCAAACGGTTTTTTAAACCGTTTTGTCTGGTAGTCTTAGATATCGTTTTCATTGCGCTGGCATTTATGTTGGCGTTATTGGTGATATACGATTTTAGGATTCATGATATTCCGATGACGTATTTTGAAACATATTTCCACAGCATCGGTATATGGATAGCGGTTTCCTTGGCAGTATTTGCCATGCTGTTGTTGTATGTGATTATGTTGGCTTTTTCGGGCGTTGGTGATTTACTGCGCATATTCGCATCTTATGCAATTTTAGGCGTGTTAATGGTGCCTTTTGCGAATATTTTTTGCGAGGGAATGCCTACTTCTTATTTCGTGTTTGGTTTAATTTTCAGTTTTTCGGGAACAGTATTTATTCGTTTTGCTTGGCGGTTGGTTCTCAGTTTGCAGACTGCATTAAGCAAACGCTTGAAAGATCATCTCGAGCATGAGCGGGTTATGATTATCGGCGCCGGTATGGCGGGACATATGCTGCTTAAAGAGTACAAAGAAAGTGATAAAATTCACGGAAAAGTGGTGTGCATCATTGACGATGCTACCTCTAAAAAGGGTAGTCGTTTGGAAGGCGTCCCTGTTGTGGGTAAT
Organism: Acutalibacteraceae bacterium; assembly: GCA_045634325.1. GTDB lineage: Bacteria > Bacillota > Clostridia > Oscillospirales > Acutalibacteraceae > URNF01. The sequence goes on along the minus strand of JAZRAA010000052.1, from coordinate 3,587 downwards.
CGTTATGATATCATCGCCGCCGCGAAACGATATAATGTGGATAAAATCATTTATTGTATCCTTAACTGCGATCCCAAAGACCGACAGGATATTTTGCAGATTTGCAGTCAAATCGGCTGTAAAGTGGAAAAAATGCCCGGTTTGTACCAGTTGGCAAACGGTCAATCCATTATCGGTAATCTTCGCAAAGTGGAACCACAAGATTTGTTAGGCAGAGACCCTGTAAGCGTTAATATGGATGAAATCTATGCCTATATTTCCGACAAAGTGGTTATGGTCACCGGTGGCGGCGGCTCGATCGGCAGTGAACTTTGCCGTCAGATTGCGCGTAGCAACCCGAAATTGCTGTTAATTTTTGATATCTATGAGAATAACGCATACGATATTCAAATGGAACTCAAACGCGATTATCCTGATCTCAATATGGAGGTTTTAATCGGTTCGGTTCGCAATACCGCACGTCTTGATTACGTGTTGGGCAAATATAAACCGGAAATTGTGTTCCATGCCGCTGCGCACAAGCACGTGCCGCTGATGGAAGATAGCCCCAATGAAGCCATTAAAAACAATGTGTTCGGCACTTACAAAATGGCGAAAGCCGCCGTACAATACGGTGTCAAGAAATTCGTTTTGATTTCCACTGATAAAGCGGTTAATCCCACTAACATCATGGGCGCATCCAAGCGTTTGTGCGAAATGGTGGTGCAGATGATGAACCGTGAAGCACCTAACACCGACTTTGTGGCGGTGCGTTTTGGCAACGTGCTTGGCAGTAACGGTAGCGTTATTCCGCTGTTCACCAAACAAATTGCAGAAGGCGGTCCCGTCACGGTAACGCATCCCGACATTATCCGCTAGTTTATGACAATTCCCGAAGCGGTTTCGCTGGTGTTGCAGGCGGGATACTACGCCAAAGGCGGCGAAATCTATGTACTCGATATGGGTCAACCTGTTAAAATTGCGGATATGGCACGCAACTTAATTCGCTTGTCCGGTTTTGAGCCGGATGTGGATATTGAAATCAAGTACACCGGCTTGCGTCCGGGCGAAAAATTGTTTGAAGAATTGCTGATGGCGGAAGAAGGCCTGGGTGAGACGGAAAACAAACTCATTCATATCGGCAAACCCATCGAAATGGATGATGAGAAGTTTAAAGAACAGTTAAGTCGTCTGGAAGAAGCGTACAAGGTGGAAGTAACCAATATGAAAGACATTGTGGCAGAAATTGTACCCACTTATAAACGCAATCCCGCAAATTCTTAAATCTCAAAAGACCCGATGTGTCATCGGGTCTTTTTTCTTTTGCCTATTGATTTGGGATGCTCAAATGTCGTATAATATAAGTTGGAAAAGAGGTGAACGGTTTGGTACGTTTTTTATATCATGATAAATATATTGTTGTATGTGTGAAACCGGTAGGGATACTGTCCGAACCGTTTGTAAGAGAGAGGAATTTACCTGACATTCTCAAGAAACAAACGGGTGCTTATAAAATTGATGTGATTCATCGTTTGGACCGCAACGTAGGCGGTGTGATGGTGTATTCCAAAAGTCGTAAAGCCACAGAAATACTGGCAAAAATGATGGCAGCACATCATTTTGAGAAAGAGTATTTAGCGGTAGTGGAAGGCAAATTACCGCAAAGCGGCGTGATGGAAGATTATTTGATTAAGGATAAGAAAAACTGTAAAGTGTATGTATCCCGTCATCGTCAAGAACAAGCCAAATACGCTAAACTGGAATTCGAACTGCTGGGTGAGCGGAAAGGTCTTTCGCTTGTGAAAGTTAAATTGCATACCGGCAGAACGCATCAAATTCGCGTGCAGTTTGCCTCACGCGGTTTTTCGCTGGTAGGGGATACCAAATACGGCAACCAACAAACAAAGGATAACGGCAAAACTCCCATTGCACTTTTTTCGTATCGATTGGCATTTTCACATCCTGTTACAAAACAACAGATAGAGGGCTTTGCCTTACCGTCCACCAACGGCGCGTTTTCGCTTTTCAAAAAAGAGTTAAAATTGCTGGAGGAAGCACAAGCTGAAAAGATGACGTAATTTTTCGATAGAATGTATTTACATAAATTTTGATTATACTACAAATGAAAGGAGTGAGAACGTGGCGGATAAGTTTGTTTTGCACAGTAAATTTCAGCCGACGGGGGACCAACCGCAAGCGATTGAGAAATTAGCGGAAGGTGTTTTGCGTGGTGATAAAGAACAAACATTGCTCGGCGTGACCGGTTCGGGTAAAACCTTTACCATGGCCAACGTGATAGCCAAGGTGAACAAACCCACTCTCATTCTCGCTCATAACAAAACCCTTGCCGCACAGCTTTGCAGCGAATTCAAAGAATTCTTCCCCGAAAATGCGGTGGAATATTTTGTATCCCAACACAAGATTTCCACTAAAAACCGTGACAAAACGCCGTTTTTAGAGGCTTTTTAACACAGGACAACACATCATAACACTATATAAATCAAATAAATTTGTGACCTAAATTCGTGTAATGCGAAAAGATATTAGTTTTTAATATTAAATACTTTGAATTTAAAGGTGGTTCAAGATGAGGAAATCAAACTCTAAAATCACATTGATAAATATCATAATTACAGTTTTAATGTTTTGCTTGGGAACTTATAGGTGCTTTACATATCCCATTGAAGCATTATTATCCGGAAGATGTTCTTTAGAGTATGTTGAAAATTATTTTCCAAACGAATTGTTATCAAGTATAGTATCTAATATACTGAATTTGAATCTTGTTGTATGTGGTTTAATTGTTTTTGCTTTATTTTCAAAAAAAGCTTCCAAGGTTTTATTGTTGATAGCAAATTGCCTTTTGTGGATAAAGTCAAGCTTTCGGCTTTTTGAAGAACGATTAGATGTGGGCCTTCATGGTGGAGAAACTGATTTTTTTGATTTCATGCATATTAGGTTAAACGGATATTTTTACCTATCTTTGTTCATAATAATTCTTTCTATATGTATCTTAGAAAAAAGAAAAAAGAATATACCGTATTATTTGAGGTTTTCTGTAGTTATTCCATTCGTTTTGTTAGTGGCGGTTTTAATTTTAAGAATGTTGAATTACGAAGAACCTGTTACAAATATGATTGATGACCGCGTCTTAGCGTACTTCTCAAATTCTCAGGTAAATGTTAGAGCAGCATTAATTGAGTTCACTAACACAGTTAACAAAACAGTAGAGGTTGTTAAATTTGTTGCTTTCACATTAATAATTGTTAAAATAGTAGATTTCTTCCCTAAAAAAGCCATTGTCCAAAATGAGAGCAATAATGAAATCTCTTTATGATGAATACTCAGCTGAATATTTTGTAATGATTATGAACACAAATTTGTGACCTAAATTCGTGTAATTTACTATTCGCCAACTTTTTTAGCGAAATTCGAGTGAATTTAATACAATAAAAAACAGAAAATAATCAAAAAAGAAAGGAGTGAGAACATGCCGGATAAGTTTATTTTACATTCACCGTACAAGCCAACTGGAGACCAACCACAAGCTATTGAAAAACTAAGCGAAGGCATCAAAAATGGCTTAACAGAGCAGGTTTTGCTGGGTG
>JAZRAA010000051.1:0-2474 GCA_045634325.1 Acutalibacteraceae bacterium | reverse complement strand
TGATTCCGCCGTCAGCATTGCGCTTTGTCAGTCGTTCGTCCATGACGCGCCTCCCGTTCTTTTAATGCCGCTTCCGCTTCGGCGCGGGTAGAAAATGCGATTTCACCCCACAGACTAAGCAAGACGTAGGACCTCTCCATGCTCCCACCCCTGCCGCGCTTTAATGCTATGCTCTCGTAAAATTGCCGGAGTTCAATACCCGTAACTTCCCATGCGGTGATTTTTTCGTCCACTAACAAATAAACGGTATCGCCCACCTTGCACGGCAACCGCACAATCAGCCCGTCCTTTTCGGCGATTTCGTGTTCCGTCAGCCTGTCCAGCGCGGCCTCAATCGCGTCGTTCAGTTCGTCCATCCACGGACACGGCTCATCCGGCGACACGTCGCGCACGTTGTCCCACCACTCGCCGCGCTCTAAAATCCGGCGGATTTCGGATAATGGCATTTTTTCGCTCATTTCTTTTTCCTCCATTCTTTTTATGCCGCTCAGGATACGCTTTCCACGTCCACGCGGTCGCCGCAAATGTCCCGCGCCGCGCATACGGCGCATTCTTCCGGCTCCGGCTCGTAGCACGTGATTCCGGCTTTGACGAACTGCCGCCTGTCGCTATCATCGTAGAAGTCCAGTTCCCGCCGCCCGTGGAAAGCGGCGTCAAGTTGCGGCTCGCGCCGTGCTCGCATGTCGGTATAGGCCGGGCGTTCCCAAGCCATGGAGAAAAGCTCGCTATACTCCCGCGCCCACGCTTTCGCCTGTGACGGCGTGTCGGCGAATACCACTGTACAGCACGGCTCCGCTTGGCTTGTAGCGTCCCATACGCGATAGGCTTTCATGCTCCACCTCAATCTAGATATTCCATATTCCAGCGGGTTATAGCCGATTTCCGGCACGTTTTCGACGATATACGGGTCACTGCTGACAAGGGAAATTTGACACTCCCCACGGCTAAAGCCGGGGGATTCTTGTTTCAACGACTAAATGCCACAAGGTGTGGTCTTACACAGTCTCCGCAAGCGTATAGGTTCGGGCGTGCCCCGCCCTACCATGTTTCAAGATTCATGCTGACAACAGGCGCATTCCTTCCGCAAGGATATTCTTAGCGGCGTTTACATCCCTGTCATGCGTTGCGCCACACTCCGGGCATTTCCACGCACGGACTTTCAGGTTTTTCACTGCCTGATTGCGATAGCCGCAACAGTGGCAAAGCTGACTGGACGGGAAAAAGGTGTCAATCCGTTGCACGGCTTTCCCGTGCCACGCCGATTTGTATTCCAGTTGTCTCCGAAACTCACCGAAAGAAGCGTCTCCGATTGCTCTTGCCAGCTTGCGATTTTCCATCATGCCTTTGGCTTTCAGGCCTTCGATACAAATCACGTCATAGTCCCTGACAAGCTCTGTTGTTATCTGATTGATAGCGTCTTTGCGCTGATTGGCTATCCGCTCTTCCAAACGCGCTTTCTTGATACGCGCCTTTTCACGGTTCTTACTGCCCTTGCGCTTGCGGGAATGCCTCCGTGCAAGTCTGCGGAGACGTTTGTCGGATTTGTACAACGCCTTGCGGTTTTCGTACTTCTTGCCGTCTGACGTTATCGCCAAATCCTTTATGCCTAAATCCACGCCGACAACCGCTCCGGTCGGTTCCAGCGGTTCAAACTCCACGTCCGTACAGCACAGGGAAACGTAATACTTGCCTGGCGGAACTTGCGACACAGTAGCGGAGAGAATGCGCCCCTGTATCGGGCGGCTGATTGCCGCTTCCACATAGCCTAATTTGGGAAGTTTCACTTTGCTTCCGACAACGGCGATACGCCCATTGGTGGTATAGCTCTTATGCCCATTGTGTTTGCTTTTGAATTGCGGGTATCCATAGGGTTTGATTCCTTCCCGCACACGCTTGAAAAAACGCTGGTAGGCGTTATCCAGATTCTTCAAGGCATTTTGCAAGGCGCATTTATCCGGCTCCTGCAACCACGGCAACGCCTTTTTCAGCGCGGTTAAATCCTTGTCCTGCTGAAACCGTGTCGGCGACTTGCCTGTTTCTTTGTACGCTGTCCGTCTCTGGTCAAGGTAGTGATTATAGACGAAGCGCACGCAACCGAATGTCTTGTTGATAAGCGTCGCCTGTTCAGGCGTGGGATACAACCGGAACTTGAAGCCAATTTGCACAAAATCACCGCCTTCCAGAAAACAAAATCCGCCGCTCCATGGGCTAAACATGAAACGGCGGTTTGCTGACACACTCCATTTTGGTAGAGTGCGCCCTATAACGCCCCCGGCAAAAGGGACGGGATAGGCACAAAAATACCGCACAGTTTAGCCCTGCGCTGTTTGTCACCGCTTCGGGTTTGCCGTCCCTCGCGGATTACTGACATAATAGCACAGGAATGAGAAAATGTCAAGAACTTTTTTAGACCCGCCTGAAAACGGGCGGCGCAGTGTTGTTACGACGTATGGTGAAGGCGACGGGACTTGAAC
>JAZRAA010000050.1:0-46370 GCA_045634325.1 Acutalibacteraceae bacterium | reverse complement strand
TGTCATAATTGCTTTTGCCGAGAAGCAATACCACCCGACGCAGAAAACCGATTCCGAAACCGAACGCTCCGCATTCCTCTACGGCAGAATCGACCTGTAAAAACAGCAACACCCCCGCGTTTCAAACGCGGGGGTGTTGCTGTTTTTACAGGTCGATTCTGCCGTAGAGGAATGCGGAGCGTTCGGTTTCGGAATCGGTTTTCTGCGTCGGGTGGTATTGCTTCTCGGCAAAAGCAATTATGACAATTTATTTAAATCAATTAAATACCTGGTCGCTCTACCGCTCCGGTCTTCCAGCAACATATCCCTCATCCTTAATTTTGCCAGCCTCTTATCCACGGTTGACTTGCTGATTTTCAACTCTTCACACAACTCTTTTTTCGTAATTCCTTCATCTGAAAACAACGAAACTTGAATCAACACGAAAGCAAAATCTTTAATCTCATCGGTCATTTCGTTGTTTTCCTCAATTACATCGCAATATTTAGATAACAAACCTTCTCTCTTTTGCAAAGCATCTACCAAATTTTCGAAAGACTCGAGAATGATTTTCAGAAACATAATAATAAAAGGCGTCAAATCTCCCAAATTGTTTTTATTGTTACATTCCTCAAACGCATCATAATATTTTTTTATGTGTTCTTTTATGGTGTAAGAAAGTCTGAACCCAATTAAAAATTCAAACTCCTTTGACAACAGATAACTACTGATGAACCGTGAAGTTCTGCCGTTTCCGTCATAAAACGGATGAATATACCCGAAAAGATAATGGAAAATAGAAATTCTGATGAGTATCGGTATTTCATTTTGATTTAAAATACCAAGCGCTTGCTCCATAAGCTGAATAATTTTTGTCTCAGGATACGCACCCCTGTGTATCACTTTTTGCGTTGGCGTTGTGATTTCAGCCATGTCTTTTCTGAAAATTTCACCATCGGGTATATTATCCGGACAATCCTCAGCAACTTCCTTTAAAACCAAATCATCATATATTTCCCTTATATCATTAGAGGTGTTTAACGGAAACTCGTTGTCGCTGGTCAACATTCTGTATTTCTTTAACAACCCATAAAAACGTTTCTTTTTCCCCTTTTTATTCATTTCGTTCAACACGGCGGAAAGCTCTTTTCGCGTGCTGTAAACGCCCTCAATATCATTGGTAAGCTTGATTTCATCAATCAAACATTTATTGGTAAACTGTATCAATGCTTTCGAAGGAAGACTTCTCCGAATGTTTGAAACAACTTTATCCAATTGCAATATTCTTAAACTCATACTGTAAATTTCAGGGCATAAACAATAAAACGCCTTGTTTTCGCCGATTTTTATCGGCAACACATGTGTAGATTCTGCCGAAATTCTTTGCTCGTATAAAGCCTGATATTCTTTTTTATCTTTATAAAACAGATGAGATAACAACACATAACCCATGTCAGTTACTTTCCTTTCAAAAAAGTATATTCCCTGTTTTTTTGTGAATTAAGTTCGTTAAAAACACTAAATTTAACTAACTTAAGTACATTTTAACACTCTAAACCACTTTTGTCAACCTTTTACTACTATTATAAAAACAATGCGTATAAATATTCTCGTATACGTCGGTTTTTATGCACAAAACACTTATCAAAAAAAACACCCCCGCGTTTCAAACGCGGGGGTGTTTTTTTGTGTGATGTTAGGCTTCTTTTTTATAAAGACTTGTTTTTGCGATTTTATTAAACAAACATTCAAGCAGTTTTGCAATCACCCAAACAACGAAGCAAGTGCCCACGACTGCCGCCAGCAACACGAACACTTTTTCGGTTTTTGCATAACCGTTGCCGTAAACACCCTGCAAAAACACGTTGATACGGTAATGGTTGAGCACAATAAGCAGACTGGCGGTGCCAAGCGGTTTGGTCCATCCGCCGCTGAAAATGGTGGACGAGAAGGAAAGCTGACCGATGCCGATTAAAAGCAGTCCGAAAATCACGAATACGGCAACAAAATCATACTGTGATTTCGGATGGTTATGCATCAGATAATATGCAAACGCAAAGCCCGCAATTTCAATCAAGGTAAAGAGAACTTTTGAAGAAACTTTAAAGGTTTTGTCTTTCAAGCGGTTTGTTATTTCGTACAGCACAACACCGGCGCTGCAACCCGCAAGACCGCGGATAAGACCGCCGTTTATGATAGAAGCTTCCAAAAACTCAGTTGCTACCGCAAGGTGTTCGAAGCGATTACTGAGCAACCCGTAGAATAAAAGGGTAAGCAAAGGACAGACCGTAAGCGTGAAGTTTTGTCGATATTTTTTTGCAAGCGGATATAAAAAACCAAGCGCTATAAACATTGCCGAGAGATACCAAGAAATGCCGATGGTATAAGAACCTTCATAGCCCGCTACGCGCAGGGGTACAATATCAAAAAATGTCAGTGGCAGGCGAACAAGAGCGTCTCTTATGGTTTTATTTGATTGCACACAGGAGACGATATAAGAAATGATGACCGAGGGGAAAAGGTAATAGAAAAGCGCTTTATATTTGTTTGCCAAAAAACGCACGGTGGAAACGCCGAGGTTGTCTGCGGGGCATCTGTTTTTGGCGATGGTACACATCATAAAATAGCCGCTTATCATAAAAAAGCCTTCCACGGCAAGTCTGCCGCCGGGGAAGATTCCCGTACCGACGTGGAACTCAAAAACAATGATCGCAAACAAGAATTTTATGATATCGATGTACCCGTTTCTTTTTGGTCTTGGCAGGGCATGTCTCATTTTTCATCATCCTTTTCGATTGCAAAATTTTTAGCAGTCGCTGTATCGCAAAACGTTTTTGCGGAGTAGTTTGTAACAACATCTTATCATACTAATAGTACAATTGCAACCAAAACAACAAAGCGTTGTTGTGGAATGCAGCAGGCCCATGTTCTTGGCGGGTTTCATCGTTGCGGGCTTTGTGTTTGTTGCACCCCCCGTTTTAAAAAACAGCAAAAAAATATTGATTGGAAAAATATGGAGTGTTATAATAACACTATATTCGACAATTTTTTTGGGGTGTGATGATATGTGGTTCGTTTTTGCGTTGTTGTCAGCAGTTTTTGCGGCGCTGACATCCATTCTTGCCAAAGTGGGCATTGATGGAGTGAACTCTTCTCTTGCAACAGCTATCAGAACGGTTGTTGTGGTGGTTATGTCCTGGGGAATGGTGTTTCTTACGAATGCGCAGGGTGGAATAGGTGATATTAGCCGAAAAAGTTGGTTGTTTTTGATTTTATCAGGACTTGCAACAGGTGCATCTTGGCTTTGCTATTATCGGGCATTACAATCGGCGAAGCATCCAAGGTGGTGCCTGTTGATAAACTGAGCGTCGTGATAACACTCGTGTTGGCTTTTGTGTTCTTGCACGAGCAATTCACGTTTAAATCTGTAATCGGATGTGTGTTAATAGGTCTGGGCACGTTGTTTATGGTTTTGTAACGAATTTAAATGCTATCAGCCAAAGGGAACCTCTTGCGGCTTTATAAATCAATCCCCACCGTGTAATGAGTAGGGTTGCTAAGGACAGTAAAAGGATGTGTAGAATTTCTACACATCCTTTTCGTTTTGTCTCATACCGTAACAAGCAGGACAGTTGGGCGCCCAAATGTCACTTGTTAGGAGAACCTAAAACCCTTTTATCAATCTCAAAAGAAGTGATATTGTGAGACAGGTCTCACGGTGATATTTTTGATAAATCAAAAGTGATATTGAAACCATGCGGTTTTATTCGCCTCAAAACCGCCAAGGGCAATACCACTTGGCGTTAGCCGAATATCACAGCGAAGCAATATAACTCGCCTATGGCGAATAAAACTGACCAAGTGTCCTTCAGAACACTTGGTCAACCGGCGGTCTTTTTGTTGACATTAGAGGCGGGGTGCGGTAGAATGGCGGTGGATTTTGACGTTTGAACGGTTGGAGGTGAGGCTGTGAAGAAAAAGGTTTTCTATACAGAGTTTTCCTATTTACTGGGGCTCATTATCATGGCGTTTGGAGCGGCGCTCACCGAAAAAGCGGATTTCGGCATGTCCATGGTGGTTGCGCCCGCCTATTTATTGCACTTGAAAGTGTCACAGTGGCTGCCGTGGTTTTCGTTTGGCGTTGCGGAATACTGTTTCCAGGGCCTTTTGGTGCTTGCCACCGTCATCATCATGCGCAAATGCAAACCATTCTACCTGTTTTCGTTTGTGACGGCGGTGTTTTACGGTACGCTGTTGGATATGGCAATGGCGATCATAGCGCCTTTGCCCGACAGCACGTTTGTTTTGCGTATACTGTGGTATGTGGTTGGCGTGAGTTGTTGTACGTTTGCGGTATCGCTGTTTTTCCATACATACCTTGCGCCCGAAGCGTATGAATTGATTGTCAAAGAACTGGCGCGCAAGACCGGCAAAGACATCAACAAAATCAAGGCCGGATATGACGTTGGCAGCGTGGTGTTGTCGGTGACGTTATCCTTTGCGTTTTTTGGATTTGGCGTATTCCGTGGCATCGAATGGGGAACGTTTGTGAATGCCGCCACCAACGCCTTGCTCATCGGTGGATTTTCAAAACTGCTCGAACATTTCTTTGAATTTAAAAACAAGTGGGACTTGGAAAAATATTTCCGCTGACACCCTATAATAAAAAACAAACCGCACCCGCACCTTTCGGTGCGGTTTTTTCTTTCCCCATCCCCTCTCACCTCTTTCCTCTTCATTCTTCATTCTTCACCCCCTCTATCGCAACCCGCAATTGTATTTTCCAACGAAATCAGCCAAGAACCGCAAAAACACGCACCATAAAATCCTTGAAATTACTGTGTTTTCAAGAAACTATCAAAAAACCGCTATATTTATGGTTGTATAAATCAACAAAGGCACAAAAAAGGCGTAAAATTGAAAAAATGTGCAAAACTTGGTGGAAAAGTGGATATTTTCTCAAAAAACTATTGTATTTTTCAACACGGTGGTGTATACTGTATCCGATAAATTGGCGAAATGTGGGTGTTTTGTCTGTGAAAGAGTTGTATTTTTCATCTTTGTACCGTGAAAATTTTCGCTTTGCGGATATTGCGGCATTCGAACAGACGTGGAGTGACGGCGACGGACATCGTTTTTTGGATGTGCCGCGCAGTTCCCATGGGTTGTTATATGTCGGTTGCGCGCAAGCGGAAATCGTCTTTCCGAACAGCGAAATGCTGGTGGCGGAAAAAGGCGACGTTGTGCTGCTTCCCAAAGGCGCACGCTATACCCTCACCTTCCGTGGCAGCACGCCGGAGACCTACACCGATATATTGGTGCACTTCACCCTGCTTGGTGCAAGTGGACGGCAGTTGAAATTACAAGACGAGGTGCAGGTGCTGGCGGCGACCGACGATATGCGTGCATTGTTCGAGCAGATGCAAGATTTGTATAAAAATCGGGTATACCCCGCCGTGCAACTCAAAAGCACGCTGTACGCTTTGCTGGCACAGTTGACCGATGCCGCACAAACGGCGTTGGCGGCGATGGAGGATGCGCTGCTGTACATCGAAAACCATCTGCACGAGAAACTACAGGTGAGTGATCTGGCAAAACGTGCATCTATGTCCGAGACGGCGTTCCGTGTGGCGTTCAGAGCGGCTGTGGGCGATGCGCCCAACCAGTACATACTCCATTTGCGCTTGGAAAAAGCGAAAGAGATGCTGGCAAACGAAACCGTTTCGCTGGCAGATGTTGCCGCCGCACTCACGTTTTACGATTCGGCGTTTTTCTGTAAGATATTCAAGAAATACATCGGCATCACCCCCACGCAGTATCGGCAACAGCTTGCGGCGGGCATACGTGCCGTTGACGTGCGTGCGTTTGATGCGGATATGGATATGGATATGGATATGGATACAGACACCCGGACCACCAAGGCGGACTTTGATACAGTCGACGAGATGGAAGAACCCGCCACCTTCCCTGCGCCCACACCTGCATTCACCCGCCTCAACGAAGAACTCCCAACAGCGTTGTTGTAAGGTGCTCACAGCAACACCGACACGTGCCGACACACCGTTGCAAGTCTTCACGCACGGAGTGTTGTAGATTGTGACGCTTGGCAAGCAATCGCGGCACGATGCTTTCGTTGGCCTTGTCGCACCTCGCTTCTTCTGGTTAATTGTATTTTCCGAAACACAAAATAACGCGCATACAAACAGCACCCCACAAATCCTTGAAAACAAAGGTTTTGCGGGGTGCTTTATTTTATTTTTGGAGTGCAAACTGTAAATTGGTTGTATAAATCGACAAAACGCAACAAGTGACGTGCGCAAGCGGAAGGAAGAGGGAACAACCTGCATTTGTGAGGAGAATGTACATTGCGATTGTATTTTTCGGCAATTGCGATTTTCAAAAGAAAAACCGCAGTAGGCAAAACGCTTTTAAAATAAAGACTTTTTATTCAATTTTTAAAAACGTGCCGTATCTCCTGTGCCGTTATGATTGTATAAAACAACAAAACGGCGCAAAATATAAGGTGAAAACGGAGTAGGCGAATGGTCGGTGGCGGCGAAAAAGCGGGGAGGAAAAGGGAAAGAAAAGCGGCTAAAAACACGAAAAATGTTTTTAGCCGCTTTTGTTCGATTGTATTTTTCGACAATGATTTACTTTGGTGATATTAAAAACCGCCATAAAACCAATGGTTTTGTGGCGGTTTTTGTTTTGTCCGTTATAAATCTATTGTATTTTTCAGTTGTTTGTCTCGAACTTGGGTTCGCTGGTGGTGTGGATACCGAGCGCTTTATAGGTCTTTTCGTCGGTTGCGGATAACACCACCGAGAAATGCGCATCACAGCCACGCAGGTTTTCCAGTTGTTCGAGTGCTTTGGCGGCGTCTTCGCTGACCGCCGAGCTGATGGACAGGGCGATGAGCACCTCATCCGAGTGCAAGCGTGGATTTTTGTGGCGGAAGTGACGCACTTTTAAGTCGCAAATCGGCTCCAGCGCCGCGGGACTGATAATATCGGTGTCGGGGTGGATGCCCGCCAGATGTTTCAAGGTGTTGAGCAACAACGCTGCCGACGAGCCGAGCAGGGAAGAGGTTTTGCCGGTGACGATGGTGCCGTCAGGCAGTTGCAATGCGCCGGCGGGTGTGCCGGTCAATTGCGCTTTGTCGTCTGCTGCTTTAACGGTGGGGCGCACATCTGTGGTGACGTCCGCTCTACCCATCAGCAGTTCCATTTTTGCGGTTTGTCGTCCGTCTGCGCCACTGCGTTTTTCCTCGACCGCCGTTTGATAGTACCGTCTGAGGATTTCCTGTCGTGCGGCAGTGTTGACAGCTTCGCTGTCCACGATGCAATATCCCGCCATGTTCACGCCCATATCGGTGGGAGAGAAGTAGGGGGAGGTGCCTTGGATTTTTTCGAGCATCGCACGTACCACGGGAAAAATCTCCACGTCACGGTTGTAGTTGACGGTGGTGACGCCGTATTTTTCCAGATGGAACGGGTCAATCATGTTCAGGTCATCCAAATCCACCGTCGCCGCCTCGTAGGCGATGTTGACGGGGTGGGTGAGCGGCAAATTCCACACGGGGAAGGTTTCGAATTTTGCATATCCCGCTTTGATACCGCGTTTATATTCATGGTATAACTGCGAAAGGCAGGTCGCCATTTTGCCAGATCCGGGGCCGGGGGCGGTGACCACTACCAGCGGACGCACCGTTTGCACGTAGTCGTTCTTGCCGTATCCCTCGTCGCTGACGATGTGGGGGACGTCGTGCGGGTAGCCTGCGATGGGGTAGTGCAGATAACTTTTCACACCGGCGGCGGTCAGCCGACGGCGGAAAGCGTCCACGCTTTCTTGTCCGGAATAGCGGGTGATGACCACGCTGCCGACATATAAACCGATTTCACGGAATAAGCCGATTAAACGGAAGGTGTCCTCGTCATAGGTAATACCAAGGTCGCCGCGCACCTTGCTTTTTTCGATGTCGCGGGCGTTAATAGTGAGGATGATTTCCGCCTCGTCTTTGAGTTTCAACAGCATACGCAGTTTGCTGTCCGGTTCAAATCCGGGCAACACGCGGGAAGCGTGAAAATCGTCAAACAGTTTGCCGCCGAATTCCAGATACAACTTACCGCCGAACTGGTCGATGCGTTTGCGGATATGCTCGGACTGCAACTGCAGATATTTATCGTTGTCGAATCCTTTTTTAAACATGTGTCCTTTTCCTCCTTGCCCGCGTTTTTTCAGTGTCCAATTTTTTAAAACAGCTATATACATTATACCTTGCCAGAAAAATAGGTCAATAGTTTTTTCGCTTTTTTATAAAAAAAGACCACCCGATTTTCATCGAGTGGTCGTGAATGATTTTATTTGTTCATGCGTTTTTGGATTTCTGCAACCACCAATTTGGTGATGAGTTCCACGTCGTCGGTGGAGCGAGTGATACCGCCTTGGAGATCGGCTTTGCCGTCGCTGCTGAACAACTGCAATTTTTTCATGGTTTCCTGTTTCACAGCTTCCACAGCGGCGGGGATCAGGTCGATAAGACCCTTGTCCATGCTGGAGAATTTGCGGAACTCGGCTTTAACAGCCGCCACGTTGATGTCGGTGAAGATATTGACTTTGCTGATACCTTCTTTGATAGCCTGTTTGAAATCGTCGTCGGTCAGACCGGAACCGCCGTGCAACACCAGCGGCACGTCCACTGTGCTGGCGATGGTGCGAATTCTTTCGAAATCGAGTTTGGGGGGCAGTTTGTATGCGCCGTGAGCGTTGCCGACAGCGATAGCCAGCGCATCAACACCGGTTCTGTCCACGAAGTCTTTTGCGAGTTTGGGATCGGTGAAGAATTCGGACGGGTCAGCGAGATGGGAAGAACCTTCCGCAGAACCCTCGTTGTCACCGACGTGACCGAGTTCGCCTTCGATGGTTGCGCCGTAGGAATGGGCGATATCCGCCATTTCTTTCACTTTGCGCACGTTTTCTTCGTATGTATCGGTGGAGCAGTCGTACATAACCGAGGTGAAACCGAGTTTCAACGCCTTGACACAGGTGTCATAGGACAAACCGTGGTCGAGATGCACGACAATCGGCACGGATGCACGTTTTGCCATGGGGACGAGGTAGTAGGAAACTTCCTCGAGCGGACCATACGGCAACAGCACTTCCGCCGTACCCATGATAACAGGGGAGCGGGTGCTTTCCGCAGCGGCAATGATACCGCGCGCCAATTCCAAGTTGACCGCATTGAACAGACCGACAGCGTATTTATTCGCTTTTGCGGGCCGTAAAACGTCATTCATATTGACTAACATTTGACATTTCCTCCATATCAAATAGATTTCAAGTTGATTAAAAATCGCATAAAACCAACATTACAGTTGCATTATACATCACAAACACATAAAAGTCAACATAAAACCACAATTTTTATCAACATTTCTTTTTTGCTTTTTTGACATGGCTAAAATCTGCGATTCGTGGTTTTTTGAGGATTTGGCGACGAAAAATGGACGCATTTTCGCTTTTCGGTAGAATATATATACCTATGTAGCATGCGTGCTGTTATTGGGAAGAAAAGATACTTGACTTTTTAGGAGAGGGGTGTATACTGGGGAACGGATTTTAGTGAAAGAAGATGACTTAGCAATGAGTATTTTATTATCTGTTTCTATTGCGTTGTTGGCGGGGCTGCTCATGACCCGTGCGTTCAAGCCTTTGAAACTGCCGTCGGTCACCGCCTATTTGATTGCGGGTGTGTTGATTGGCCCCTACTGTTTGGGAGGTCTGGGCATTTCGGGTTTGGGATTGACTTCCACACACGCACTGGAATCGCTCGAACTGGTGTCCAAAGTGGCGCTGGGCTTTATCGCGTTTTCCATCGGCAACGAATTTCGTGCCGAAGATTTGAAAAAGACCGGCAAACAAGCGTTGATTATCGGTATCCTGCAAGCGACGGTTGCTACCTTGTTGGTGGACGGCGTGTTGCTGGGCATACATTACATGATGCCGGAAAAGTTTTCGATTGCGCAAGCGATAACGCTCGGTGCGATTGCATCTGCGACTGCGCCTGCCGCAACCTTGATGGTGGTGCGCCAGTATAAAGCAAAAGGCCCGCTCACCAAGTTGCTGTTACCCATTGTTGCGCTGGATGATGCGGTGGGACTCATTTTGTTTGCGGTGTCCTTCGGTATTGCCAAAACGCTGGTTAGCGGACAGGTGGATTTGATTTCCATTATCTTAAATCCGTTGGCGGAAATTGTGTTCTCGTTGTTGCTCGGTGCGGTGATGGGCTACGTGTTGACCCTGCTGGAAAAGCTGTTCAATTCGGGCACCAACCGCCTCAATTTGTCCACTGCGTTTGTGTTTTTGACGGTGGCGTTGTCCATGCTGGACTTCCACATTGGACCGGTGCACGTGGCACTGTCGCCGTTGCTGGTGTGTATGATGATGGGCACGGTGTTCTGTAACGCCTGTCCGTTGTCTCACGATTTGATGGGCGCTTCGGATAAATGGACCTCTCCGTTGCTCGCATTGTTTTTCGTTATCAGCGGTGCGGAACTGGAACTGAGCGTGTTCGGCGATGTTGCCATTGTGTTTATCGGTGTGGTGTATATCGTATTCCGTTCACTTGGTAAATATTTCGGTTCGTTTTCCAGTGCGAAACTCACCAAATGTTCGCCGGAAATCTGTAAATATCTCGGCATCACGCTGTTGCCGCAAGCGGGCGTGGCGCTGGGTATGTGCACCACTGCGATGCAATTGGGTGCCGAGGGCGTACTCATTCGCAATATTACGTTGTTTGCGGTGTTGTTCTATGAATTGTTTGGCCCGGTATTCACCCGCATGGCGTTGCAAGCGGCGGGCGAAATTCATCCGATGCCGGATGAGGTGAAAAACCGCCGCCACCACAAACTGCAAGCCGCAAAAGAGCAAAAAAGATAAAAAGAAAAGACCTTGCTGTATGAGTTGTACCCGTAAGGATACAACGCCAGTTTTATTCGCCTTATGATAAGTTGTGTAGGACAGTATGCCGCTATCACTAACCTTCTTGTGAGAAATATGATATAATAATTTTAAGGCGGTGATACAATGTCACAACCTCAAAAAATGAGAAAAGCATTATATAAATATGTTATACCTAGCCTTACTGAAAAAGGTTTTGTGGGCGAGTATCCACATTATAAGAAAATATACGACGACAGAATTGAGTTGTTTGCATTTCAAACTAACAAGCGGGGCAATTCCTTTACGGTTGAAGTGTCCACGGTTTTCCTAGAAAATAGCACACGGGATAGTAATTTTTGCAGTGCAGAGTTTGAAACAATTGAAAATGCTACTGTGTGGGATACAAATATACGTTACCGTTTGAAAGGTATGTTTGATGGATGGTTTTACTATACCGACGTATATAAACAAAAAATTATCGGCACTACCTTTTATAACGCTGTTAGCGAAAAGAAAGCCCAAAATTATGTTCCCGACAAAAACGAGGTGCTTGTTCAAAAGGCGGATGATGAGATTTACCGCAAAGTATGTGAAGAGGTAAACCGTCAAATGCCTAAAGCATTCAAATGGTGGGATGCTTTTAATAAAAACAATAAGCTTAAAATGAAGTTTTTAGGATTCTTTGGCTAAATGCTTTGAGTCGGTAAAGGGTTTTAGGTTCCCCTAAAGTTTGGAAAATGTGCCGTACATTTTCCCTGCTTGTTGCGGTATGAGACAAATTTAAAAGCTGTGTGGAATTTCCACACAGCTTTTTTACTGTCCTTAACAGTACAACGCTTACGCAAGGTCTTTTTTCTTTCAAAAAAACAAGTATTGCGCAAGGAGGGCGAGGGCGGCACCCAGTAGGGCGGAGATGGTTGCCAGTAAAATGCGTGACCACAGATACCGCCGCCGTGCGTGGCGGATGTGACCGCATTGAGCGGCGTTTTGCAATAAATCTCTTGCCGCGCCTTGTACGGCGGTGCTGTCCACCGCATCAATACCGCTGTGCACCACCAGCAAAGCACGCTCAAAATACGGACTTCCCGTATCCGAAATCTCAATCATATGACGGTTGACCCCTTTAATCACAACCACCACTCCTTTCGCTTCATAGTATGGGTGGCTGCTGCCGTTTTATTCAAAATATTACTCTCTGTAAAGTTTTAAAGGGCAAAAAATGTGGAAAACTTTGTGGAAAGTGTGAAAAAGTCATGGAAATCAAGGGGTTTTCAACGCGTTAAAGTATTTTTTTATCCCATTTTGTCGAAAAAAATGTTACAAAGAGTCATACCGCCTTTCCTCCCACCATAAATCAGGAAAAAATATCCGCATTTGTGGGTAAATCTCTTGAAAAGCTGCGATTTTTTGTATATAATAATGGTATGTATGCATTGAAAGGAAGAAATAGCATGGCAGATAATAAAAAAATGGTGGAAGCGATTACCTCGATGGACGAGGATTTTGCGAAATGGTACACCGATATTGTCAAGAAAGCAGAATTGATTGAATATACCAGTGTGAAAGGCTGTATGGTGATTCGTCCCTACGGCTATGCCATCTGGGAGAACATACAACGCATTCTGGACGGTATGTTCAAAGCAACGGGACACGAAAACGTGTGCATGCCGATGTTCATTCCCGAAAGCTTGTTGCAGAAAGAAAAAGACCACGTGGAAGGTTTTGCGCCGGAGGTTGCTTGGGTGACACACGGCGGGTCGGAACAGTTGGAAGAACGCTTGTGCGTGCGCCCGACGTCCGAAACGTTGTTCTGTGAACACTATGCCAACGTGGTGCAGTCCTACCGTGACCTGCCTAAATTGTATAACCAGTGGGTGAGCGTGGTGCGTTGGGAAAAAACCACCCGTCCGTTCCTGCGTTCCCGTGAATTCTTGTGGCAGGAAGGCCACACCATCCACGCAACCGCCGAGGAAGCGGTGGAAGAGACCGAGCGTATGCTCAATGTGTACGCTGATTTTTGCCGTGATGCGCTGGCGATGCCGGTGGTACGTGGCAAGAAAACCGAAAGCGATAAGTTTGCGGGTGCGGTTGCGACCTATGCTATCGAAGCGTTGATGCACGACGGCAAAGCGTTGCAAGCGGGTACGTCCCACTATTTCGGTGATGGTTTTGCCAAAGCGTTTGACATCCAGTTCGCCGACAAAGAAAACAAAAAATCCTATCCGCATCAAACCTCTTGGGGTGTGACTACCCGCTTGATTGGTGCGATTATCATGACCCACGGCGATGACAACGGCTTGGTATTGCCGCCGCCCGTCGCTCCCATCCAGTTGGCGATTGTGCCGATTGCGCAACACAAAGAAGGCGTGTTGGATGCCGCTGCGAAACTGCGTGACCGTTTGCAATCGGTGGTGCGTGTGAAATTGGACGATTCCGACCAATCTGCAGGCTGGAAATTTGCCGAATATGAAATGAAAGGCGTGCCGCTCCGTTTGGAAATCGGCCCCCGTGACATTGAAAACAACTGCTGCGTGCTGGTGCGCCGTGACAACCGTGAGAAAATCACCGTGTCGTTGGACGAACTGGAAACCAAGGTGGTGGAAGTGCTGGCACAGGTGCACGAAGCACTGTATCAAAAAGCGCTCACCAACATGGAAAACCGCAGCTATGCTTGTAAAACGTTGGAAGAAATCACCGATACCCTCGCACAGAACGGCGACGGCTTTATCAAAGCCATGTGGTGCGGTGAGGAAGCGTGCGAGGATGCTGTCAAAGAGAAAACCGGTGTGGGTTCTCGTTGCATCCCCTTTGCGCAAGAACATATTGCCGACACCTGCGTGTGTTGCGGCAAACCCGCCAAACATATGGTGCTGTGGGGGAAGGCGTACTAAACAAAACGTGTAACGATTTGTTTAGTACAGGGTTTTCCTTGCACGTTTAAACAACGTGCATTTCGCTGATGCGAAAGCCGGAAAATCCCCCGAAATAAAAAGCCTATACGCAATTTTTTAGTTACGAGCTTTTCTTGCACGTTTAAACAGAAAGGATGCTTACGATGAATCAATTGGATAAACCGGTAGCGGGCGATTTGGTCGCTACCATGCACACCACCATGGGTGATATTTCTATTCGCTTTTTCCCCGACCACGCACCCAAAACGGTGGAGAATTTCACCACCCACGCCCAAAACGGTTACTATGACGGCTTGAAATTCCACCGTGTCATCAACGATTTTATGATTCAAGGCGGCGACCCGCAAGGTACGGGTTGCGGCGGCGAAAGCATCTGGGGTGCGCCGTTTAAAGACGAATTCCATCCCGACCTGCACAACCTGCGTGGTGCGCTGTGCATGGCGAATGCGGGCCCCAACACCAACGGCAGCCAGTTCTTTATCGTACAGGCAAAAACGGTTGCCCCGCAACTTTTGGCGCAGATGAAACAAATCCCCGACAGCTATCCCGAAACTTGCGTGGAAAACTACGCCGCCGTGGGCGGTACGCCGCATCTCGACTATCGTCACAGCGTGTTCGGCCAAGTATACGACGGCATGGACGTGGTGGATGCGATTGCGGCTGTTGCCACTAACGGTGCGGATGCACCCCTCGAAGACGTGAAAATTCTCTCTATTGATGTGCAAACTATGTAAGATAAGGAGAACGCTACATGAAAACATTTAAAAAATTACTCGCTCTTGCCGTAGCGGCAGTGTTGCTTTTATGTCTACTGGCGGGTTGCAGCAGCAGAAAGGTGAAAACCGTATACGAAAACGAGGACTATGGCTTCCAGTTGGACGCACCCAAAGAGGGTGACACCATTGCCATTATGCACACCAACAAAGGTGACATTTATGTGCGTTTGTTCCCGGAAGCCGCACCCAAAGCGGTGGAGAATTTCCTGACCCACGCTTCGCAGAGCTATTATGACGGTTTGACCTTCCACCGTGTTGTGAAAGAATTCGTCATCCAAGGCGGCGACCCCAATGGTGACGGCACCGGCGGTGAAAGTATTTATAACGACAACGCACACAAAACGTTTGAGGATGAGTTCGACGGCAAATTGCTCAACCTGCGTGGTGCGCTTGCGATGGCGAACAGCGGCGAAGATTCCAACGGCAGCCAGTTCTTCATCAACCAAGCTTCCGCCGGCAGTTTCGGCAAACGTGAGTCCTACACCATGGACAACATCAATCAGATGTATAAAACCGCATACAACCAGTATGTCAGCTACTACGGCGAATCGTTTACCAGTGTTTACAGCAGCTGGGAAGCATTCAAAAACTCCAACTATCAAGAAACCTATATCTACGATTGGGTGCCGGATAAGGTTTGGACGTTGTACGAACAAAACGGCGGCAACATTTCGCTGGATGGTGCGTGGCGCAAAATCGGTGGCCACACGGTGTTCGGTCAGGTGTTCAAAGGCATGAAAGTGGTGGATACCATTGCCACGGTGGAAGTGGACGACCAGAACAAACCGGTGGAAGACGTTATCATCAATTCCGTTGAAGTGACCACCTATAAAGCCGAGATGGGCACCGATGCCACTGCGGCAGAATAATTTTTTCAAACAGACAGTATAGTAAAAAGGGGAGGTGCGGCTTGTGGAAATGCAGATAAACGGCTTGCGTGTGCAATATCTGGACACCGGCGGGGATAAACCGACGCTGTTATTCTTGCACGGCTGGGCGGCGCCTGTTTCGGAGGGTGCTTATAAGTTGTTATGCGACCACCTCTCCCAACATTTTCGTGTCATAGCCCCCGACCTGCCCGGCTTTGGCGGCAGTGACCAACCGCCTGCGCCGTGGTGCGTGGACGATTACGTAGCGTTTTGCGTGGCGTTTGCAAACGCACTGGGACTGCAAGATGTGGTGTTGATGTGCCATTCTTATGGTGGGCGTATCAGTATCAAACTGTTATCCCAATCGCCGTGTCCGCTCTCGGTGAAAAAAGCGGTGTTTATAGACGCTGCGGGCATTCGCCCCAAACGTGGTGTTAAATATTACACCAAAGTGTATAGTTATAAATGCATGAAAAAATTGGCGGGTTTGCCGCCGATTGCGAAATACTGTCCCGCTTTGGCAGAACGTGTGAAAAAACGTTCCGGCTCGGCGGACTATCGCCGTGCGAGTGAGATTATGCGTGCCACCATGGTGCGCAGTGTCAACGAAGATTTGACCCATTTGCTCTCTGAAATCAAGGTATCCACCTTGCTCATTTGGGGAGAATGCGACACCGCCACCCCGCTGCGCGACGGTCAATTGATGGAAAAACGCATCCCGGATGCAGGGTTGGTGACCTTGCGTGGTGCGGGGCATTTCTCCTTTGCGCAAGGCTGGGGACAGTGCGCACGGGTACTGGACAGTTTTTTGCTCTAAAATTTAAAGGTAACGGAGAAACGTGATGGAACTGATTTTGAAAGTGGTGATGTTTGTCGCCGCCGCCTTTAACTTCGGCGTGCAGGCGGGGTATTTCACCCACATGTTACAACTCAATTCCTACCATCCCGAGCGGTATAAAAAATGGTGCAAAGACCACGACGATCAGTTGGTGAATTGGCGCCACGTATTGCCGTTTTTGTGTATCCCTGCCATGTGGTTGCACGGTAAGGTGGATATGCGGATTTTCTATGCGGTTGCGGCGGCGATTTTAGTCGTTACCGCCCTGCTCAATTTCCCCAAAAAAGCTAAAAAACCCTTGGTGCTCACCCCACGTGTGTGGCGGTTGTTCGGTTGCCAAGCGGTGTTGCTTGCGTTGGTGATTACGCTGTGCGCATGCGTTTCGCCGTTACGTGCGGTGGGGCTTTTGGGATTGTTTTCGGTGATTATTTGGTTGTGGACGGGTGTGGCGGCATACGTCACGTTGCCGCTCGAAAACCATTTTGCCCGTGGCTTTGTCAAAGACGCCGCACGCATCCTCGCTTCTCATCAGAATTTGACCGTCATCGGCATCACCGGCAGTTACGGCAAAACCAGTGTCAAGAATTTCCTGCATGCGCTGTTGTCGGTGAAATATAACACGTTGATGACCCCCGGCAGTTTCAATACCACCATGGGCGTGGTGCGTACCATCCGTGAACAACTGCAACCCTCCCACGAAATTTTCTTGGCGGAAATGGGTGCTAAACAAGCAGGGGACATCAAAGAAATTTGTGACCTTGTGCATCCACGCTACGGCATTATTTCCTCTATCGGCGAACAACACCTTGAAACGTTTGGCTCGGTGGAGAACATCATCGCCACCAAGTTTGAGTTGGCGGATGCCATCGGTGAGGACGGTTTTGTGTTTTTGAACACCGATAACGCTTTCATCCGTGAGCACGCAGTGCAAGCCCCGAAAATCACTTATGGCGTGGTGGCGGACAGCGATGCCGACTACCGTGCGAGCGATATTGCGGTGGATACGGCGGGCAGCAGTTTCACGCTCACTGCGCCGAACGGCGAGAGCGTGCGGTTCACCACCAAACTGCTCGGCGCACACAACATTCAAAATTTGGCGGGTTGTTTGGCGGTGGCACACACACTGGGCATTCCGCTGGAGAGTATGGTGTATGCGGTGCGGTTGTTAAAACCGGTGGAACACCGTTTACAACTGTTGCCAAACGGTTTTATTGACGATGCGTACAACTCCAATCCCGCAGGATTTAAGAGTGCGCTGGATACGTTATCGTTGTTTGAGGCACGTCGTGTATTGGTGACACCCGGCATGGTGGAATTGGGCGACCGTCAGAAAGCACTCAATCGTGAACTGGGTGCATATGCCGCAGATAAATGCGATATTGCCGTGTTGGTCGGCGAGCGACAAGCGCCGCCGCTCAAAGAGGGGTTGTTGTCTGCGGGTTTCAAAGAGGAAAATCTGTACGTGGCGAAAACGTTACAGGACGGCTTACAGTACGTAGCCGCCCTGCCCCAAACCCAAAAACAAATTGTGTTACTGGAAAACGATTTACCGGATAATTTTTAAAGGAGTTTAGCAGCATGAAAACGAAAGTAGCGGTATTGTTCGGCGGAAACAGTGTGGAACATGAAGTGTCCATTATATCGGGTTTGCAAGCGTTTGCCGCTTTGAACCGTGAAAAATATGATGTGTTGCCTATCTACATCTCCAAAGACAACCGTTTTTACACCGGTGAAAAACTGGGCGATGTGGCGATTTATAAAGATATGACCGCCTGCTTGAAAACTGCCACACAGGTTGTGTTGGTCAAAGGCGAAAAAGGCGTAGACGTGGTGCGGTATCCCGCCCCGAAATTCGGCAAAGCGGTGATAGCTTCGTTTGAGGTTGCGATTCCCGTGGTGCATGGCACCAACGTGGAAGACGGCACGCTGATGGGGTTGCTCGAAATGCTGGGCGTACCGTATGCGGCGTGCGACGTCACCTCGTCGGCGGCGGGTATGGATAAATATTTGATGAAAGCGGTGTTGGCAGATGCGGGTATCCCCGTTCTGCCCGCCAAGAAATATAACGCCAAAGCGTATGCCGCCGACAGTGCGGCGGTGCTCGACGAAATCGAAAGCACGTTTGGGTATCCGGTGATTGTCAAACCGGTCAACCTCGGCTCGTCGGTGGGTATCGCCAAAGCCAAAGACCGAGACAGCCTAATGAAAGCGATGGACGATGCGATTGGGTTTGCGGATCGTGTATTGGTGGAACGAGCGGTGGAAAATCTGCGTGAAATCAACTGTGCGGTGCTGGGTGATGCAGACGATGCGATAGCTTCGGTGTGTGAAGAACCGCTCGGTGCAGGGGATATCCTGTCGTTTGGCGATAAATATTTGAGCGGGGAAGGCAGTAAGGCGGGCAGTAAATCTGCCGGCATGACGTCATTAAAACGCCGTTGCCCCGCCGAATTGCCCGACGGCATGACCGAGCAGGTGCAAGCGCTTGCGGTGCAGACCTTTAAAGCGCTCGGTTGTGCGGGCGTTTCTCGTGTGGATTTCTTAAACGACAAGGAAACGGGCGAGGTGTGGGTCAACGAAATCAACACCATTCCCGGTTCGCTGTCTTTCTATTTGTGGGAAGCGGCGGGTGTGCCGTTTGATGCGTTGATGGACCGCTTGGTTGCCATTGCGTTCAAACGTCAGCGTGACCGTGCGGCGCTCACCTTCTCGTATGAAAGCAATATTTTGGCGGGTTTTGGCGGTGTCAAAGGTGCCAAAGGCGGCAAAGCATAAAGAAACATAAAAGAAGACGGATTGCGTTTGCAATCCGTCTCTTTTTATATACCTTATATTATACGTTAAAGCGGAACAACACCACGTCGCCGTCTTTCATCACGTATTCTTTGCCTTCCGACCGCACAAGACCTTTTTCTTTTGCGGCGGTCATCGAGCCGCACGCGACAAGGTCGGTATAGGCGACCACTTCCGCACGGATAAAGCCACGCTCGAAATCGGTGTGGATTTTACCCGCCGCTTGCGGCGCACGGGTACCGTCGGTGATGGTCCATGCACGCACCTCGGTGGGACCTGCGGTGAGATAGGAAATCAGCCCCAAAAGATTGTAACTTTTCTGGATTAAGCGGTCAAGTCCCGAATGGGTGAGTCCCAATTCTTCCAAGAACATGGCTTTTTCTTCTTCGTCCATGTCTGCAATGTCCGCTTCCATCTGTGCACAAATCGGCAACACCTCTGCGCCTTCTTCCATAGCGGCTTTGGCCACCTTTTGATAGTTGGCGTTGCCGGTGGGGTCGCCGCCCGCAAAATCGTTTTCGGACAGGTTGGCGGCATAGATGATTTTTTTAGCGGTGAGCAGGGTGAGCGACTGCAAAAACGCTTCTTCTTCGGGGGTGCAATCCACCACACGTGCGGGTTTCCCCGCTTCGAGTGTTTCTAAAACACGTTTGAGGAAATCCACTTCCGCCTGCAAGGATTTATCGCCTTTAAGCATTTTGGTGGTGCGTTCCAAACGGCGTTCCACCATTTCCATATCGGCGAAAATGAGTTCCAAGTTGATGGTTTCCATGTCCCGCAAGGCATCAATACTGCCGTCAACGTGGATGATGTCATCGTTATCAAAACAACGCACCACGTGCACGATAGCATCCACTTCACGAATGTTGGCGAGGAATTTGTTGCCAAGACCCTCGCCCTTGGAAGCACCTTTCACCAGACCCGCAATGTCCACGAATTCGATAACAGCGGGGGTGACTTTGGCGGGGTTATACATTTTGGTCAGCACGTCTAACCGTTCATCCGGCACCGACACCACACCGACGTTGGGGTCGATGGTGCAGAACGGATAGTTGGCGCTTTGCGCACCTGCGTTGGTGATAGCGTTAAAGAGGGTGGATTTGCCGACGTTGGGCAATCCGACAATACCTAATTTCACGGTTCAGTCTCCTTTTTATGTGTCACTGCTGCCGCAGCATTTTTTATATTTCTTACCGCTTCCGCATGGGCAGGGGTCATTTCTGCCGATTTTCTGGGCGGCGGTTTTGCGAACGGGTTGTTTTTTCTCGCTAGTATCCCCGCCGACGTTGGCGGCGGTGGCGTGCATCACTTGTTTGCGTTCCATTTGGTCGTTGTTCGACTTGATTTGCAACGATAACAACAACCGTGCGGTGTCCTCACGAATGGAATTGACCATCTGTTCAAACATTTCAAAGCCTTCCAAGCGATACATTACAACCGGGTCGTGTTGACCGTAGGCACGCAGATGGATACCGCCACGCAACTGGTCCATGTTGTCGATGTGTTCCATCCAGTAGTTATCCACCGTGCGCAACAGCACCGAGCGTTCCACTTCCCGCATGCGTTCACCGAGCAACGCTTCTTTTTCCGCATACGATTTTTGAGCACGGTCGAGTAACAACTCATAAATCTCGCCGTTTTCCACATCCTCTAACTGTTGGTCGGTATAACGGAAATCGTCGTCGTTTGTCAGCCATCCCGCAAAATGCGCACGGAGGCTATTGAGGTTCCAAGCGGTGTGGTCGTCGCCCACCGTAAACTGTTCCACCGTTTCCCTGATGGTGCTTTCCACCATTTTCCAAACGGTATCGTGCATATTTTGGTCGTCCAGCACCTGTCTGCGCTGGCCGTAGATGATTTCACGCTGACGGTTCATCACGTCGTCGTATTTGAGCACGTCACGGCGGATACTGAAATTGCGTTCCTCCACACGTTTTTGTGCGTTTTCGATGGTTTTGGTGAGCAGGGCGTTTTCAATCGGCATATCCTCGCTGACGCCCAGCATATTCATCATGTTGTCGATGCGTTCACCGCCGAACAGACGCATCAAATCATCTTCGAGCGACAGATAGAAACGGGAAGCACCGGGGTCGCCCTGACGGCCTGCACGACCACGCAACTGGTTGTCAATACGGCGGGATTCGTGCCGTTCTGTACCGAGAATAAACAGACCGCCCGCAGCACGCACGGCATCCGCTTCGGGTTTGATTTCGTCTTTATATTTATCATGTAATTTGCGGAACGTTTCTCGCGCGGCAAGAATATCTGCGTTGTCGGTTTCACCGTATGCGGTGGATTCCGCAATGAGTTCTTCGGGAACGCCGTCGGCGCGCATTTGCGCTTTCGCCATGAATTCGGGGTTACCGCCCAGCATAATATCGGTACCACGACCCGCCATGTTGGTCGCAATGGTGACAGCGCCAAGTTTACCCGCCTGCGCCACGATTTGCGCTTCTTTTTCGTGGTATTTTGCATTGAGCACTTCGTGCGGGATACCCTTGGTTTTGAGCAAGCGGGACAGGTATTCGGATTTTTCAATGGAAACCGTACCCACCAAAACGGGTTGTTTGCGTGCGTGGCACTGCTCGATTTGCGCAATCACCGCACGGAATTTCGCTTTTTCGGTTTTATAGATAACATCGGACAAATCCTCACGTGCAACCGGCTTGTTGGTGGGGATTTCGATAACGTCCAAGTGATAAATCTCGTTAAACTCGTTTTCCTCGGTTTTCGCCGTACCGGTCATGCCCGACAGCTTTTCATACAAACGGAAATAGTTTTGGAACGTAATGGTGGCGAGCGTTTTGCTTTCCCGCTCGACTTTCACGCCCTCTTTGGCTTCGATTGCTTGGTGCAGCCCCTCGTTATACCGTCTGCCCAGCATCAAACGACCCGTAAACTCGTCTACAATCAACACTTGGTCGTCTTTCACCACGTAATCCACGTCTCGTTTCATCACGCCGTATGCTTTGATGGCTTGGTTGATGTGGTGCAACAAAGTGACGTTTTCCATATCCATCAAATTGTCCACGTGGAACCATTTTTCCGCTTTTTCCACACCCGCACGGGTCAAGGTGGCGGTACGGGCTTTTTCGTCCACGATATAGTCGCCGTCCACCGAGTCCTGTTCTTTTTTGGTGTCCATTTCTTTGATACGGAACGCACGCAAGCGTTTGGCAAACTGGTCGGCCTGGGTATACAATTCGGACGATTTGTCGCCGTGCCCCGAAATGATGAGCGGGGTACGTGCTTCGTCAATCAAAATGGAGTCCACCTCGTCCACGATGGCGAAATGGTGTTTTCTTTGTACCAGTTGTTCTTTATACGCCACCATGTTGTCACGCAGATAGTCAAATCCCATCTCGTTGTTGGTGCCGTAGGTGATATCGGCGGCATACGCTTCTCGGCGCTGGTCGTTATCCAAACCGTGCACGATAAGACCGACGCTAAGACCTAAATAGCGGTACACTTTGCCCATCCATTCACTGTCACGGCGGGCAAGATAGTCGTTGACGGTGACGATGTGCACGCCTTTTCCCGTCAAACCGTTGAGGTAGGCGGGCAAGGTCGCAACCAACGTTTTACCCTCACCTGTCCGCATTTCCGCAATGCGTCCTTGGTGCAGAATGATACCGCCCAAAATCTGTACGGGGAAATGGCGCATACCCAGTACACGTGCAGAAGCCTCACGGCAGGTCGCAAACGCTTCGGGCAGAATATCATCGGTGGTTTCACCGTTTCTGAGACGTTCTTTTAAAATGTTGGTTTGGTTTTTGAGTTCTTCGGTGCTCATCGCACGGTAGGTTTCATCCAGTGCGAGCACTTTATCACACAGCGGACGAATCCGTTTGATTTCTTTCGCGCTGTAATCACCGAAAAGGGCTTTCAACAGTCCCATTTTACGTGTCAACTCCTATAATTTAGAGATTATAAAGGCTATTCTACCACGTTTTGACGTGGTTGACAATATTATTTCAGTTCCACCACGGTCACACCCATCTCGCCTTCACCGAAAGTGCCAAGGCGGTATCCCTTGACCGACGGATGCCGTCTGAGATGTTGTTGTACGGCGGCACGCAACACGCCTGTACCCTTGCCGTGAATGATGGTGAGCCGTTCTAAACCCGCCATCACGGCGTTGTCGATAAACATATCCACTTCGAGTAGCGCTTCTTCTGCGTTCATACCACGCAAATCAAGGTCGGTTGCCGCACTGCGTTCCATGCGGGAAGCAAGTCCCACGCCGCCCGCCGTCTTTTTGGGTTTGCCCGTGGGAGAAGCGGGTTTTTTGTCGGGTGCTAACTTGATGTTGGAAAGCGGGGTGCGGGTGCGGATAACACCTAGTTGCACTTCCACTTGGTCGCCGCTGGGCAGAGCAGTGACCACCGCTTGTTTTTCGATATCCCGCAATATAACCGCATCCCCCACCTGCAACGCTCGTGGGAGAACATAGCCGTCGTCTTTTTGGGAAATGACAGGGTCAAGTTGCTCGTCCAACGCTTTCAACCGTGTGCGCAATTGACTTTCGGCTTCCAACAATGCGGTGTGTTTGCGTTTTTGTTTGCGGATTTCTTTTAACTCCGCTTGCAACGCTTCCGCTTCGGCACGTGCTTTTTCGAGCAGACGTCTGCCTTGCGCTTTGGCTTGTTCCAACGCTTCCATGCGTTGTGTTTCGAGGGATTCCAAATGCTTTTGCAAATTTTCTGCTTTGTTTGCGGCGGCGAGTGCATCCGCTTTGGCGGCGGCGAGCTGTTTTTCCAGTTCACCGCGACGGCTTTCCAGTTCCGCCACTACCGCTTCTAAACGGCGGTCGTCTGCGGAAACCAACCCTTGCGCACGTTCCACCAACCGTGTATCCATACCCAACTTGGTGGCGATGGCAAATGCGTTGGAACGCCCCGGTGTGCCGATGAGCAATCGATAGGTCGGGCGCAGGGAAGCGACGTCGAATTCACAACTGCCGTTTTCCACCCCCGCCGTTTCAATCGCAAATGCTTTGAGTTCAGCGTAGTGGGTGGTGGCAATCACACGACTGCCCTTTTCACGCAGTCTTTCTAAAATGGAAACGGCAAGTGCCGCGCCTTCAATCGGGTCGGTACCCGCACCCACTTCGTCCATCAGTACAAGGGCTTGTGTATCCGCTTGGTTCAAAATGCGGATGATATTGGTCATGTGCGCCGAGAAGGTGGACAGTGACTGTTCAATGGATTGTTCGTCACCGATGTCCACAAGCAAATTGCGAAAAACCGCAATCTGACTGCCGTCTTTCACGGGCGGTAATAAACCGCACATGGTCATGAGTGTCAGCAAACCGACGGTTTTCAAGGTAACCGTTTTACCGCCGGTGTTGGGGCCGGTAATCACCAACGTGTCAAACGCCCCGCCCAGTTCCACGTCGATGGGCACCACTTTTTCGGGGTCGATGAGCGGGTGGCGTGCACCTTTGAGGACGAGATGCCCGTCGCTCGTGACGTGGGGTTTTGTGCCTTTCATCGCATACGCCAATCGTGCTTTGGCAAAAATGAGGTTGAGTTCCACCAGCAGTGCATAATCGGCAGAAATACTGTCTGCGAAGTTTCCTACCTCGGCTGACAATTCCGCTAAAATACGTTCAATCTCCGCTTGTTCACGGGAAGCGAGCAGGCGCAGTTCGTTGTTGGTTTCCACCACCGCCATCGGTTCGATGAACACGGTAGCACCCGACGAGGAGGTGTCGTGCACCAATCCCGCCACGTTACTGCGGTGTTCAATACGCACCGGCACCACGTATCTGCCGTCACGAATGGTGACAATGGGTTCTTGCAGATATTTTTGGGTGGTTGCGGAATGAATGATTTTATCCAGTTGTTCACGCACCTTGGAAGCCGCGGCACGCATCTTACGGCGAATATCGTGCAAGGCGGGGGAAGCGTTATCCGCTACCTCGTCCTCGTGCGGCAGGGTACTGCCGATTTTTTCTTCTAAATATTTAAGCGGGGATAATGCACGAAAACGGTCATCCAGTACCGTTTCAACACCACTGCAATGTTTACGCCATGTTTCCACTTCCCGCACACTGCGCAGTAATGCGGCGATTTGTAACAATTCTCTGGGGGAGAGCATGGCACCCGAAGCGGCACGTTTGAGAGAATCGTCACAGCTGTGCAATTGTCCGAAAGAAGGCGCACCGAAAGAAGCCATTAAACGAGCGGCATCATCGGTTTCGTCTAACAGGCGGCATACTTCATCGATATGTACCGCGGGACGCAGTGCCCGCGCGGCAAGTGCGACGTCCTCGCCTGCAGTCTGTGCGGCGAGGCGGTCGAGGATTTTATCCAGTTCGAGTACACGGTATTGGTGTTGCACGCAATCATCCTATCGTATGATAAAATTCGAGTGTTTTAAAACTGCGCCCCAGTTGCGCTTTCAAAAAGGTTTCGGCAACTTGCGCAAACTGTTGCAAAGAGGATTCGCCCAATGAAAACTGCAAACATTTTTCGATGGGACAGGTGGCGACAAAGCGCATGGCGGCGAGTGTTCCCGCCGACAACGGCACGGTGTCCGCAGCGATGTGGTCGGGACAGTACAGTTGCCCCGCCGCAACCGAGAAATGCGCACAGTCGGGTTGTGCGCACACGGCACAGCCGTTCAATGCGGGCATATACCCCGCTTCGCATAATAACCGCCATTCCACCGCCGCTTTGAGTAACAGCGGGGGGCGGGTGTTGCCTTCTATATACTGTAATGCACGCAACAGCAGTTGCAATGTATCGGGAGCGGGTTCGTCGGCTGGACAAAGCGCACCCGCCAACTCACAAAAATATTGTGCGAGTGCGGTTTTTTCAATATCTTCTCGCAACCCGAAAAACGTTTTGAGCGGTTGTGCATCCTCCACAACGTATGTATCCCGCCCGACCATCAGTCGCAAGCGGGAGAACATAAGAAGGCCGGTCGCAGCACCCGACCGACTTTTGATACGGCGTGCGCCACGCACGGCGGCACGGACAACGCCTTTTTCTTTGGTTAAAACGGTGATAAAACGGTCGGCTTCTCCGACGCCGTTAAATTCCCGAATGATGAGTCCCTCGGTGGTGAGGGCTTGCCTGGGCTCTCGGTTTGTTTGCACCTTGCGACTCCTCCTTCGTAACGGCATTGGTCGCCGCATAGATATCCACACCACGATAGCGCAGATAGTCGGCGACTCGACCCGTTTTCTTAAACGCCTCCCACAACTCTTTGTCGTCCATACGCACCCTCCTTTTGACACCGTTAGTATGTGAAAAAAGGGGGCGCACAATCGTGGAAGTATTTACATGGTGTATCCAAAATTTTGCAGTTGTCCGGCGCGGTTTCGCCAATCTTCCCGCACTTTGACCCAGCACTGCAAATTCACTTTACTGTCTAAAATTTCTTCCAGTTCGGTGCGGGCGGCGGTGCCGATTTGACGGAGCATGGCACCACGTTTACCGATGACGATGCCTTTGTGGGAATCTCGTTCACACACGATTACCGCATCCAAGTCGATGATAGCTTCACCGCTCGTGGTTTCACGTTCTTCCCATTGTTCAATCACCACCGCAATACCGTGCGGCACTTCGTGTTGCAACAGATGCAACATTTTCTCGCGGATAACCTCTGCCGCCAACACACGTTCGGGTTGGTCGGTGAGTGCATCGTCGGGGAAAAAGTGCGGGCTTTGTACTGCGAAGGTGCGCAGATGTGTGAGCAATTCCTCCACGCCGTCGCCCGATTTGGCGCAAACGGGGAAGATGCTGTCAAATGCGAACGCTTGTTGCCACATATCCATCACGGCAAGCAAGCGGGTCTTGTCTTCGACGGTATCGGTTTTGTTGATAGCGAGCACCGCAGGTGTGCCGTCGTTTTGCAAACGGCGCAACAGACTTTTTTCTTCGTCGCTGATTTGCGCTGTCGGCTCTGCCACCACCAGACACACTTCCACACCGCTCATTGCTTCGCTGATGGAACGGCGCATAAACTCGTCTAATTTATTATGTGCACGATGTTGGCCGGGGGTGTCGGTGAACACCAATTGACAGTCGCCGTCGGTGCGCACACCCATGATACGGGTGCGGGTGGTTTGGGGCTTGTCCGACACGATGGCGACTTTGCTGCCCACCATGAAATTCAGCAAAGAAGATTTACCCACGTTGGGTCTGCCGACAATGGCGATAAAACAAGTGGTAGTTTGAGACATCACACGGTTTCCTCCATGGTATAACTAAAATTGCGGGGGAGTCCCAGCGAGGTCATCACCTGCTCCTCTTTTTCCCGCATACGCACGGCTTCCAACCCGCCGTTCACGTGGTCATATCCCAGCAAATGCAACATGGAATGGACGGTGAGATACCCCACCTCACGTTGCAGGGAATGGCCAAACTGTTCTGCTTGTTCGGCGGCACGTTGCACCGAAATCACAATATCCCCCAGCATTGCGGCGTTGGTGGCGGGGTTTTTATCATACACACCGTTCTCGCCCAGCGGAAAAGACAACACGTCGGTCACGGCGTCGATGCGGCGCTGTTCGTTGTTGATGACACGGATTTGGTCGTTATCCACAACCGTGATATCCACTTCCGCCTTGTCGGCAAACTCTTCCATCTGCAACACGGCAACACAGCAACGACGCATCAGCAGTCGCATACCGGTGGGGATGGTGAATGCTTTTTGTCTGTTTTCAATGTTTACTTTGACTTTTTCCATCGTTTTTCTTTCCTTTTTTGGTCGCGGGGTTGGTGGGCTTATCTTTCACGTTTTCATATTTTTCATAAGCGGCAATGATGCGTTGCACCAATTCGTGCCGCACAACGTCCTTTTCGGAGAAACGGCAAACGGCGACGTCTTGTACGCCGTCCAAAATTTTCATGGCTTCTTTCAGACCGCTGCGTTTCCCGTCCGGCAGGTCGATTTGGGTGACGTCACCGGTCACCACCATTTTGGAACGGAAACCTAAACGGGTCAAAAACATTTTCATTTGTTCGGGGGTGGTGTTTTGCGCTTCGTCCAGAATGATGAAACTGTCGTCCAGCGTGCGTCCGCGCATATACGCGAGCGGTGCGATTTCAATATCACCACGCTCTAAATATTTCTGGAAATTCTCACTGCCCAGCATATCAAACAACGCGTCGTACAGCGGGCGCAAGTAGGGGTCGATCTTGGCTTGCAGGTCACCGGGCAAAAATCCGAGTTTTTCGCCCGCTTCAACGGCGGGGCGGGTGAGGATGATGCGGTTGACCGCTTTGGCACGGTATGCACTGACCGCCATTGCCACTGCTAGATAGGTCTTACCCGTACCCGCAGGTCCCACGCCCAATACCACCGTGTTTTTTGCAATCGCATCGGTATAGCGTTTTTGTCCGAGCGTTTTGGGTTTGAGCGGTTTACCCTTGACGGTGACACAGATATTACCGCTGCTCAGTTGCGGCAGTTGTTCCACCGCATCCTCGTCCACGAGGGTGAGCACGTAGCGCACGTTTTGTTCGGTGAGTTGTTCGCCTCTGGCGAGCAGTTGCAACAACCCTTCCACCGCACGTGCTGCTTTGGAAACCGCCAAATCTTCACCACTGATCTTCACGGCGGTGTCACGGTTGACAATATCCACATGAAAATGCTGTTCAATCAACCGCACGTTTTGGTCGAAACTGCCGAACAGAGAAACCGCTTGTTCCATACGGTCGATTGCCACGATTTGTTCTGCCATATACTTCCCCTTTAATTTTATTCCTACATAGTATACCAAAAATTTTAATCGTTGTCATCAGTTTTTTGGAATTTTTTGAGAGTTATCCGCAAACTGCAACGGCACCTCTTTTGCAATATCTTCCACGCACTGCAGTGTGTGGGTGATGGTGATGCCGTCTTTTGTGATTTGTTCGGTTGTTTGAAGCGTTTCTATCACCTCTACCCCGGCAATTGCAAGGTCTTGCAATTGCTGTTCCAGTTGTTGTGCGGCAAGCGTTTTTGCTTCCGCTTCCGAGCGGGTGACGGTGGTGGGTTGCAGGCGGGTATACCGCTCGTGCAACCATCCGATAGGTAGGGTGAGCGTGTCGGTTTTGAGCAGATGTGCGGTTTTCTCCACACGGTAGGTGTCGGGCAACGCCACTGCGGAAAAGAGCGGCATATCCCATTTCAAAAACCGAAAACACACACGGTCCACCACCGTGCTTGTGGGTTGCAGTTGTTGTTCGGAAAAGGGAACGAAGGCGGAAAGTGTGCGGGAAGTTTTGGCGATGATTTTCCCGCTTGCACGGTGCAAATACAGGTTACCGGCGGCGCTTTCCACCGTACCGCTGACCAGCAGTGTGCCTGCGCTCACCCCTTCGCCGACTTTCACGGCAGCTTGCCCGCTGTGTACGTCGGTGGAGAGAATGGTACCGTCTCTGGCGGCAACGAGATTGGAAAAATCATCGTGGAAATCCATGATGTCGGGAGCAGGGTCACGCTTGTTGACCGTCACCCGTGCGACGCATCCCGACGGGTTGACCGAAACATACACCATTTCTTCCAAATCCGACAATGCGTGCAAGCGCAGTGACTGCATATCCACGTCTTTGATGCGACACCCGACGTACACCCCTTGTTTTTCCACCGCTTGCAGTATGGCGGCGGTGTCCACGGCCGCTGTGGTGTCTACCTGCACGATCCAAATTCTGCCGGATAGGGTATACAGCAGCACTGCCCCCAGCAGCAGCCCTACGGGCACCCCCGCTCGCTTGCGATAGGGGAACAACCGAAAATACAAGCCGTATTTGCGGTATATCCGCAAGCGGATACAAGCACGTTTTGCCAGCGGGCGCAGACGGGCATATTCTGCGGCGGGTATGGTTGCGAAAAAGGTTTCCCCTTGCCGTTTGGTATCGGTCACGTGCAGTCCCCGTGCGCTCGCCTCGGTTAGAAACCGTTCAGGAAACCCACCCTCGCCGTAAAAACGGACGTACCCTTTGAAAAAATCCAACACGTTCATTGCCTACTCCCCAAAAGAAACGGTGCAAATGTTTCCGCTGACCACCGCACCACCGTTTTCGATACATTCGATGCACAGCGCATCCCCCTCGAATGTCACCGTGCCGTCCACCGTTTCCAGCGTGACGATGTTTTGCTCGTATCTGCCGATACGACAACAGCCGTTGACCACCACCCGCCGATTTGCAGAAAATTCCATATACAAAGCACGATACAGTGTGCCTTGCGGCAAAGATACGGCGCTTTCTATCTGTCGGAGCCACCGCCGTTTCGCTTTTAGCATACAAAGCACCCTCCTTTTTCTCTTATATCTCTATGCAAAGCCCCGTGCGTTCATGTCTGCACGGCATATTGCAAAAAGGGTAGACATACAAATTGCATATGAGGGGGTGAGTGCCGTGAAACGTAAGGTGCAAGGGATGGCGAGTGTGGTGCTGCTTTCGTTGGCGGGTGCGGCAGTGTTTTTGTATACGCCCGCCGCAGTAACCGGTGTATCGAGGGGACTGTCCCTGTGCGGCACGGTCATCATTCCGTCGCTGTTACCGTTCATGGTGCTGGTGGGCACATTTATGCGATTGCGACTGAGCGATGCGGTAGGCCGTCTGCTTGCCCGCCCGACACGGTGGCTGTTTCGATTGCCGGGATGCTGTGCGCTGCCGATTTTACTGTCCATGGTGGGCGGGTACCCCGCGGGTGCAGTCGCAATAGAACAACTGCTGTCCCGTCGTCAAATCACCGAATCCCAAGCGGCACAAATGTTGCATTTTTGCGTGAATGCAGGTCCCGCTTTTGCGGTGTCTGCCGTGGGTGCCGTTTTGCTCGGTGATGTGCGGATAGGGTGGCTGTTGTATGCCGCACACGTGCTTGCTGCTTTGCTCATCGGGGTGGTGCAAGCACGATTTTTACCGCCGCCCGCACCCACCTCGTCGTCTGCACACAGGTCGGCATTACCGCTCGGCTCCGCCTTTGCCGCCGCCGTCAACAGTGCGGCGTTGTCACTGCTGTATATGTGCGGATTTGTGCTATTGTTCGCGGTGGTGTTGTCCATATCCGACGCCGCAAGGGTGTCCACCGCCTTTCAAACACTGACCGGCGTACCCGCCTTGTTTAGCGGGCTGTTGGAGGTGGGGAGCGGTTGCGTACAACTGGCGGGAGAGGATACGCCGTCCATGTTTTTGCTTGGATTTTTCTTGGGATTTGGCGGACTGTCGGTGCAGTGTCAGGTGCGTGCGCTGTTGCAAGCGTATCCCGCCGCACTGCGACGGTTCTGCTTGTTTCGTGTGTTGCACGGCTTGCTCGGCGGGTTGCTCACTGCGGTTTTATATCACTCTGTTCCACTACCGTTGCAAACGCTAGCAAGCGGCACGGCACGGTTGGAATGGTTCACCGCTACCCCCGCCGTGTCACTCGCCATGCTCGCTATGTGTGTGACTGTGATGTTGGGCAGCGAAAAAAAGATTGCCAAACGTCGATAATTGTGGTATAAGAAAGATAAGACTTGTAAAAGGGGAGGGACAGTGATGAAACGACGTCTGTACGGCAACGATATTCCGCCTTGTTGTGAATATTGTGCGCGCGCCCGTCGCAGTGCGGATAACCGCTCGGCATTGTGCGTGAAAAAAGGCATCGTGCCGCTTTATCATCACTGTCGCCGTTTCAAATATGACCCGCTCAAACGTGTGCCGGTGCGGCAACCGTCCTTGGCGGCATACAGCGAAGAAGATTTCCGTTTATAAAAAAATCAACAAAGACACTTGACAAGCGGTGCGGGTTTATGATACTATACTTCACGCACCGAAAATCTGCGGCTTTAGCTCATCTGGTAGAGCGCCACCTTGCCAAGGTGGAGGTAGCGAGTTCGAGCCTCGTAAGCCGCTCCAAAAAATCCCGTTCTCTTTTGAGAACGGGATTTTTTACTTTTTCACTCTTCACTTCTTATCCCCTCCCATCTCTTTTCGCCCTGCGAAGAGGGTTTGTATTTTTTGAATAAACCATGTATATTTTGTATAAAAATGACATTTTTGACAAATTTTTTTCGCTTTAACGCAAAAAAATCACAATGTTGCCGATTTGAATTTTTTTCTTGTTTTTCAGGCTAAAAAATGGTATACTGTATATGATTTGGCTATCGATTATTATTCAGAAACGGGGGTGTGTGTACGGTGTCTTGCGATTTGCACTGTCATACCAGAATGTCCGACGGCTCGGTCGGTATTGAAGAATTGATTTCTCTCGCCAAACGGCGAGGTCTTTCTGCCATCGCGATTACAGACCACGATACGTTTGCGGGCGCTGTACGCGGCGTGAACATCGGCAAACGACTGGGTATCACCGTCATCCCCGGTGCAGAATTATCCGCCGTTGACTCTGCTACAGGCAGACGGGTGCACCTTTTGTGCTACAACTGTGAAACAGTTGCTCGTTTGGAAGGATTGTGCCATCGCATTTTGGAAGCCCGCAAGAAAGCGGCGACCGAAATGTTGCGCAAGGTGATGCGGTACTATCCCATCGTGCCGGAAATGGTGGTACGCTGTGCGACCGGTTCTGCTGCGGTTTACAAACAACATATCATGCACGCTTTGTTGGAAGCGGGCTATACCGATAGTATCTTCGGTAATACATATGACCGCTTGTTCGGTGACGAAAAAGGCGTGGCACGGGTGCAAATTGAGTATCCCGACGTGCGTGAAGTCATCGACTTGGTACACGCCGCAGGCGGCGTGGTGGTGCTGGCGCATCCGTATGCATACGATAGCATCGATTTGATGCATGCGTTGGTGGAAGAGGGGTTGCTCGACGGTATCGAAACCGACCACCATTCCCACACCGACGAGCAAAAAGAAACGTTGCGCGCGTTTGCCAAAGCGCATGACCTGCTCATCACCGGCGGCTCGGATTTCCACGGCATGTACGGTAAAACTGCTCGTGCGGTGGGCAGTACCGCTGTGGAAGATGAAGCGGCTGCCGCTTTGCTGGCATATAAACGCGCCTGAAAGGAAATGCTATGACGCATCATTTTCGTACACGCGGCACCTGTTCGCGTGAAATCACGTTTGATATTGAAGACGGCAAGCTGCAAAACGTGCGGTTTGTCGGCGGCTGTAACGGCAACACCAAAGGCATTGCCTCTCTCGTGGAAGGCATGGACGTCAATGAGGTTGTCAAACGACTCAAAGGCATTGATTGTAATGGCAGAGGCACTTCCTGCCCCGACCAATTGGCTTTGGCAGTAGAAGATGCACTTTATACCGAAAGGGGATAAAGGTATGTGTAATTTTGCAAACGATGAAGACATGAAAATTGTGGGCGAGGAGCAGAGCGTTCAGGTGGACGACACTGCGGAATGGCGTGCGCACAAGGACTGTGGCAACATCGACCGTGCACATCGTCTGGGCAAGAATTTGGCACAGCAGTTACTGACTTTGCAAAATAATGATCCCGCCAAGCAGTTGCAACAACAGATGTTGTTTGCGTTCACTGCGGATTTCATCGGCGGTTTACTCGTAACCGACGCACTGCTTGCGCAGACTGCACGTGGTACGTTCTTTGCACGGTTGCGGGATTTGTTACCCGATTTTGAAATCACCATGCACCGTTTGGGTGCGTTCACGTTCTATCGCATGGCTGTTGACGGCAGCACGCCGGATGCGTTGCCTGCGGGCAAAGTGGGTGCGGTGTATGCCGCTTTGTGCGGATGTGCCGGCGATGACACCACCGAGCAAGAAGGCGCATCGTTGTTTATGGGATACGCCAAACGCTTGCAAGAAACGGTGTCGATGGTGGATTTTGAGCGTATATAAAAAGAGGAAAAGTCCGTTTTGTGTTGCAAAACGGACTTTTGTTTGTGAGGTGAAACGATGCAGCTACCGCAACGGTTTTTAGAACGAATGGAACGGTTGTTGGGGGACGACTTTGAACGGTTTTTGGAGAGTTACCAACTACCGCTGCGCCGTGGTGTGCGTGTCAACACACTGAAACTGTCGGCGGAAAAATTGTACGAGCAGTTTCCCGCCCCGCTGACAGCCGCACCGTTTGCGCAAAACAGTTTTTATCTCGACACCCCGCACAAAGCGGGCAGTGACCCGCTGTTTCATGCGGGCGCTTATTACATGCAAGAACCGTCCGCCTCGTCGGCGGTGACGGTGCTTGACCCGAAACCCAATGAAAAAGTGCTCGATTTGTGTGCCGCTCCCGGCGGCAAGTCCACCCAGATTGCTGCTTTTATGCAAGGCGAAGGGTTGTTGTGGTGCAACGAATACGTCAAAAAACGTGCCCGCATTTTAGAACAGAATATCGAGCGATGCGGTGTGCGTAACGTGGTGGTGTCCAACGCCGCTGCAGAGCAGTTATCGCAAAATCTCCCCGCCTTTTTTGATGCGGTACTGGTGGATGCGCCGTGTTCGGGCGAAGGGATGTTCCGCAAAGAACCCGACGCACTCAACTGTTGGAGCGAACAAAACGTGCAAATGTGCGCCGAGCGCCAGCGGGAGATACTGTTGCATGCCGCCGATATGGTGCGTGCGGGCGGACGATTGGTGTATTCCACCTGCACCTTTGCACCCGAAGAAAACGAATGCACGGTGGCGTGGTTGTTGGAACATCGCCCCGATTTAGAACCGCTGGAAATTGCGATGGAGTTCGGTCAGCCGGGGTTTGCGTTTGACCGTGTAGCACCGTTTGATGAGGCGGTGGAAGAGGGGAGATATACCCCCGCCGCCACCCGCCGCATTTTCCCCTACCACGGCGGCGAAGGGCATTTCATCGCCGCTTTCAAAAAGAGGGAGGATGCGCTTGGCGGCGCACCGGCTAAATACGTGTATCCTCGTGCGGATGCCCTCACAAAGCAAGCGGAAACGCTGTATGCCGATTGTTTCACTGACCAAATGTACGGCATATCCGTACAGGTGGGAGAAACGGTGCGTTTGTTACCACCCGACCTGCCCGCTTTGCACGGTTGCGGCGTGTTGTGTGCGGGGGTGGCACTTGCCGAAATCAAAAAAGGACGGTTAGAACCGTGTCATGCGGCATTTGCGGCCGCTGATGCGACGAATTGTCGACGAATGCTCACCCTCCCCGCCGACAGTGCGGCGGCACGTGCGTTTTTACACGGCGAGGAAATCGCTTGTGACGGCGAAAACGGCTATACCGCCGTTTGTATCGGCGGTGCGGTGTGCGGGTTCGGAAAAGTGTCCGGCGGCAGACTGAAAAACCGTTACCCAAAAGGTTTGCGGTTGGTATCGGTATAATTCTTATTGAAAATAAGAAAAACACTTGCAAAACGCCGTAAAATCGGTTAAAATACAAGGTGGATATTTTTGGGCGGCACATTTGTTGGTTTTCAAACAATTGACCGTCTGTTTTATGAAGAAAGGGAGTTGTAAAAATGAGCTATTTGAGCAAGAAAAACGTAGAAGATTTACAGGTTGCCGGCAAACGTGTTTTGGTTCGTTGCGACTTTAACGTGCCGCTCAAAGCGGGTGTCATTACCGATGAAAACCGCATTGTTGCCGCTTTGCCCACCATTCAGTATTTGGTGAACAACGGCGCAAAGGTTATCCTTTGCTCTCACCTGGGCAAACCGAAGGGCGAACCCAAACCCGAACTGTCCTTGGCACCGGTGGCTGTCCGCCTGTCTGAGAAACTGGGCAAAGACGTTGTGTTTGCCGCTGACGACACCGTTGTGGGCG
This sequence comes from Acutalibacteraceae bacterium, assembly GCA_045634325.1. GTDB lineage: Bacteria > Bacillota > Clostridia > Oscillospirales > Acutalibacteraceae > URNF01. Next base: position 10,616 of record JAZRAA010000050.1, on the reverse strand, counting down.
AAAATGCGAAAAAAGCGGTTGCCGCTATGCAAGACGGCGACGTGGTGCTGTTGCAGAACACCCGCTATCGTGCTGAAGAAACTAAAAACGGTGAAGCATTCTCCAAAGAACTCGCTTCTCTGTGTGACTTGTTTGTCAACGATGCTTTCGGCGCTGCGCACCGTGCGCATTGCTCCACCGTGGGCGTGGCTTCCTATGTGGAAGAATCCGCTAACGGCTATTTGATGGCAAAAGAAGTGAAATATCTCGGCTCTGCCGTCAGCAACCCCGCTCGCCCGTTCGTTACCATCTTGGGCGGCGCAAAAGTTTCGGACAAACTGAACGTTATTGAAAACCTGCTGGGCGTTGCCGATACCCTCATCATCGGCGGCGGCATGGCATACACTTTCCAGAAAGCACTCGGCCATGAAATCGGCACTTCTCTGGTGGACGACGAGAAACTCGACTACTGCAAAGATATGCTCGCTCGCGCAAAAGAAAAAGGCGTCAAAATCTTGTTGCCGGTCGACTGCGTGATGACCAAAGACTTCCCCAACCCGATTGATGCACCGGTTGAAACCGCTGTATACAACGTCGGCGAATTGTCTGCGGAACTCATGGGTCTGGACATCGGTCCGAAGACCAGAGAACTGTTTGCAGAAGAAGTCAAAAATGCGAAAACTGTTATCTGGAACGGTCCGATGGGCGTGTTCGAGAACCCCTGCTTCGCTGAAGGCACCTTGGCGGTTGCCAAAGCGTTGGCGGACTCTGATGCTATCACCATCATCGGCGGCGGCGACTCTGCTGCGGCTGTGAACAATCTCGGCTACGGTGACAAGATGACCCACATCTCCACCGGTGGCGGTGCTTCCCTCGAATTCCTCGAAGGCAAAGAACTGCCCGGCATTGCTGCGATGACCGATAAATAATTGTTTTTGGAAAGAAGGATTTGAAAATGGGTAAATATGTAATCGCCGGCAACTGGAAAATGAACAAAACTCCCAGTGAGGCAAAAGAATTGATTGATGCGATTCGTCCCTTGGTCGCTGACGCGGCTTGTGATGTGGTTGTAGGCGTGCCGTTTGTGGACCTGTCGGTTGCTCTGGAAGCCACCAAAGGCACCAACATCGGCGTTGCCGCACAAAACTGCCACTGGGCAGCTTCCGGTGCGTTCACCGGTGAAATCTCTGCGGGCATGCTCAAAGAAATGGGCGTTGGCTACGTTATCCTCGGCCACAGCGAGCGCCGCACCTACTTTGGCGACACCGACGTGACCGTTCGTGACCGCACCCGTGCGGCATTGGATGCGGGTTTGACCGTTATTCTGTGCGTGGGTGAATACCTCGAACAACGTGAACAGGGCATCACCTCCGAAATCGTGGACATGCAGGTGAAAGTGGCACTGGGCGGCGTTTCCAAAGAGGAACTGTCCCGTGTGATTATCGCATACGAGCCCGTGTGGGCAATCGGCACCGGCCTGACTGCTACCAACGAGCAAGCAAACGAAGTTTGTGCGCACATTCGTCAGACGGTTGCAGGTCTGTATGATGCGGATGCTGCAAAAGCACTGACCATTCAGTACGGCGGTTCCATGAATGCCGGCAATGCGGCAGATTTGCTCGCACAGAGCGATGTTGACGGCGGCCTTATCGGCGGCGCTTCCTTGAAAGCGGCTGATTTTGCTACCATCGTTGCAGCTGCGAAATAAGTAAAAACTGTATCGAAGAACGGACGGCTTGCCGTCCGTTCTTTTGGAGGAAACGACTATGAAAAAACCCTTAACTCTGATTATCATGGACGGCTTTGGCATCAATAAGGATACCTATGGCAATGCGATTGATGCCGCCGCTACCCCCAACCTCACCAAGATTTTTGCAGAGAATCCCTGCACCACCATCGGCGCATCCGGCATGGATGTCGGTTTGCCGGACGGACAGATGGGCAACAGCGAAGTGGGTCACACCAACATCGGTGCAGGTCGTGTGGTGTATCAGGAACTCACCCGCATCACCAAAGCTATCAACGACGGCGTTTTCTTTGAAAATGAAGCGCTCAAAAATGCGATGACCGCTGCCGCAAAAGACGGTGCCGCGTTGCATTTGATAGGTCTTTTATCCGACGGCGGTGTGCACAGCCACTTTGACCATTTGGTCGGGTTACTCGAAATGGCGAAAAAGAGCAACGTTCAAAACGTGTTCGTGCATTGCTTGATGGACGGCCGTGATGTGCCGCCTTCTTCCGGCAAAGACTTTGTCGAGGCTCTGCAAAACAAAATGCAGGAAATCGGCGTGGGTAAAATTGCGACCGTGATGGGCCGCTACTATGCGATGGACCGTGACAACCGTTGGGAACGTGTGGAAAAAGCGTATGCCGCTATGGTATACGGCGAGGGCGAGCAAAATGCCGACCCCGTTGCCGCTATGCAGGCTTCGTATGATGCGGACGTTACCGACGAATTCGTGATGCCGGTGGTATGCACCGGCAAAGAGGGTGTCATCAAAGCGGACGATGCGGTGGTGTTCTTCAACTTCCGCCCCGACCGTGCCCGTGAAATCACCCGCACCTTTGTGGACCCTGATTTTGACGGTTTCGCACGCAAAAACGGTTGCTTCCCGCTGACCTATGTGTGCATGACCCAGTATGATGCGACCATGCCCAACGTCCAGGTGGCATTCAAACCGCAAAGTCTCAAAAACACGTTCGGCGAATACATCAGCGACAAGGGTTTGACCCAGTTGCGCATCGCTGAAACCGAAAAATATGCACACGTCACCTTCTTCTTCAACGGCGGCGTGGAAAAAGAGTATGCGGGCGAAGACCGTGCACTCATCAACTCCCCGAAAGTTGCGACCTATGACCTGCAACCCGAAATGAGCGCACATTTGGTGTGCGACGAGGTGGTTAAACGCATTGAATCGGGCAACTATGACGTTATCATTTTGAACTATGCCAACTGTGATATGGTGGGTCACACCGGTGTGTTTGACGCCGCAAAAGCCGCCGTGGAAGCGGTGGATACCTGCGTTGGCAAAACGGTGGAAGCAACGCTTAAAATGGGCGGTAAAGTGCTCATCACCGCCGACCATGGCAATGCGGACAAAATGTACGAGGAGGACGGCTCGCCGTTCACTGCGCACACCACCTTCCCCGTACCGTTCTGCGTGGTGGGTCACGATTGCACCCTGCGTGAAGGCGGCAGATTGGCGGACATTGCACCGACCATGCTCAAACTGTTAGGCCTCCCGCAACCCGAAGAAATGGACGGCACTTCCTTGCTGTAATCTTTAAAAAACAGTGAACCCGCATCGACGAAAAGTCGATGCGGGTACTTTTTTATCAAAAACCGCAAAAAATTCGCCTGTGGTATTCCATTTTGTAGAATAATATGGTATAATAGCACTATATATAGTATTTTTTAGTAAATGAGGACGATTGTATGCTCAATAAAGCATCTGAAAATACACCCCGTGAAGACGTCATTGCGGGTAGAAACGCAGTGAGCGAAGCGCTCAAATCGGGACGTGCGATTGACACGGTTTGGGTGTCGAAAGGGGAACATGGCGGCAACCTGCCCGCCTTGATTGCCCAATGTCGCAAACGTGATATTCCCGTGAAAGAAGTGGACAGTCGCAAAATGGATACGCTGTCCCAAAACCATCAAGGCATTTTGGCGTTTGCCGCTTGCAAGGAATATGCCACGCTGGACGATTTGTTCCAAAACGCCGCCGACAAAGGCGTACCGCCGTTTTTCGTGATTTGCGACGAACTGGAAGACCCGCACAATCTTGGTGCGGTTATCCGCACCGCCGAAGCGGCGGGCGCTACCGGTGTAATTATTCCCAAACGCCGCGCGGTTGGTTTGACAGCGACGGTGTATAAAGCATCTGCGGGTGCGGTGGAATATATACCGGTGACACGGGTGACCAATCTGACCGAAACTATTAAGGAACTGAAAAAACGGCAGATGTGGGTATACGGCCTCGACATGAACGGCGAACAATGGTGTGCGGGCGACCTGACAGGTCCGATTGCAATTGTGGTCGGTTCGGAAGGGCGTGGTATCAGTCGTTTGGTGCGTGAACAGTGTGACGGCATCTTATCGTTGCCCATGCAAGGCAACATCAATTCTCTCAACGCATCGGTTGCGTGCGGTATCGCATTGTACGAGGTGGTACGTCAGCGTGCGGGTATCAAAGCCAAAAACTAAGCAGATAAACTCTCGGAAAGGATTTTTGCCATGAACGAGAAAGATATTTTAGATGAATTGTTGCAGGATTTTGCCACCGTTCCGATGAAAAACGCAACGGAGGAAGCACAACCGCCCGTCTCCGAAGTGGAGACGGAGGAAACGATTTCGCCTGCAGAGTCGGTTGTCGAGGAAGAGCCGCCCGCTGTGTCGGGGGATACGATGGTGATTCCCGCATTGGAAGTCGAGCCTGTTGTGGTCAGTGCGTTTGACGAGCCCACGCAGGTGATACATATCGAGCAGGAAACAGAACCCGAAGACGATTTCGACGGACAGATGACCATGGCAGATTTTGCGCCCGAAGAGGAAGCAGAGCCTGAAACGGCGGCGGAAACGGAAGACGAAATCACTTGGGAGCAACAACTCGAACAAACCCGTCGTGAAAAAATCCGCGATTTTCAAATCCAGCAAAATCGTGAGGAAACGGCGTTCCGTTATGACGAAACCGAAGCGCCCGACGAAACCGAAACAACGGTCGAACCGACAGAATCGACCGAACCGCAAAAAATAAAATTCACCGGTGATTTCACCGAACAAGCGCAAGCGGAAGATATTGCCGCAGAACTGCAACACCGTTGCCGTTCCATGAAATTCCGCTTATGGATGACACTCATAGCGGTGATTTTGTTGTTGTGCAGCGAGGGCACAGTGCTGGTATATGGTGTTCCCACCGTTGCGCCATCTTTGTTTTTGGTGTTCAACATGTTGGCATTCGGTAGCATCATCGGTCTCATGTTCCCGATGATACGGGACGGATTTACCGCACTGGTCAAACGTAACCCCAACGCCGAAAGCATTTCCACGCTGGTGGCGGGTGTCACCACGGTGCACACCTTGTTGCAGTGGTGCCGTTTGGATGCTGTGGAAACGGGCGAAGCGCCGTTGCTCACTGCGGCAGCGGGTGTTGTGTTGTTGTTGTGCGGACTCGGTCGTTTGTTGCGTGTATGCCGTATTTGTAAAAACTTTGACGTGGTGGGCAAAGAAGGCGAGAAAATCGCCGCCGCACTGGTACAGGAAGAACGTGCCGCCGTGGAAATCGGTCGCAGAGCGGTTGTTGCAGGCGTGCCGAGAGTGGTCTATTTCCGCAAAGTTAAGTTTTTAGATAGTTTTCTTGCCAATTCCTACGTCAACGACCGCTACGATGCGGTTATCAAACGCTATATCCCCGCCGCCGCACTGTTAGCGGTGCTGGGCGGCAGTATCGGCGGTGTCGTCACCGCAAGTTTCTGGAACGCACTGTTGTTCATCGGCACGTTGCTTTGCATCTTGTTGCCCGCAACGTCGTTGGGACTCAACCTGCCGCTGTGGCGGGAATGTCGCAATCAACTGCGACACGGCAATATGCTGTGCGGGTTTGCGGCGGCGGAACGCTTTGGCAAGGTGCACGGTGTGGCGTTGGACGTGTCGGACGTGTATTTGCACGACAGCGTGATGTTGCATGGTATCCGCACGTTTGGTGCGACCCGCATCGATGAGGCTATCACCGATGCCGCCGCGGTGGCAATCCAAACGCAAGGACCGCTTGCGGGACTGTTTTTACGTATCATTGAATATAAAACCGAAATTTTGCAAGAAGCGGACAACCTTGTTTTCGAACAGGATATGGGTTTCTCCGGCTGGGTAGGTGGTAAGCGCGTACTGGTCGGCAACCGTAAATTACTGGAAAACCACGGCGTAGATACACCGTCGGGCGACTATGAAGCGAAATACAAGAAAAACGGCAGAGAACTGGTGTATTTGTCGGTGGCGGGCGAACTTTCCGCAATGTTTGTGATTAGTTATGTGACTGACCAAGCGGTAGAAGAAGCATTACACACCTTACAGGATGCAAAAATATCGCTTTTGGTGCGTTCTTGCGACCCCAACGTGACCGAGAAAAGTCTGTGCGAGGGTTTCCGCTTGGATGACTTTTATCTCGATTTACTCAGCGCATCGGCGGGCCGTATGTACGACGGCTTGACGGGTGAGGGAGAAAGTCTTTCGGCGGGTGCCGCCGTGGGCGACGGTATTGCTCACATCGCCACATTGCTGACCGGTTGCAAACGCTTGCGTCGTCGTGGGTTTGCCGCCATGCTCACCCAAGGCCTGTGTGCGTTGCTGGGCGCACTCATCTGTTTCATGGTGATGGTGTCGGGTGCACCGCTGGGCGCAGTACCGTTACTGCTCATTTTGCTCACCGTGATACTCACCGCGCTTGCGGGATTGTTTTAAAACCAAAAAATCGTCTTGGAAGGTGAATCTTCCAAGACGATTTTTATTATTTACAAGCTTTTACCAACGAAAACAGGATAAATGCGATACCGTTTACCACCACTACCGTTGACCCTGCGGGGAAATTGAGGTAATGCGCCAAAACCGTGCCCACAAAGAAGCAACACAGCGAAACAGCGGCGGCGGTGAGCACGACCGAGCGGAATTGCTTGCACACACGCATAGCGGTGAGCGCAGGGAAAATAATCAGTGCGGAAATGAGCAACGTGCCCATCATGCGCATACCCAGCACCACCGTCACAGCGGTGAGAATGGCAATCACGGTGTTATACAGCGACACCCGCATACCGCAAGCACGGGCAAAGGTTTCGTCAAAGGTCACTGCAAACAGTTTGCGGTAGCATACGATATAGGTGAGAATGACCGCAGCGGCAACTCCCACGCTGAACCACGCATCCGCGCGGCTGATGGTGAACATATTGCCGAACATATAATTGGAAATATCCACATTGGTGCCGGTGCGGTACAACACGATATAGCCGACAGCGAGGGACAAAGTGGCGATAATGCCGATGGCGGCATCCCCTTTGATGCGGGTGCTTTCGTTAAGCCGCAACAGCAAAAATGCGGCGAGTACCACAATGGGAACGGCGATGTATAATTGCAGTTCCATCGTGCCGAGTGCAGCACCCACAGCAAGTGCGGCAAATCCGACGTGGGACAAGCCGTCACCGATGAGGGAATATCGTTTTAACACAAGCGTCACACCCAGCAAAGCGGCGCACAGCGAAACCAGACTGCCTACCAGCAGAGCACGTTGTGCAAACGGCAATGCAAAAAAGGTGGAAAGGGAGGAGAAAAAGGCCTGCATCACACGTTCCCCCTTTCTAAAAACTGTTTTCCCGCAATACTGTCGGCATAGTTGGCGACAGTACCGAAAAACAGCGGTTCTTGTTGTAAATGTAAAATATGGGTGGCATACCGCACGCTTGCGGGAATGTCGTGCGAAACCATAATCACCGTCATACCGTTTTGATGCAGTTTTTCTACCAGTGCATACAGTTGTGCGGTGATGGTGGGGTCAAGTCCCGCAGTCGGCTCGTCTAACAGCAACAGTTTTTCGGCGGCGCATACCGCTCGTGCAAGCAAAACACGTTGTTGTTGTCCGCCGGATAACTCCGAGAACGCCTTGTGGGTGATGTCGGTGATTTCCAGCAAGGATAAAGCGTGTTGCAAGCGTGCTTTTTCGGTTGCCGTCAAAAACGGACGCCACCATTTGGTGCGCAATCCCGCACACACCACTTCCCTCACGGTGGCGGGAAAATCGCTTTGCACGGCGGTTTGTTGCGGCATATACCCGATATCTAGCGGGGTGACACCGTTCTCAAAAATGATTTTACCCGCCGTGGGTTTTTTTAGTCCCAACAAAGCACGCATCAGCGTGCTTTTTCCCGAACCGTTTTCCCCCACGATACACAGATAATCGCCGGCGTGTATATCCAATTGTAAGTTTTCGACCACCGTTTTGCCCTCGTATGCGAGCGAAACGCGGTCACAATGTATCAAACGCATCAGTTTAGTGCCTCTTTCAACGTGATGAGATTTTTTTGCATCAGAGAAAGGTAGGTTTCTCCGTTTTCCATATCTTGTTTGGACAGATTATGGCAAGCGTAAAAGGTCGCAACCTTGCAACCTGTGTGCTCCTCTACGGTTTTCGCCACACCACCCGCCGACAATTCCATTTGGAATATGAGCGGGATGTTTTCGGTGTTGACCGTATCAATGAGTGCTTGCACGTCTGCGCTGGCGGGTTCCACAGCAGCGGCGCACCCCGCAAAAGCGGCGTGGTAGGTCAATCCATATCGTTCACAGAAATACAATAGCGGAAATCTGTCTGCCACCACAATGGTACGGCGGGCGGCAGTGTTGACCACTGCTTGAAAATCGGTGTCAAGCTGTGTGAGCTTTGCGATGTAAGCGGCCGCGTTTGCACGGTAGGTATCTGTATTTACGGGGTCGAGCGCACACAGGTTGTCCAAAAGCTTTTGCACAATTTGCACTGCGTTGGCGGGAGAGGTCCACACGTGTTCGTCATACCCGTGGTCGTGCCCGTCGTGGTTTTCGTGCGGCTCCACCATATCCACCAGTTTCAAAACGGTTTTTTCGGCGGTATCTACCGACTGCAAGGTTTTGTCAATCCAACTGTCCGATTCCCCGCCGACGTATACGAACATATCGCAGTTGTGCACTGCGGCAATATCCTGTGACGAGGGGTCATAGTGATGACTTTCCTGTCCCGCACGCAACAAAAGGGTGAGTTCGACGTTGGCACCGCGGGTGATTTCCCGCAAAAAGTCATATTGCGGAAACACCGAGCACACGATTTGCAAGCGGTCGTTTGCGGGGGTGGCGGTGCAAGCGGTAAGCGCAAAGAGTAAACACAACACCGCAATGATAAGAATACATTTTCTCATTTGCCCGCCTCCGCCTTTTGACAATGTTCGCATCTGCCGAACAAAACGGTTTGTTTTTCGTCCACGGCAAAGCGGCTGTCCCGCAACACGTTTTGCAAAACGGCGGTGGAAGCATCGTCATCCAAATGCAACAAAACACCGCAGTCGGTACATTTCATGTGCAGATGGGCATCGCAATGCGAACATCCAACCGCTTGGTACACAGCCGTGCGACTGCCATCCCGCACAAAGCGTTTGACCAATCCCGCTTTTACCAGTGACGGCAACAATCTGTATACAGTGCTTTTGCCGGGAGCGTGTTCGCCCGATAAAGCATCCGCCAACTCCTCCACGGTGTATGCCGTGTCGGCGTGTTGCTTTAAAAATTCCGTTAATTTTGCTTTTTGTGCAGTGCGGTAGGTCATACGTTTCCTCCAAATTGAGAATGAGTCTCATTTTGAGATTGTAGCATATACCTTTCCCATTTGCAACGACTAAACATAAAAAATATTGAAAAATATTGACAAATTTTGTGTGTATGATATGATTTTTGGTATAAGGAGGGATACGTTGTGAAAAAACAAGGTAAAAAATGGTTATTACTCGGTTTGACATTGTTGCTCATGGTGATGTTCACCGTGACGGTGTTGGCCGAGGGTGATGCCGCTGTGGCGGCAAGCCCGTTTTTCGGTACGTTTTGGGCGTTGGTGCCGCCGCTGGTTGCGATTGTGTTGGCACTGATCACCAAAGAAGTTTACAGTTCGCTGTTTGTCGGTGTGTTGGTGGGTGCACTGTTCCACAATAATTTCAATGTGATAGGCACGGTTGACACATTGGTACAGGACGGCTTGATGGGCGCTGTGTCGGACACTGCGGGCATTTTCGTGTTCTTGGTGTTGCTGGGCATTATGGTTGCGCTCATCAATAAAGCGGGCGGCTCTGCGGCGTTTGGCCGTTGGGCACAGGTACATATCAAAAGCCGTGTGGGTGCTGTTCTGGCCACCTTTGTGCTCGGTGTGCTCATTTTCGTTGACGACTATTTCAACTGTCTGACGGTGGGTAGCGTGATGCGTCCCGTGACCGATGCGCAAAAAGTTTCCCGTGCGAAACTCGCTTACGTTATCGATGCCACGGCAGCGCCGATTTGTATGATTGCGCCCATTTCTTCGTGGGCGGCGGCGGTGTCGGAATACACCACCGGCGTGATTGGTGCAAACGGCGAGGAAATTTCCAGTCTCGCACTGTTTTGCAAAGCCATTCCGTATAATTTCTATTCCTTGCTTTCGTTTGTGTTCATCATTGCACTGGCACTGATGAAATTCGATTTCGGCCCGATGAAACTGCACGAGAAAAATGCTCTGAGCGGTGATTTGTTCACCTTCGGCGGTGAGGTTCTCGGCGGCGAATCAGCAGAAGAGGGCAACAAAAAAGGCAAAGTGGTCGATTTGGTTTTGCCGATTGTGTTGCTCATTGCCGTTTCGGTTGTAGCGCTCATATATGTCGGCGGCTTCTTCGGCGGTGACTTTGCGGGCGATTTCATCGGTGCGTTCGGCAACACCGATGCGACGGTTGGTTTGCCGCTGGGCGGACTGGTGGCGTTGGTGGTGAGGGTGATATACCTCATCGCACGTCGTTTGGTTTCTTTCAAAGAAGCAATGTCCTGTATCCCCAAAGGCTTTGTGGCGATGGTACCTGCCATTCTCATTCTCACCATGGCAACCGCGCTG
>JAZRAA010000049.1:0-31197 GCA_045634325.1 Acutalibacteraceae bacterium | reverse complement strand
AATCCTGTTTGCTCCCCACGCTTTCGTGCCTCAGCGTCAGTTAAAGCCCAGCAAGCCGCCTTCGCCACTGGTGTTCCTCCTAATATCTACGCATTTCACCGCTACACTAGGAATTCCGCTTGCCTCTACTTCACTCAAGATTTACAGTTTCAAGCGCAGCCCCGAAGTTGAGCCTCGGTATTTCACGCCTGACTTGCAAACCCGCCTACGCACCCTTTACACCCAGTAAATCCGGACAACGCTCGCTCCCTACGTATTACCGCGGCTGCTGGCACGTAGTTAGCCGGAGCTTTCTCTTCAGGTACCGTCATCTATTCGTCCCTGATAACTTAGGTTTACAATCCGAAGACCTTCTTCCCTCACGCGGCATTGCTGCATCAGGGTTTCCCCCATTGTGCAATATCCCCCACTGCTGCCTCCCGTAGGAGTCTGGGCCGTGTCTCAGTCCCAATGCGGCCGATCAACCTCTCAGTTCGGCTACCGATCGTCGCCTTGGTGAGCCGTTACCTCACCAACTAGCTAATCGGACGCGAGCCCATCCTTCAGCGAATAAATCCTTTGGTCGTAAAATCATGCGATCTCACGACATTATGCGGTATTAGCAGTCGTTTCCAACTGTTGTTCCCCACTGAAGGGCAGGTTGCTCACGCGTTACTCGCCCGTCCGCCACTAAGATAACCAAGAAAATCCAATAGCAAGCTATCATCAATTCAGCGGTTATCTCCGTTCGACTTGCATGTGTTAGGCATGCCGCCAGCGTTCGTCCTGAGCCAGGATCAAACTCTCTAAAAAATTGTATCAAAACAGCTTGAAGCCGTTCTAATCATTTTAAAGAGCTTTTAGCTCATTTGACGCTTTGCGTCTTTACTTTGTTGGCCTCTCACCAACTTGCATCTTTTCGATGTGAATTAACGGGTAAAGTGTTTCTTGTCTCGTTGTTTAATTTTCAAGGTCCTACACGCTGTTTTCGTGGTCTCCCGCGAGACAGCTTTGTTATAATACCACCACTTTTTCACTTTGTCAACACTTTTTTTGAGATTTTTTTAAACTTTTTTAAAAGTTTTTTTCGCTTGTGTTTTGGGCGGTTTTCAAGAACAAGATATTGTGTTTGAAACCCTACAACTCCATGTGTCGCATGACGATTCCCGCCGTCGAAATATCTGCAATGCCATATCTACCGTCACGCAGACTGCCGGGATTAAACAAGTACACGCCATCCGCATATTCTACATAAGGAATGTGGGTGTGCCCGAACAACGCCAACTGCACCCCTCGTTCAAGAGCGGCCAGGTGGTAGGTGTATACACCGCCTTTCACGCCGAACATGTGCCCGTGAGCACACAATACTTTTTTACCGCTGATAGTTTCGATACGAGCAGCAGGCGCATCACAACAAAAGTCACAGTTGCCCGCTACCGCATAAAACGTGTAGTCGGGAAACGCATCCTTTGCGGCTTCCAGTTCCCGATTGCCGTCGCCCAAATGAAAGGCAGTGGTAATATCAGGATGGCGCAACAATGCCTCCCGCAATTTGCGGGTGTCACCGTGGGAATCCGAAAAAATCAAAACACGCATCATATTCCTCCTTCGCATTATATATAATGTATAAATATATAGAAAGGGTTGATACCATGGGTAATACACAACTCACACCGCAACAATTAGAGGCGTTGCTCAAATTTGCTTCGTCCAAACTTGGCATTTCACAAGAACAGTTGGCACGCACCGTGCAGAGTGGTAATCTCGATGAATTGGGATTATCCCCCGACAGCACCCGCAAGTTGAACGGCATGATGGGTGGAAACGACCCACAATCACTGTTGCAATCTCCACAGGTGCAAGCATTGCTTTCACAGTTATTAGGGGGGCAATCCAAATAAGATGGCAGACATCAGCGAAAAACTGCAAGAATTGCTATCCTCCCCCAATGGCATGCAAAAACTGCAAAGTGCGGCAAACCAGTTGCAAGGTATTCTCGGCGAGGACGCGGATATTTCCTCTCTGTTGTCCGGCTTACAGCCGTCCACCCCTCCCAAAGCAACGCCCACGCCATCTGCAAACGGGTTTGACCTATCTCTGCTCACCAAAGCTGCGCCGTTTCTCACCGCCATGCAACAAGAGGACGACAGCGCCAAACTGCTCAAGGCGTTGCGCCCGTATATGCATGGGGAACGACAAAAAAGGCTTGATGATGCGCTGGAAATTCTCAAATGGTTACGCCTGGCGACCATGCTCAAAGAACAAGGGGTGTTGTGATGGATGATAATTTACTTGCCATGCAACAAGCCGCACAAAAACGGGTGGAGCGTATGCAAGAACGTTCACGGCGGTTGTGCGCCGGCGGTCCCACTTTTGGTGCGGCGGCAGTAACACCTGCCAAACAACCCGCACAAACACCCCAAACAGACGAGCGCACACTTTTATTATTACTTATCTTAATGCTGTCACAAAACGGCGGCAGTAAATTGTTGCTTTTACTATTGGGATATTTAGCGCTATAAAAAACGAGCAGGGCATCGCCCTGCTCGTTTTGTTTTTGAAATTTACACCAAGCGGGCAGCAATCGCATCCAAGAATTCCATAGAGTTGACCGCTTTCTTCTCGGGCAGGGTGGACAACAAATACAAGTCCTTGGTCATCACACCGCTTTCGATGGTATCGGTAGTGGCTTTTTCCAGTTTGTCCGCAAAAGCGGCGAGATCGGCAAGGCCGTCGAGCTCGGCGCGTTTGCGCAAAGCACCCGACCACGCAAAGATGGTCGCCACCGAGTTGGTGGAAGTTTCTTCGCCTTTTAAATGGCGATAGTAATGGCGAGTAACCGTGCCGTGCGCCGCTTCGTATTCATAATTGCCGTCGGGAGATACCAACACGCTGGTCATCATCGCAAGAGAACCGAACGCCGTTGCAACCATATCACTCATCACGTCGCCGTCATAGTTTTTACACGCCCAAATGAAACCGCCTTTGGAACGCACCACGCGCGCCACAGCATCGTCAATCAAGGTGTAGAAATATTCAACGCCTGCCGCTTCGAAGGCTTCTTTATACTGTTCCTCGTAAATCTCGGCGAAAATATCTTTGAAACGATGGTCGTAGGTTTTGGAAATGGTATCCTTGGTGGAGAACCACAAATCCTGTTTGCAGGACAGCGCATATTGGAAGCAAGCGTGTGCAAAACTCTCAATAGATGCATCGGTATTGTGCATACCCATCACGATGCCGTCGCCTTTAAAATCATGGATCAGTGCGCGGGTTTCGTTGCCGTCTTTGTCAGTAAGTACCAATTCGGCTTTCGCACCGGCGGGCGCACGCAACTCGGTGTTGCGATAAATGTCACCATACGCATGACGCGCCAACACGATAGGCTTTTCCCAAGTGGAAACAGTGGGCGCAATACCTTTCACCACCACCGGTGAACGGAACACCGTGCCGTCCAACATGGCGCGGATGGTGCCGTTGGGGCTTTTCCACATTTCCTTTAACCCGTATTCCTCCACGCGCTGTGCGTTGGGGGTGATAGTGGCGCATTTCACGCCGACACCATATTTTTTGATAGCATTTGCGGCATCTACGGTTACCTGGTCGTTGGTTTTATCACGATAGGGCAACCCCAAATCGTAATACTCGCATTTCAAATCCACAAACGGTAACAGCAATTTTTCTTTAATTGCCTGCCACAAAATGCGGGTCATTTCGTCGCCGTCCATCTCGACGAGCGGGGTGGTCATTTGAATTTTTTGCATACTATATACCTCCAATGTGAATTAACGAAGTTCTGCTGCGATGAAAGACAAAGGTGCACCCTGCGCACCGCCGTTGAACGGACGCACCGTGATGCCGCTTGCATCGGGAGAAATTCCATAATAGCGGGTATAAAACCCAAGCGGCAAGCAAGGCACCGTCTCAATAAGATGCCCTTCCAGACATTGTATGGCAGCGGCATCTTCGCCCACTTGCCCATACAACGCATCATACGCTGTATCCGCAAACCGTGCAATGTTTCCGCGCGGCGCAGTAGAAGTGAATATCTCTAAATTTTCTTTAGCGGTAGAGCCGTTGCCTACCACTGTATATACCGCCATTTCATAATTACCTGCTTTCACACGTGCTTCCAGCACGTCGGCGCCGACCAATTCCAGTGTACAAGTCACGCCGAGATTTTTGGCGAGTGATTGCACGATATACCGTGCAAGGTTGGCGTTTTCGGTATCCTCAGCCGCCAACAAGGTGAACGAAGGTGCGGTTTCCAATTCCAAATCTGCCAAACCCGCTTGCAACTGCGCCCGAGCGGCCTCGGTATCGGTTTTGAAGAGCGCCGTACCACTCGTACAAACATACGGTTCGCCGTTTGCAGTAGCGGCGGGCGGTACAAAACCGGCGGCGGGTGTGTATCCCGTCGGCAAACTGTCCCGCAACACATCCCACTCAATTGCCAGGGCTAACGCTTTGCGCATGGCGGCGTTTTGCAGAGTAGGGGTAGCAGTGTTAAACCATAAATACTGCACCGTATCCTGCAACCCGACGAGTGAGATACCAGCTTTGGCGGCATCGTCCAAATAAGATGCAGGCACTGCGGCCGCATCCAGTGCGCCCTTTTCCAACAAAGCGTAATCTTCTTCCTCTGATTTGGAAACGGCATATTTGACCGATGCGGGCAATACGTTGTTCGCATCGTGGTAGTGTTCGTTTTTTCGTAATGTGACCGATACGTTGTGTTCCCATCCCGACACGTAGAATGCGCCGTTGGAAAGGATGTATTGTTTTTCAAGTCCGTATCGTCCGCCCGTGTATGCGAAGAACTCACGGTTGCACGGCATACATGCGGGGGAAGCAAGTGTTTTCAAAAATGCACTGTCGGGTTTTGACAGGGTGATAACCAACGTTTTATCATCCGCCGCCTTCACACCCAAAGCGGAAAGCGGTTGCTCGCCCGCCAGCACGGCAGGGGCGTTTTGGATGTTCAAAAGTGATTGCGCGTGCGGTGAGGCAGTCGCAGGGTCAAGGGTGCGATAGATGCCGAACACAAAATCCTGCGCCGTTACCATCACGGGTTGTTCAAATCCCGTTTCTTTACCACGCACCGACACGGTGCTCCAATACGAAGTTTTCAGTGTGAACGTATAGGTCAAGCCATCTTCCGATACCGTCCAGTCAGCAGCAGCCGCCGTAACGGTGCCGTCCTCTTGTATGCGGGTCAACCCTTCAAAAGCGGCATCCAGCACCGCAAGGGAGGCGGCATCATTTGCCACTTGCGGGTCAAGATGGGCGGGTTCCGCAGACAGCGAAAAGCCAAAACTGTCCCCGCCGCGTGCTTTGCAACCGCACAAACCGACAATCGCCAACGCAGTCGCTGCTATCAACGCCAAACACCGTTTGCCGCGTTGCATACGCACCCGTCCTTCCCTTTTTCTTTAATACAGTTTATTATACAAACTTTTTATGCGTTTAGCAAGAAAAAATACGCCTTTTATTAGATTTTTTTGGCAACGCAGGCAGAGTGGTTGAAAAACCGAGAAAAATGTACTATACTGAATGTACTTCTCATAAAAAGGGGGTTGTTCACGTGTCCAGAGAATGGTATATCCGCACCGATACACGACATATCCAAGATACCTTTGGTGACATTGATACCACGCCGCTCACCCTGGCGGAAAAATGGCGGCAAAACCGCAAAAAAATTATTATCGGTACACTGGGAGCGATGCTAGGCATACTGCTATTTGTTTTTACATTCCCCTTTCTGTTTCCGAAAAATACCGCCGATTATACGGTGACAATCGCCACCCAAACCACCCTTTCCGCAAAAGCACAAACCGCTCTGCAAGAGGCTCTTAGCGCGTGCGGGGAAGATCGCAACGGCGACGGTAAGGTGGAAATCGTGGTGCGGGCGTTGGCAGTGGGACTGGCAGAAGACGGTGAGCGCAACATCCCGCTCGAACAACTGATTATCACCTTCCAAAACGATGCCTATACCTTGCTTGCCATGGAGTCGTCGGTATATGAACGATATGTGCTGGCATATACTGCCGAGGATGCAGTTCTGTTTGCACCGCTGAGCTCCGGTGAAACGCTGTTCGCGCAAGACAAAACAGCCGACTGCCCCGCACTTTTGTGGGGGGTGCGGGCATTACCCGTTGAAAACGAAAACGCAACGGCACATTTGGCGTTATTGAAACAGTATATTAACGATTTGTTTTGACATATGTCGACAAATGTGGTATACTGAATTGTAAACAAACTATGAACTCGGAGGGGAATACATGAGAGCCGACGGAAAAAGACTCAGAAACGTGGACCCGATATATACCATCGTACCGCATATTATGACCGAACGTCATGATGCGATGAATATGATAACGCTGGATTTACCGTTAGAGCCGATGCAAA
Organism: Acutalibacteraceae bacterium; assembly: GCA_045634325.1. Lineage (GTDB taxonomy): Bacteria > Bacillota > Clostridia > Oscillospirales > Acutalibacteraceae > URNF01. The sequence goes on along the minus strand of JAZRAA010000049.1, from coordinate 24,810 downwards.
AATACATTCGCAAAAAAGCGGAAGAAGGCGTTAAAATCTCCCATATGATGGTGATTTTGGCGGCATACGTCCGTGTGCTTTCGGAATTCCCTGCACTCAACCGCTTTATTGCCAACCGAAAAGCGTACAAACACAAAGATATCACCGTCAGCATGGTGGTGCTCAAAACCGGTTCCCGCTCGGACGAAACCATGTCCAAGATTTATCTGGAGCCTACCGATACCATTTTCGATGTCAAAGAAAAAGTCGGACAATATATCGACGATAACCGCAAATACGACAACGACAACAGCACCGATAAAATTGTCAAAGCGTTGCTTTCCATCCCCGGCTTGTTGCGCGGTGCCGTTTCAATACTCAGATGGGCGGACAGACACGGTTTGTTGCCCAACGCTATCGTGAAAGCAAGTCCGTTCCATGCGAGCTTGCTCATCACCAACTTGGCAAGCATCCGCACCAACCACATCTATCATCATGTGTACGATTTCGGCACCACCAGTATTAGTATGGCGCTGGGTAATATGCGTGAGGTGCCCCGCCGTACCATTGACGGCACCATTGTGCATGACCGCTGTATCCCCGTGGGTATGGTGATGGACGAGCGTATCGCATCGGGCAGTTACTTTGCGCTTGCGTTCCGTGCGTTCAAACGATATATTGCACATCCCGAAATGCTGGAAACTCCGCCCGAAAAAGTGGTAGAAGATATCAACTAAATGGAAAACACCTACGCTTTGCGTAGGTGTTTTATTATGTATACCGTTAAAAAATTCGCAAGCAAGCCGAGCGGTGCGCCACCGATTTCACAAGGACGGGACAGCACAAACTCCCACATGCAAACGGCAACAAACCCCGCCACCATTCCGCCAAAAAAGGCGGCAGGTGGGGCGGTTTTGCCGCGCAACGCCAAAATGAGCGGCGGTACCAACAACGGACACCAGAACGTGTATGAAATTTCCAGAATGGTGAACACGCTGGGAATGAGCAAAGCCAACACCACCGCAATGACACCTGTGAAAAAGTTGGTATACCGCAACAAGCGCAATTGCGCTTTATCCCGCATGTGCGGGAAGAACGGTAACACCATATCATGCGTCAGACTCACCGCCGCGCCGTTTAAAAAGCCGTCGGCGGCAGACAACATAATAGATACCATCGAAGCCATAATCAACCCACGCAATCCCGTGGGCAACACCCGCAAAATGAGTGCGGGCATGGCATCGTCAGGGGTTGCGGTCACTTGCAGCACACGAGCAGTGAGCCCTATCAAGCAAGTGATGAGGAAAAACGGCACCGAAAACACACCGCCCGCAATGGTGCCGCGCGCAGTGGCTTTCAAATTTTTGCCGATGAGTAATCGCCCCGTGTATGGTGGCACTAACATTTCCCCGCACGCAACGGTGAATAACAAAGACAAGAATGCGGGCAAGGACATACTGTCAAGCGGGTCCCAAAACGCCATCGGCGTAGCATCCAATACCGCACCGATGCCGCCCGCTTTGGACACTGCCGCCCATAATAACAACGGCATACCCAGTGCAAGTAAAACAAACTGCACAATGTCCGCTGCGATAACCGACTGTAAACCGCCCACGGTGGAATACACCAGCACCACACCACAACCAAGTAGCACGCCCGCTGCGGGTGGGATATTAAAAAGGGTGTGCAGTATCCCGCCCATTGCTTCCATTTGTGCGCCTACCACGCAAGCGCATGTAAGATATGCCACAAAGCCGGTGGCTATTCCCGCATTTTCACCGTAGGTTTTAGCGATGATATCCCCGGTGCTGACAGCACCGTTAAACCGTGCAATGCCCGGCACTAAAAATTTGCCTGTCAGCACGGTCATCACACCAAATCCACACAAAGCCGCCGTCATGCCAATGCCTTTTTCGAATGCAAATGCGGCGTTCCCCGCCGAAAACCCGCCGCCCACATAAGAAGCGGCAAGGCTCATGAAAATAATCGGTGCGCCATAGGTCTTTCCCGCCGCCGCAAAGTCAGCAGCACTTTGTACGGTTTCCCCGCCACGCAATCCCATATATATAAGCAACCCTATATACGCCGCCACTATCAAACAATCCACAAACATACGCCCACCTCACAGCAGTATATGCAAAGGGTGGTAATATTTAGTTGTACTTTTTCCAAAACGGCGGTATAATGGATGCAGAAAAGGATAAGGTGACAAAAATGAAGCAAACAACCGCTTGTTTTACGGGGCATCGCAACCTGCCCACAGAATTGCAGTCCCGTATACTACGCAAAACCGCCGATGCGGTGGTGCAATTATATAACCAAGGCTATCGTACCTTTTGCACGGGTGGCGCACTCGGGTTTGACACCCTCGCGGCGCGCGTGGTGGTTGCGTTGCGCAAAACCCACCCCGACATGCGCTTGCATCTTGTTTTGCCTTGCCCCGAACAAGCGGCACGGTGGTCACAAGACGACAAATGCAGATATGAAGCAATCAAAACGGTCGCAGACGAGGTGACCTACACCTGCGAACAATACACCCCCTACTGTATGCATGCACGCAATCGACAGTTAGTGGAACTGAGCAGTGCGTGTGTCTGTTATTTGACAAACAACAAAGGCGGTACGGCCTACACCGTCGACTACGCTAAGAAAAAAGGGCTGACAATTGTTTCGGTTGCCGATTGAACATAAGAAAAAGACCATCGCATAAGCGATGGTCTTTTTGATTGCAAAAGATGAAATTAACGTTTGCTGAACTGCGGTGCACGACGCGCGCCTTTGAGGCCGTATTTCTTTCTTTCCTTCATACGAGGGTCGCGGGTCAAGAAGCCTGCTTTTTTCAGTTCGGAACGGAGTTCTTCGCTGTTGTATTGCAGCAGAGCACGAGCAACACCGTGGCGGATTGCACCGGCTTGGCCGGTCACACCGCCGCCGGCTACGCGGCATTCGATGTCAAATTTTTCGGTCAGGCCGGTGAGTTCCAGCGGCTGACGCACGATGAGTTTCAAGGTTTCCAGACCAAAATAATCGTCCATAGAACGATCGTTGATGGTCACGTTGCCGGTTCCCTGATATAAGCGGACGCGGGCAACGGATTTCTTTCTTCTGCCGGTACCGTAGAAGTACGGTCTTTTGTTGTAATCCATGTTTCGTTACCCCTTTCCTTAAAATTCCCGAGCTTCGGGCTTCTGAGCGGCATGCGCATGCTCGCTGCCTGCATAGCAGTGCAGACGACCGTAAGCGGCATCGCCGATGGTGTTGTTGGGAATCATGCCATAAACAGCAAGTTCCATTGCTTTCTCAGGACGGGTAGCCATCAAGGTGGCATATTTGGTCTCTTTCAGACCGCCAACCCAACCGGAATGGCGCTGCCATTTTTTCTGCTCCAACTTTTTGCCGGTCAGAACAGCATCTTTGCAGTTGATAACGATGACGAAATCGCCGCAATCAACATGAGGGGTGAAGGTGGGTTTGTGCTTACCGCGCAGCAACACAGCGGCTTCGGCAGCAACACGACCCAAAGATTTTCCGGCGGCATCCAGCACATACCATTTGCGCTCAACCTTACCGGCTTTTTCCATGTAAGTGGACATAGGGGTGTTCCTCCTCTTTCTAGACTTTCTTTTTTATTGCTCAAGTAGAATACCACACCCAAATTCGGCTGTCAAGACCTATTTTGCGGAATTTTTAATTTATATCCCTCATTCTCTCGAATTCTCTTTATTTCTCTCCGTTTTGCTCTGTTTTTCATTTTTCATTTCAGAGAATTTATAACACAAATAAAATGCATAGAAAAACGGCGATATCAGCCGAAAACGGAAGATATCGCCGTGGTAATTTAATTTTTTGGGCGATAAATTCAACGTTTTTCTGCAACTTCGCCCTGTCTTTTATAAATGCTGTTGGCGGGCACAAAACCACGCACAGCCGACAACGGATAGATATTGCTGTTGGCACCCACCACGGTACCGGGATTTAACACGCTGCCGCAACCCACTTCTACGCAGTCGCCCAGCATCGCGCCGAATTTCTTGCGGCCGGTTTCCACACGCTCGCCCGCCACCGCGACGGTGACCAAGGTTTTATCACTTTTGACATTCGAGGTAATAGAACCTGCGCCCATGTGGGATTTATAACCGAGAATGGAGTCGCCGACATAGTTATAGTGCGGCACCTGCACGTTGTCAAACAAAATGACATTTTTCAGTTCGGTTGAATTGCCCACCACCGCACCTTCGCCGACCAGTGCATTGCCACGGATAAAAGCACCGTGTCTGACCTCGGTTTTTGCGCCGATAATCACGTTTTCACCAATGTAAGCCGACGGGAATACGTTGGCGGTTTTATGAATCCAAACGGTATCACGCGGATGGTCATAGTCGTCCAAGGACAAAGTAGCACCCAGTTCCAGAATGAATGCACCGATAGAATCGAGCGCTTCCCACGGATACTGCGTTTTTTCGAGCAGGGGTTTTGCCAGGGTGTGAGACAAATCATACAGTTCTTTGGTTTGCAGTTTTTCTTGCATATTGATTACTCCCTTATAACGTTATTGGGGTTTCCTTCTAAAAACGCACGCACGTTTTGTGCGACCAGCCCAACCAGTGCGGTACGCACGTCGGGCGGTGCCCACGCAATGTGAGGCGTTAGTATACAATTTTTAGCGGTGAGCAACGGATTGTCTGCCATCATCGGCTCGTGGGTGAGCACGTCAATACCCGCACCCGCAATGCGACCGGCATTGAGCGCATCCGCCACCGCCTGTTCGTCCATCAACCCGCCCCGCGCGGTATTGATGAAAAATGCGGTGGGTTTCATCAGCGACAATGTTGCGGCATTTACCACCCGCTCGTTTTCGGCGGTCAAAGGGCAGTGCATAGACAATACGTCGGACTCCTTGAACAGCGTGTCTCTATCCACCGTTTTCTCATCGGGACATTTGTGCGGTGAGCGGGTGTGCACCAAAATATCCATTCCCAGCACACGTCCGATGGCGGCAACTTTACTGCCAATGGCGCCATACCCGAAAATGCCGAGTGTTTTGCCTGTGAGCAACGTCTGTGGAAATTTGAAATAGGTGAATTGTTTAGAACGCAACCAATCCCCCGCATGCACCGACGCATCATACTGCGGAATACTGCCCGCAAGGGCGAGCATCAATGCTATGGTATGCTGTGCCACCGCATCGGTAGAATAGCCCGGCACATTACAAACGGTGATGCCGCGGGCGTTAGCGGCTGCAAGGTCGATGTTGTTGTACCCCGTGGCAAATACGCCGACAAACCGCAAGTGCGGGCACGCATCCATCAATTCTTTGGAGATTTGCGCTTTGTTACACAATAAAACCTCTGCATCTGCCGCAACGGCGGGCAATTGTTCGGCGGGCAACAAATCGTGCACCGTCGTGTCTCCCAAAGCCGTGATAGGTGCGAGCGACACGTCACCGTTAGAGATGGTATCTGCATCTAAAATAACAATACGCATACGCTCACCTCCCTCATTTGTCAACAGTATACCACCGAGAATGTGAAAAATCAAGTGGCTTGCATTTGCTGATGCAATATGGTATGGTAAAGGCACTAAACACAAGAGGAGTGGTTATCGTGACCATATATGCACAATGGCTCAACGATGTGTTCGCCGGTTTGGATGCGGCGGTAGCACAATTTGCGTTTTCTCTGCACGAAGGTGCTTTCGGCGGGTTTTTTGATTGGTTTTTCCCGTCTATTACTCATTTGGGTGACAAAGGTCTATTCTTCATTGCGTTGGGTATTGTTTTTCTGTTATTTGCACGCACCCGCAAAGGCGGTGCTTCCATGCTCATAGCACTGCTGTTCGGATTGCTGTTTACTAACCTGTTTTTGAAAATAGTGGTTGCCCGCCCGCGTCCGTATGTGGACGAACTGGGGATTTTTCACGAGTTTTGGCTGGCTATCGGACACGGTCTCGAAAAGGAAGCGGGGTCTTTCCCGTCGGGACATGCCACCTGCGCTTTTGCGGGTATGACGGCAGTATTTTGGACGTTTGATAAGCGGTACAGTTGGACGGCGTTTTTATTCGCGGCAATCATCGGGTTTTCCCGCATTTATATCCACGTGCATTATGCATCGGATATTATGGGCGGTATGCTGGTCGGCTTCATTGCAGGCACACTCTCTTTCCTGCTCGTCCGCTTTTTATATGGTCGCATCGAGCAGGCGAACACCCCCGCCGCACAGTTTATCCTCCACGCCGGTCTTGGAAAAAAATAAAAGTTTAAAAACGGCTGTGCCATGCACAGCCGTTTTTTGTCAGTAATTCTTTGCGGGTAATTCAAAATACGCTTGCGGGTGCGCACAAACAGGGCACACCTGCGGTGCTTGTTTGCCCACGGCAATATGCCCGCAGTTGCGACAAATCCAAACTGCATCGCCGTCTTTGGAAAACACCAATCCCGTTTCTATATTGGCAAGCAAATGACGGAAACGAGATTCGTGGTCCTTTTCGATGAGTGCTACCATCTCAAATTTACGAGCGATGTCCTCAAACCCCTCTTCCCTTGCCACCTCGGCAAAGGTGGGGTACATGGAAGTGAATTCATATTTCTCGCCGTCAGCGGCATCCGACAGATTGCGGTCGGTTTCGGCAGTGCCATGTAGCAATTCAAACCAAATCTTTGCGTGCGCACGCTCGTTTTCAGCCGTCTGTTCAAACAGTGCGGCAATTTGTTCATAGCCGTCTTTGCGTGCTTTTGCAGCATAAAACGTATACTTGTTGCGTGCTTGCGATTCCCCCGCAAATGCAGCGGCGAGGTTGGCTTCGGTTTTAGTGCCTTTGAGTTCGGGCATCTTCATCTCTCCTTTTATCAATATGGTCATAGTATAAGCCAAAACGAGCGGGTTATACTAACACGGACAAGAGGAGGAGAAAAGATGGATATTCTAATGATAGTGAAAGCATTTGCAGTGGGTGGTGCGCTTTGCATTATTGCACAACTGCTCATCGACTACACCAAACTCACCCCCGCACGCATCTTGAGTTTGTTCGTGGTGGTAGGGGTGATGCTCACCGCTGTCGGATTGTACGGCCCGCTCATCAAATTTGCGTCGGCAGGTGCATCGGTACCGCTCACGGGATTTGGGTATTCCCTCGCAAAAGGGGTGGAAAAAGCGGTCACACAAAACGGATTTTTAGGCATTCTGCAAGGCGGCATCACCGCCACCGCCGGCGGTATCACCGCCGCTATTCTTTTCGGTTTCATCAGCAGTCTTTTGTGTAAATCCAGTGATAAATCATAACGTAAAAAGCACCCCTCGCAAGTCGAGGGGTGCTTTTTATTCTTGTACTTTTTTTAATGTGATGGTCGCTTTTTCGTCATACGAATAGGTGGTGACGGTGTCGCCTTGTACAGTGGTCAGGTCGTGCATCAGTCCTATTTTGCCGCTTGGATAGGCGGCGGTGGTGTATAAATTTTCACCGTCATACGAATAGGTGAATGTATACTCGGTTTCTCCCGCCACCGTTTTGGTACCGGTGCCGTCTTCACAGTAGGTAAATACCACCTGTTTATCGGTGAAATCGTATTGTTCGCCCTTGTCCTGCACGTAGGTGGTCATTTGCCACACGCCTACCAGCAACGGCGAATTTTCTTTATAGGCTTGTTGCTCCTGTCTGCAACCGCAAAGCATCAGCAAAACGACAACCAACAGCATAGCCCAAAAGCACTTCATTTTCACTTAAAACAACGCTCCCAACGCACTGAACACGCCCGTACTGGCAATGCCCATGATAACACCCGCCGTCAACACGCCGAGCATCACGGCAAGGGTGCTTTTTTTGAAATCCATATCCAGCAAACTCGCCGCCAGTGTGCCTGTCCATGCACCCGTGCCGGGCAAAGGGATTGCCACAAACAACAGCAACGCCCAAAACAAGCCACGGCCTGCTTTCGCTTTGAGTTTTTCGCCGCCTTTGTGTCCTTTTTCAAGACAGAAGGTGAAAAACTTGCCGATGTATGGCTTATCCTTGCCCCATTCAAGCACCTTGCGAGCAAACAAGAAAATAATCGGAACGGGCAACATATTGCCGATGATGGCGATAATGTATACCGTCCATAACGGCAAACCCATGCCCACGCCGACCGGAATGGCACCGCGCAATTCAATGAGCGGCACCATTGAAATCAGAAACACCCATACATATTGCCACATGGTTTTTACCTCTTTTCTTCAAACAAGGCGGATGCTTCCATATCCGCTGTAAATATGGCGACGATCTCGGGTTTGAAATCGGTTGCCGTGTTGAAATCATATTCATTCGCCGCCGCAAACGGTCCCATGTGCCAGCGGATGAGCAAAATTTCTTCTTGGGTCAGCCGCAAAAAGTTTTGCAACATAATCACCGACTTTTCCCCGTGTCCGCAGGGGAAGTTGTCCAAAATGGTATAGGTCGGCACCGTTTCCCAATCGAAACGACCTTTGGCATCAAATTTCGTGCCGTTTTCTTTGTAGACTTTTTGATTTTTAAAATCCTGTACGTAGAAATTGACTTTGCACAGGTCATGGCACAAACCCGCCAAAATACACGTGCCTTTGGGCAAGCCTAAACCCAATTGCTCATTTTTACGCAACAGCAAAGCGGCGACGTTTAAGCTGTGTTCCGCCAGTGCGCCCTCATAGTTGCCGTGAAAACGGGTAGAGGCGGGTGCGGTGTAATAGTCGGTAGAGGCAAGATAGTTCACAAGGCGGTCGAGTCCCTCTCGATTTGCCTGTTGCAGTGCGGTTTCCACCAACTGACGTGTGGAGACGTCGTCGGGCGTACCCGCCATACCGATTTCCTGCATAAACCAAGTCAGCAACTCCCGTTGCCGTTCATTCACAATATACATACGGCACCTTCATTTCTATAGAATACCACCAATATAGCATATCCCGTCAAATATTGCAATACACACAAGTTTTTCTTGCCAGTGTGGGCGGGTATATGGTATGATAATAACGATTATGACGAGTGAGGTAGACGCTTTTATGATTTCGAGAGACAATATCCGAAATTTTTGTATTATCGCCCATATCGACCACGGTAAATCCACCCTTGCAGACCGCATTTTAGAAAAAACGCAAGCAGTGGCGCTCAGAGATATGGAAGAACAGTTGCTGGACAGCATGGATTTGGAGCGTGAACGCGGCATCACCATCAAGGCGCACGCCGTTACCATGACCCACCGCACTGCCGACGGACAAGAATACACCTTTAATTTAATCGACACCCCCGGTCACGTGGACTTTGGCTATGAAGTGTCCCGCTCGCTCGCTGCGTGCGAAGGTGCATTGCTGATTGTAGATGCCTCCCAAGGCATTGAAGCGCAAACCCTCGCCAACACCTATCTGGCGGCGGAACACGATTTGGAAATCGTGCCGGTCATCAACAAAATCGACCTGCCCTCCGCCGACCCTGAACGTGTGCAACAAGAAATCGAAGACGTGGTGGGCATTGACGCCTCCAATGCACCGTTTATTTCCGCTAAAAACGGCATCAACATTGAGGCGGTTTTGGATGCCATCGTCGAACAGGTGCCCGCTCCTAAGGGAGATGAAACCGCACCGTTGCAAGCACTGATTTTTGACAGTTACTACGACAGTTATCGTGGCGTTATCGTGTATATCCGCGTCAAAGAAGGTACGCTCAAAGCGGGTGACACCATCAAAATGATGGCGACCGGCGCCACATTTGACGTAGTGGAAGTGGGACACATGCGTCCCGGTAAACTCGACCCGTGCGACAGTCTGTCTGCGGGTGAAGTGGGCTATATTGCCGCTTCCATCAAAACGGTGGGCGATGCACGTGTGGGCGATACGGTGACGCTCGCAAACCGCCCCGCCGCCCAAGCACTTCCCGGCTATCGCAAAGCCAATCCGATGGTGTACTGCGGTATTTTCCCCGCCGACGGCGCACATTATCAAGATTTGCGAGAAGCATTGGAACGGTTGCAATTAAACGATGCCTCCCTCACCTTTGAGCCCGAAACGTCGGTAGCACTAGGCTTTGGTTTCCGTTGCGGGTTTTTAGGGTTGTTGCACATGGAAATCATCCAAGAACGCTTGGAACGTGAGTATGACTTGGACCTCATCACCACCGCACCCAGCGTTATCTACCGTATTACCACCACCGACGGCGAGGTTATCGAAATCGACAACCCCACCAACTTCCCCGACGCAGGCAGTATCCAATCGGCTGAAGAACCGATTGCCACCGCACATATCCTTGCCCCCAACGACTATGTTGGTAATATCATGGAACTGTGTCAGCAACGGCGTGGTGTGTTCAAGGATATGAAATACCTCGACCCCACTCGTGTGGACATTCACTATGAACTCCCGCTCAACGAAATCGTGTATGACTTCTTTGATGCACTCAAATCCCGCACCAAAGGGTATGCGAGTTTCGATTACGAGATTTTGGGATACCGTCCCTCCAACCTTGTCAAGTTGGACATTCTGTTAAACGGCGAAGTGGTGGACGCGCTATCCTTTATCGTGTTTGCAGACAACGCATACAGTCGCGGCAGACGTTTGTGCGAAAAGCTCAAAGACAATATCCCGCGCCAGTTGTTCGAAGTGCCGGTGCAAGCCGCTATCGGCGGTAAAGTTATCGCCAGAGAAACAGTGCGTGCGGTACGCAAAGACGTGCTTGCCAAATGCTACGGCGGCGATATCACCCGTAAGAAAAAATTGCTGGAAAAACAAAAAGAAGGCAAGAAACGTATGCGCCAACTCGGCAGCGTAGAGGTGCCGCAAGAGGCGTTTATGGCCGTGCTCAAACTGGACGAATAAAAAATTCTGCATGCACCACAACATATTGTGGTTAAAAACGCAAAAAAACACATATATTGTGATTTTTTGTAAAAAATAGTATTGACAAAAGCAGTATTATCATATAGAATATAAATGCTCTTCATATGACTGACGGATGACGCAGAGAACTGCGGTGAAGTATGAAGAGGATTATGCCGACCGTCTGGGCAAATCAGCATCCGCTGATTTGCCCTTTTCGTTTGAACTTTTTATGGAGGAATGTTTTTATGAGATTTACACAATGGAACGGTTTTAAGGCGGGCGTATGGTGCGACAGCATTAACGTGCGTGATTTTATCCAGACCAACTACAAAGAGTACGAAGGTGATGCCTCGTTCTTGGCGGGCCCTACCGCACGTACCACCAAGTTGATGGACAAGCTCAACGACCTGTTCAAACAAGAACGCCAGAATGGCGGTGTTTTGGATATCGATACCGAAACCGTCACTTCGCTGACTGCGTATGCCCCCGGCTATCTGGACAAGGACAATGAACTGATTGTCGGTTTGCAGACCGATGCACCGCTGCGCCGTGGTGTCAACCCCTTCGGCGGTATCCGTATGGCACGTCAGGCTTGCAAAGCATACGGTTATGAGTTGAGTGACAAAATTGAGCGTGCATTCAAATACCGCACCACCCACAACGATGGTGTGTTCAGTGCATACACTGCCGAAATGCGTGCCGCACGCAAGAGCCACGTCATCACCGGTTTACCGGATGCGTATGGCCGTGGCCGTATCATCGGTGACTATCGCCGTGTCGCATTGTACGGTGTGGACCGCTTGATTGAACAAAAACAAGCAGATAAAGATGCGCTGTTTGACGGCGTTTTCGATTCTCCCCGTATCCGTCTGAGCCAAGAGCTGACCGCACAGATTAAATTCTTAGGACTGCTCAAAGAAATGGCACAGATGTACGGCTATGACATCAGCGGCCCTGCACAGACCGCAAAAGAAGCCATTCAATGGACCTACTTCGCCTATCTGGCGGCTATCAAAGAACAAAACGGCGCCGCTATGTCGTTGGGCAGAGTGAGCACCTTCTTTGACGTGTATATTGAACGTGATTTGCATCGTGGTTTGTTGACCGAAGAAACCGCACAAGAACTCATCGACGATTTCGTCATGAAACTGCGTATGGCACGCCATCTGCGTACCCCCGAATACAACGATTTGTTCGGCGGCGACCCCATGTGGATTACCGAAGTGGAAGGCGGTATGGGCGAAGACGGCAGAACGCTGGTTTCCAAAACCTCGTTCCGTATGCTCAACACCTTGTATACCTTGGGCCCCTCCCCCGAACCGAACCTCACCATTTTGTGGTCCACCAGCCTGCCCGAGAACTTTAAACGCTACTGCGCAAAAGTTTCTGCAGACACCGATTCCATTCAGTACGAGAGCGACGACGTGATGCGTCCGCTGTATGGCGACGACTATGCCATTGCTTGCTGTGTGTCCGCTATGCGTGTGGGCAAACAAATGCAGTTCTTTGGCGCTCGTTGCAACCTGCCCAAATTGTTGCTCATTGCCTTGAACGGCGGTTACGATGCCGAAAGCGATATGCATATCGGCCCGCAGATGCCTGTCATCTCCGGACGCAAACTCAACTATGAAGACGTCATGGAAAGATTGGACATCTACATCACGTGGCTCGCACACCTGTATGTCAACACCATGAACGTCATCCACTATATGCACGACAAATATGCCTATGAAAAAATCCAAATGGCGTTGCACGATACCTACGTCGACAGATTTATGGCGTTTGGTATTGCCGGCTTGTCGGTTGCGGCTGACTCGCTGAGTGCCATTCGTTTTGCAAACGTCCGTCCCATCAAAAACGAAGAAGGTTTCATTGTCGATTTTGAAACGGTCGGCGAGTTCCCGAAATTCGGTAACGATGACGACAACGTGGACATGATTGCGAAAGATTTGTGCCACCGTATGATTACGGAATTGCGCAGAACCCCCTCTTATCGTGAATCTATCCACACCCTGTCGGTGCTGACCATCACCTCCAACGTGATGTACGGTAAAAACACAGGTGCTACCCCCGATGGCAGAAAAGCGGGCATGGCGTTTGCGCCGGGTGCTAACCCGATGCACAACCGTGAGCAAAATGGTGCGCTCGCATCCTTGAACTCGGTTGCCAAACTCGATTTCAATGATTGCCGTGACGGTATTTCCAACACCTTCTCCATCACCCCCGAAGCACTCGGCAGAGATGAAGAAGAAAGAGTGGGTAACTTGGTTTCCATTCTGGACGGCTATTTCAGCAAAGGTGCACATCACATCAACGTCAACGTATTAAACCGTGAAACGCTGATGAAAGCATATGAGGATCCGGAAAGCTATCCCAACCTCACCATCCGTGTGTCCGGTTATGCCGTAAACTTCCACAAGTTGTCCAAGGAACAACAACGTGAAGTTATCAGCCGTACCTTCCACGAAACGATATGAGTAAAACGGTTGTAGGGCATATCCATTCCATTCAATCGATGGGGACGCTGGATGGGCCGGGTGTGCGGTTTGTGGCATTTTTACAAGGATGTCCTTTGCGGTGCGGTTGCTGTCACAATCCGGATACGTGGGATTTTGGCGGTGGCGACGCCGTAACCGCAGAGCAACTGGTTGAAAAAGCGGTACGTTATAAATCATATTTTGGCAACGCAGGCGGTCTCACCCTTTCGGGCGGTGAGCCGCTTTTGCAACCCATCTTTTGCAAACAGGTATTCGCACTTTGCCACCAAAACGGCATCAACACCTGTGTGGATACCGCAGGATGCGTGTTAAACGATGCGGTGAAAGCGGCGCTCACACACTGTGATAGGGTGTTGTTGGACATCAAATACACGAACAAAGCGCTGTATACCGCACACGTCGGTTGTGATATGGAAAAGCCGCTCGCATTTTTAAAGTATTTGCAACAACAAGGTATCCCCACCACCTTGCGACAGGTGATTATCCCCACCTTGAACGATACAAAGGAAAACATCGATGCTTTGCGCCATATCGCAGAGGAACACACGGTGGTGGGCAAGGTGGAGTTGTTGCCTTTCAAGAAAATCTGTCAAGTGAAATACGATCAGTTAGGATTAGCCTTCCCGTTTGCCCACCTGCCCACTCCCGACGCAGCTACCATGCAATCTTTGCGTGTGTTGTTAGGGGATTACGCATAAAAAGGAGTCATCTATGGATTGGACCGAAATTACTTTGCTCGTCCCCACTGCCGATACGGAAGTGGCGGCGGCGATTGCCAATATGGCGGTGCCGTATGGCATCTATATTGAAGATTACAGCGATTTGGAGCAAGGCGCACGGGAAATTGCGCACATCGATTTGATTGATGAGGAATTGCTTGCACGGGATCGCTGTCATTCGATTATTCATTTGTATATCGACCCTGCCGAGTCTCCCGCCGAAGCCGTGGCATTTCTGTCCGAACGGTTATCTGCCGAAGGCATCACCCACACGGTGCAATCTAACGAGGTGCGGGAAGAAGATTGGGCGAATAACTGGAAAAAATATTTCAAGCCCTTGGTCGTCGGTGAACAACTGCTCATCTGCCCCACGTGGGAACAGCCCGGTGCGTTAGGGGACGGCAGAAAGGTGCTCAAAATCGATCCCGGTATGGCATTTGGTACCGGTGGACACGACACCACTCGTCTGGTGTTATCGGTACTGGAAAAAACCGTCACAAAGGGTTGTGACCTGTTAGATGTCGGATGCGGCAGTGGTATTTTATCCATTGCGGCACTGTTACTGGGTGCCAATCGTGCGCTGGGCGTGGACATTGACCCACTCGCCGTGCGCACTGCTATTGAAAACGGCGAAGAAAACGATATGACGTCCCCGCGCTACACCATCGTCGAAGGCGATTTGGTGGATAAGGTGGACGGGCAGTTTGATGTTATCGTTGCCAACATCGTAGCGGATGCTATCATTATGCTATCCCCTGCGGTGCGTCCGTTCCTCAAAGACGGCGGCACCTACGTGGTATCCGGTATCATCGATTCCCGCGAACAAGACGTTCTGCCCGCATTGGATGCGGCGGGTTTTGCGGTCACCGAGCGTTTCGAAAGCAACGGCTGGGTGTGTCTGCAATGCAAAGGTAAATAAGGGAGGGATTTTATGCCCCGTTTCTTTTTGGAAAACGCCGACGGTGATACCTTCACCATTAGCGGTCAGGATGCACGGCATATTGCGTGTTCATTGCGGATGCAGGTGGGTGACGAACTTACCGTGTGTAACGGTAAAGGCGAGGATTTTTATTGTGCACTCACTGCCGTTTCTCCCGAAACTGTAGAATTACAGGTGATGAAACGACAAAAAAGCGTATCCGAACCCACCGTGCAGGTCACGTTATACCAAGGCTTGCCCAAAGGCGATAAACTCGAATGGATTATTCAAAAAAGCGTGGAGTTGGGCGTTTGTCGGATAGTGCCGGTGGTAACCGCACGCAGCATCGCCAAATCCAGTGAACGAGACCATAAAAAAACGGCTCGTTGGCAAAAAATTGCCGACGAAGCCGCAGGACAAAGCGGACGAGGTATTTTACCGATTGTGGAGTCCCCCATTACGTTTTATCAAGCGGCTCAACGTTTGGAACAGGAAAATACAATTGTATTTTACGAATGCGGCGGCAAACCACTCACCGCGCTTGCAAACGGTTTGCAAAATAAAGTTTCCATTTTTATCGGGCCGGAGGGTGGCATTGCTCCCGATGAAATTGAAACGTTAAGACAAGGCGGTGCCGCTATAGCGACACTGGGGCCTCGTATTTTGCGGTGTGAGACCGCTCCCATAGCGGCGCTGTCTGCTATTATGGCGCTCACGGATAATATGGAATAAATTTTGAAACACAAAAAAAGCCGTCATACCCGCAAGGGTATGACGGCTTTGTGTATTGAATGACTTATTTCACCAATTCAATGATAGCCATCTCAGCAGCGTCGCCACGACGAGCGCCAACTTTGATGATGCGGGTATAACCGCCTTTGCGCTCTGCGTATGCGGGCGCAATTTCGTCAAACAGCTTTTTGCAAACGTCCTCTTTGGTAACGAAAGCGTAAACCAAGCGTTTGTTAGCGAGGGTCGGTTCCTTCGCGATGGTAATCATTTTTTCCGCCATGGAGCGCACTTCTTTGGCGCGGGTGACGGTGGTTTCAATTCTGCCGTTCTCGAGCAGGAAAGTCACCATAGCTCTCAGCATAGCCATACGGGAAGCAGTCGGTCTGCCGAGCTTTCTGGTTCCGGGCATTTGTATTCACTCCTTTGAACTACTCTTCAAAAATAGCTTATTCTTCTTCTTGGCTCAAGGTAAATCCCAAAGACGCCAACTTGTTGATGACTTCTTCCAAGGATTTACGACCCAGATTGCGAACCTTCATCATGTCCTCTTCGGTCTTGTTGATGAGGTCGCCCACGGTGTTGATGCCGGCACGTTTCAAGCAGTTGAAAGAGCGGACAGACAGATCAAGTTCTTCGATGGTCATTTCAAGCAGACCGTCTTTCTTGTCGTCTTCCTTCTTCACCATGATGGGGCTGCCGGCATACATATCGCCGGACAGGTCCACAAACAAATCCAGATGTTCCATCAGGATTTTTGCCGCCAAAGAAACGGCTTCTTTTGCACTAATGGTGCCGTTGGTCCACACTTCGATGGTCAATTTGTTGAAATCGACAATCTGGCCAACGCGGGTGTTTTCTACATTGTAGTTCACCTTCACGACCGGCGTATAGATGGAATCCACCGGAATAACACCGATAACAGGTGCCATCTGTTGTTTGTTCAACTCAGCGGAAACATAGCCTCTGCCTTTGCTCAAACCGATTTCCATGCTCAGTTTTGCACCTTCGCCCAAAGTGGCAATGTGCATGTCGGGATTCAAAATCTCCACTTCACTATCGCATTTGATGGAGCCGGCAGTTACCTCACAAGGACCTTCTGCTTCAATGTAAACAGTTTTGTCGCTGTCGCCATTGATTTTTGCGGTCAGGCCTTTCATGTTGAGGATGATTTCGGTGACGTCCTCTTTCACACCATTGATGGTGGAGAACTCGTGCAGGATGCCGTCAATCTTCACAGATGTGACAGCGACGCCCGGCAGAGAAGAGAGGAGCACACGACGCAGGCTGTTGCCGAGGGTAGTGCCGTAGCCTCTTTCCAACGGTTCAATCACGAACTTGCCGTAGGTGCCGTCGGGAGTGAGGTCTAATGCTTCGATTCTGGGCTTCTCAATTTCAATCATCTAAAACCCTCCTTATTACTGTATCGCACATAGGCGATACGAAGAATTATTCATGAAAATTGTGTCGTACTTGCATACAGCGTTTGTATCCCGCCGCGCGCGGAAAACCGCGCACAGCATCTTACAACCAAGATTATTTGGAATACAACTCGACGATGAGGGTTTCTTCGATGGAAAGGTCGATGTCCTCACGGTTTGCAAGTGCCACAACTTTGGCTTCTTGCTTCGCACGGTCCAAATCCAGCCATTGCGGTACCGGACGGGAGCTGTTTGCTTCCACGATACCTTTGATTTTCTCCAACTGGCGGCTGCCCTCTTTAATCGCAATCACCTGACCGGGTTTCACGAGGTAAGAGGGGATGTTGACCTTGCGGCCGTTGACAGTGAAGTGACCCTGGGTTACCAACTGACGAGCTTCCGCACGAGAAGCGGCAAAGCCCAAACGGTACACAACGTTGTCCAAACGAGATTCGAGAACGCGCAGCAAGTTTTCACCTGCTTGGCCTTCCATTTTAGTAGCTAATTCGAAATAATGACGGAACTGGCCTTCCAGCACACCGTAATAACGACGGGCAATCTGCTTGGTACGCAGCTGTTTGCCGTATTCGGAAGCTTTCTTGTTGCGAGCCTGACCGTGTTGGCCGGGAGCATACGCGCGGCGCTCAAGAGCGCACTTGCCAGTGTAGCATCTTTCGCCCTTCAAAAAGAGCTTTTGTCCTTCGCGGCGGCAAATTCTGCACACCGCACCGGTATATCTTGCCATATTGGTTGCACCTCCGTTTTTAAGTTATACACGTCTTCTCTTGGGAGGACGGCATCCGTTGTGCGGGACGGGGGTCACGTCTTTAATCATAGTGACTTCGAGGCCCGCGGCTTGCAGAGCACGGATAGCGGCTTCACGGCCGGCACCCGGACCCTTTACATAAACTTCCACCGTTTTCAAACCGTGCTCCATAGCCGCTTTGGCAGCGGTCTCGGCAGCGGTCTGCGCAGCGAAGGGAGTGGACTTGCGGGAACCGCGGAAGCCCAACTCACCGGCGCTCGCCCAGGACAAAGCATTGCCCTGCGTGTCGGTGATGGTGACAATAGTGTTGTTGAACGTGGACTGGATATGTGCGGCGCCACGTTCGATATTTTTGCGCTCTTTACGGCGACGAGTAGTCGCGCCTTTACGCGCAGTTGTTTTAGCAGCCATTTAATATCCCTCCTGCTTACTTCTTCTTGTTAGCGATGGTCTTCTTGGGACCTTTACGGGTACGGGCATTGGTCTTGGAACGCTGTCCGCGAACCGGCAAGCCCTTGCGATGACGGATGCCGCGATAGCAGCCGATTTCAATCAGGGTCTTGATGTCAAATGCCACATCGCGACGAAGGTCGCCTTCCACGATATAGTTGCGGTCGATATGCTCACGCAGCTTGGAAACGTCGTCCTCGCTCAAATCACGCACACGGATATCCGGGTCAACGCCGGTAGCCGCGAGAATGTCGCAAGCAGATTTACGGCCGATGCCGTAAATGTATGTCAGGCCAATTTCGATGCGTTTGTCTCTGGGTAAGTCCACACCAGCAATACGCGCCATAGTAACATTCCTTCCTTTCGGTTGAATACAAAGCAGCGGCTATTTCTTAGCCTTGACGCTGCTTGTGCTTCGGATTTTCGCAAATCACCATCACGCGACCTTTGCGCTTGATGACTTTGCATTTTTCGCAAATTTTCTTTACAGAAGGTCTGACTTTCATAAAGAATTACCTCCTTTGCACATCGTGCAATTTGTTATCCGGAAAAATTTGTCCCGCACACGTTTCCGGTACACGTGCGGTGGGCTTTACCGACGTCTTATTTGGTACGCCAGGTGATACGCCCTTTGGTTAAATCATAAGGTGACATCTCAACGGTTACCTTATCGCCCGGCAGAATGCGGATGTAGTTCATGCGCAATTTACCGGAAATGTGGGCCAAAATTTTATGGCCGTTTGCCAGCTCTACCTGAAACGTCGCGTTGGGCAACGCTTCAACTACGGTACCTTCCAATTCGATAACATCCGATTTGGACATAAATAACCCTCCTGATACTCTCACAGCGTTTACGGTCTGGTCATGATGACCGGTCCGTCGGGCGTAATCGCCACCGTATGCTCAAAATGTGCAGACAGTTTGCCGTCTGCCGTGACCGTCGTCCAGCCGTCACCGAGGACTTTCACCTCGTGGCCGCCGGCGTTAATCATCGGCTCAATGGCAAGTGTCATTCCCGGTAAGAGGCGTTGTCCCCGTCCGGGAGTACCGAAATTAGGTACGCTGGGGTCCTCGTGTAGGTCCGTGCCTACTCCGTGGCCGACGAACTGCCGTACCACCGAGTAACCACGCTCCTCGACATACCGTTGAACGCTCGCACCGATGTCTCCGACACGATTGCCGGCAACGGCGGCGCGAATGCCTTCATACAAACTTTGCTCGGTCGCTTCCATCAACGCTCTTGCTTCGGCGGAAATATCGCCTGCGGCAAACGTCGCAGCGTTATCGCCGTGGAAACCGTTGAAGTATGCGCCGACATCAATGCTGACGATGTCGCCCGCTTTGATGATACGCTTATCCGGTATGCCATGAATGACCGTTTCGTTCACGGATATACAGGCACTGGCAGGAAAGCCGCCGTAGCCAAGGAAAGACGGGACAGCGCCCGCACTTTCGATGAACTTACGGATAATACGGTCGATTTCCGCAGTGGAAACACCCGGTTCAACCGCCTTGCCGCCTTCCCTCAAAGCTCTCGCCGAAATCACGCACGCTTCACGCATGCGTTGTAAATCTCGGCTGCTTTTTACGGTTACCATAGATTAAGCCTCCACAGCCGCCAGCGTCAGACGAGTGGTGTCAGCCAGTTCTTCCTGACCTTCCACAATCGTGAGCTTGCCGCAAGCCTCATAATAAGACTTCAAAGGCTCGGTTTGTTCATGGTATTCCGCCAGACGCGCCGCTACCGTTTCCGGTTGGTCATCTTTGCGCTGAACGAGGGTGCTGCCGCAATGGTCGCACACACCTTCCACTTTGGACTTTTTGTAGTCAACGTGGTAGGTTGCGCCACAATCAAGGCATACACGGCGACCCGATACACGTCGGGCAATCTTCTCGTCGGCGACTTCAATGTCAATCACCTTGTCGATAACGATGCCCATACGGTCAAGTGCCTCGGCCTGCGGGATCGTGCGGGGAAAACCGTCCAGAATGAAACCGTTTTGGCAATCGTCTTCAGCGAGGCGGTCTTTGATGATACCAATGACCACTTCGTCCGGAACCAATTTGCCGGCTTCGATGTAGGATTTCGCCGCTTTGCCCATTTCAGTGCCGCTCTTGAGCGCTGCACGGATAATGTTACCCGTGGAAATGGTGGGGATGTTCAGCTTTTCGCTGATAATCTCCGCTTGTGTACCTTTACCGGCGCCGGGGGCACCGAGTAAAATCAACTTCATAAGAACGCTCCTTTTCACTTACACGTACACCCGCCGCCGCTCGCCGTAACGAGCGGCGGCAACATGTACTCATTTAACGGTTGGATGAAAGGGATTATTCAAGGAAGCCCTTGTAATGCCGCATCATCATCTGGCTTTGGATTTGCTGCGTGGTTTCCAGAGCAACGCCCACCACAATCATGATGGAGGTACCGCCCAGCGACAATCCGTAGATACCGCTGAACTTACCGAACAAGCTCGGGAACAATGCAATCAAACCGAGGAACAAAGCACCCACAAAGGTCACTTTGTTGAGCACCTTCTTGATAAAGTCCGCAGTCGGCTCGCCCGGACGATAGCCCGGAATAGCGCCGGAGTTCTTGCGGAGATTGTTCGCCATGTCAGTAGGATCATACTGAATGGTGACATAGAAGAATGCAAAGCCGATAATCATCAGGAAGTACAGAATGATGTACACCCAGTTGTCCTGCTTGAACGCATTGAAGAACCAGTTGTTAGCACGTTCCGTACCGATGAAAGTAGCGATGATGGAAGGCAAGGAAATAATCGAAGATGCCAAAATGATCGGCATAACACCGGACATATTCACTTTAATCGGAATAAAGGTGTTTTGACCGCCGTACATCTTACGACCGACTACCTTTTTCGCATACTGCACAGGGATTCTGCGCTCTGCATCGCCCATAAACACGATGAACGCGATAATGGCGAGGAACAAAATCAGCACAATCGGTACCAAAATGAGATATTTAATCGCATGGTCCGGATCGGATTCCAACTGCTTAATACCGCCGCCGTAGAAATACTGCCACAGCAAGTTTGCTGCAGAAGGAATCTGGGACAGGATACCGGAGAACAGCAAAATAGAGATGCCGTTGCCGATACCACGTTCATTGATTTGTTCGCCCAGCCACATCACCAGCACCGAGCCGGCGGCGAAGCAAAGGACAATCACAATGGCGGAGAACCAAGAAGCAAGCACCGAGCTGGTGGCCGCTTTGGTCAGCGCATTGTATTGATTACGAATCATAAAGTAGTATGCGGTGCCGAGCATTAAACCGAGAAACAAAGTTGTAAAACGGGTTACCATGCTCAGCTTCTTACGACCGTCAGCACCCTCTTTGGACCAGCGTTCTAACACCGGAATCGCAACGGTCAGCAACTGAATAATGATGCTGCTGTTGATGTAGGGGGTGATGGACAGGGCAAACAAGCTGGCGTTACTGAAACCGCCGCCGGACATCAAAGTCAAAATGCCCATAAAGTCGTTGCTGGCTTGGGTTGCTTCCTTCATGACAGATGCGTCAATGAAGGGCAGGGTGATAACCGAACCAATTCGGAAAATAAGCACGATAAACAGCGTAAACAGAATCTTCTTACGAAGGTCTACGATTTTCCATGCATTTCTCAGAGTTTGGAACATGTTAGATCACCTCTACCTTCCCGCCCGCTGCTTCGATTTTTGCCTTAGCAGACTCGGAGAAAGCAGAAACCTTCACCGTCAATTTCTTGTCGATGTTGCCATTGCCGAGGATTTTGACACCGTTTTCGATGTTGTCCACGATGCCAGCAGCTTTGAGCGCCTGTGCGTCAACGACTGCACCGTCCTCAAACACCTTCAAAGAACCGACATTGATTGCGACAGCTTTTGCCGCAAAAATGTTGTTGAAACCTCTTTTCGGAACACGGCGTTGCAGCGGCATCTGGCCGCCTTCGAAACCGGCGCGGAAACCACGACCGGCACGAGCCTTTTGACCTTTGTGTCCCTTACCTGCGGTCTTACCATGACCGGAACCATGACCACGGCCGATTCTCTTCGCTTCACGCACGGAACCGGGGGCCGGAGAAAGCTCATTCAGTTTCATTTTTACTCGCACCTCCTTGCTTATTGTACCTCGACGAGGTGGATAATCTTCGCGACTTTACCTTTGGTGGCCGCGTTATCGGGCTGCTCTACGCAATCGCCGATTTTACGGAGTCCCAGAGAATTTGCAGTTGCGATTTGGTCCTGTTTCGCGCCAATCAAGCTGCGAACCAATTTGACCTGCAAAGTTGCGCTTTTCGCTTTTTTAGCCATTTTCTGTTCCTCCTATTAACCTAAAATTTCCTGCACGGATTTGCCGCGGATAGCCGCTGCTTCTTCAATCGTACGCAGAGATTTCAGACCCTCCATAGTGGCGTTTACCACGTTGCAGGGGTTGTTGGAACGGAGCGCTTTGCCACGGATATCTTTGATACCGGCAGCTTCCACAACCGCACGCACCGCACCGCCGGCGATAACGCCGGTACCGGGAGCAGCGGGTTTGAGCAGCACTTCGCCTGCGCCGAATTTACCAATCACTTCGTGAGGAATGGTGGTACCCTTCAGGGAAATCTGCACCATGTGCTTTTTCGCATCCTCAATACCTTTGCGGATTGCGTCCGGCACTTCGTTGGATTTGCCCATGCCGAAGCCCACTTTGCCTTTACCGTCACCCACGACGATAAGTGCGGAGAACTTCATGATACGACCGCCTTTAACGGTCTTGCTGACGCGGTTGATAGCGACTACATTTTCGATGTATTCGTTTTCTTGCGCCTGTTTTTTGTCTTCAAATCTGGCCAAAGTACGTTTCCTCCTTTTCCTTAGAACTTGAGGCCGCCCTCACGGGCGCCTTCGGCCAGCTCTTGCACACGGCCGTGGTACACATAGCCACTGCGGTCGAACACCACTTCGGTGATGCCCTTTTCCACAGCACGCTTCGCAATCATTTCGCCAACTTTGCGAGCTGCTTCTTTGTTGCCGCCGTTCATGCCGAAATCTTTTTCGACAGAGGAGGCAGAAGCCAGCGTTACACCGTTGACATCGTCAATCACCTGGGCATAGATATTGCTGAGAGAGCGATACACATTCAGGCGAGGACGAGCGGCGGTGCCGCTGATTTTACCGCGCACGCGAGCGTGGCGGTGCAGACGCGCTTTGTTGCTGTCTTTCTTGTTCACCATAGCTTAATCACTCCTCCTTTATTTCTTGCCCTTAGCGCCGGTCTTGCCTTCCTTACGGCGGATGACTTCGTCGGCGTATTTGATGCCCTTGCCCTTATACGGCTCCGGCATACGTTTCTCACGGACCTCAGCGGCAAACTGACCAACCAATTGTTTGTCGATGCCGTTGATAACGATATGGTTCGGGTCCGGAACTTCGATGGTGATGCCATCGATTTCGCTCATGAACACCTGATGGCTGTAGCCCAAGTTCATCACAAGCTGATTGCCCTGCTTCGCAACACGGTAGCCAACGCCGTTGACTTCCAGTTGTTTTTTGTAACCTTCGGTAACACCGATGACCATGTTGTTAATCAGAGTACGGGTCAAACCGTGCAAAGAACGGTTTTCTTTGTCGTCATTCGGGCGGGTCACTTTGACCATGTTGTCAGCGATTTCCACCTTCATGTTCGCATGTACCGGCTGAGAAAGGGTGCCTTTCGGACCTTTCACGGTCACAACGCAGTTTTCGCATTTGACTTCCACACCGGCGGGGATAACGATTTCTTTACGTCCAATTCTCGACATTTTCCTTTACCCCCTTACCAAATGAATGCCAGGACTTCGCCGCCCACATTCGCTTTGCGCGCCGCCTTGTTGGTCATGACGCCCTGAGAAGTGGAAACGATTGCGGTACCGATGCCTTTCATGACATTCGGCATGTCCTCGCTGCTGGAATAGATGCGCAAGCCGGGTTTGGAAACGCGGCGCAGGCCTTTGAGAACCTGTACGCGGGACGGACCTTGGTATTTCAAGGTCACGCGAATGATACCCTGTTTGCCATCTTCGATGATTTGATAATTCTTGATATATCCTTCGTCCACCAGAATTTGGGCAATAGCCTTCTTCATGTTGGAAGCGGGGATATCCACCGTATCATGCTTCGCGGCATTCGCATTGCGGATGCGAGTGAGCATATCGGCGATAGTATCACTGATTTGCATATTCCGTCTACCTCCTTATAGCTATTACCAACTGGCTTTCTTCACGCCGGGGATTTCACCTTTGTAGGCAAGCTCTCTGAAGCAAATACGGCAGATGCCATAGCGACGCAGATATGCGTGCGGACGGCCGCAGATTTTGCAACGGTTGTATGCCCGGGTGGAGTACTTCGGCGTGCGTTGCTGTTTAACTTTCATAGATGTCTTCGCCATCAGTTTCTCCTCCTTACTTCGCAAAGGGAGCGCCCATCAAGGTGAGCAGCTCACGTGCTTCTTCGTCGTTAGTAGCAGTGGTTACGAAGCAGATGTCCATACC
>JAZRAA010000048.1:0-13375 GCA_045634325.1 Acutalibacteraceae bacterium | reverse complement strand
GAATTGGTGATTTATGACGGCACGGCTGTTGATTACAGCTGGCAAGATTTGCTGAACAGCGAAAATCGTATTGCTTGGGAAAACGGCACTGCGGATGCAGCGCACGTTGAAATCAAGGTCGTCAAAAATAAAATGGACCTGAAAGTCACCTCTTTGGACGGCAGTGTTGTTTACTATGAGGCGACTGCTATGCCCTTGGTACACAGCGACGCCCCCGGCTACATGTATTTCAACGTGGCAAACAGTGCCGCTGCACTGGCAAATATCCATATTACTCCTATTTATAGAGACCAAGTGGATGCTCCCGCCGGCCTTGTAGGCGGTATTCGCAAAATCTCCGGCTTCAATTCTACCGCTTCGTATGAATACAAGTCGGTCGATGCTGACACTTGGACGGCTGTTAAAGCGGGCGCAACGCAGTTGAAGGATTTGCCTGCGGGCACCTATGAAGTGCGTTTTGCGGCTTCAAAGTATATGGCTGCAAGTACGGCGACCACGGTAGAAGTAGACGATGTTTACCCAAAAGATACGATGCATTTCACAGCGGACTTTGAGGCATTGTTTGATTTGGTGGAAACCGAACCCGATGAACATGGCATGATTGCGTTCAACCAGGATGATGTGAACGTAAATGCCTATCTGAACAGTAGATTTGATTTCTATCACATCGCACATGACGGCAACATTTATAAAATGAAAACGCCGTATCAAACCAGTGATGAAATTTTAGAAGACCCGTTCACGTACCCCGCAGGAGGGGCGCGTTGGAAATCGTATAACGGCGATTGGTTGCGTGCGAAATTCGAGGGTGCAAATTCCACCGGCGAATTGTTCAGAAAACAGATGTCCATCGTGCCGAAACTGGATAACACAGCGATTGTTGCGCCCGATTTCGAAGCCTCTTTCGATTTGGGACATCACAGCTGGCCCAATGACCCCGAAAATACGGAAACCGGTTACACCGGTGATGCTATCACCTTCACGTTCCGTTCCAACCAGCCGGCGAAATTGACTTCGACTTCCGGCGCGTATGCGGATGCGACTACTTTGGTGTTTACCCGTGACGAACTGGTGCTGTATGACGGTACGGCTGTTGATTTCAGCTGGCAGGATTTATTGGTCAGCGAAAACCGCATTCCTTTTGAAAACGGCACTGCGGATTCCGCACACGTGGAAATCAAGGTTGTCGGAAACAAAATGGACCTGAAAGTTACTTCTTTGGACGGCAGTGTCGTCTATTATGAAGTGACCGACAAGGAACTGAAACACAGCGATGGCCCCGGTTACATGTATTTCAACGTTGCAAACAGCGACGGTGCACTGGCAAACATTGACATTACACCGATTTACAGAAGCGAAGTGGGCGCTCCCACCGAAGTAAAAGGCGGTTTCTACAGAATCACCGGCTTCAGCTCCGGCGTTGCGTATGAATACAAACTCGCTTCTGCTAAGAAATGGACGGCAATCCCCTTGGGCACCACCGAATTGTCGGATTTGGAAAAAGGCACGTATGAAGTACGCTATGCGGCCACCGACTTTATGGCAACAGGTGCTGCGGCTACCATCGAAGTGTTTAGCGAAGACAACATCCCCGACGACGAGGATGATGAAGACGATGACGGTCGCGTACACTTTAGCGCAGATTTCTCAAAACTGCAGCAGTTGACCAATGGTCAGTATGGGGAAGACGGCTCGTATATCTTCTCTGAGGCAGACCCCGGCATCAATGCTTGGTTGACCAACAAATTCGATTTCTATCACATTGCGTCGGACGGCAACGTCTATAAAATGGCAACGCCGTATCAAAATAGTCAAGAGCTTTGTGAGGATGTTGACCGCGGCGGTGTTTCTTGGTATATCCATGCAAACAAATGGCTGCGTGCGCAATATGAATGGGTTTGCACGTGGGGCGAATTGTTTAGAAAGCAGATGTCCATCGTGCCGAAATTGGATAACGCACCGATTGTTGCGCCGGATTTCGAAGCATCGTTCAATTTGGAGCATCACAGCGCTCTCAACGACTCCAATAATAAAGAAAACGGCTACCAGGGTGGTGCAATCACCTTCACCTTCCGTTCTAAACAGCCCGCAAGATTGACCTCGGCATCCGGTGCGTATGCAGATGCGACCACGCTGGTGTTCACCCGCAACGAACTGGTCATTTATGACGGCGTGGCGGTAGACTTCCAGTGGGCGGATTTGGAAAGCAGTGAATATCGCATTGCTTGGGCGGATAACGTCACTATGGAAGAACCTGTACACGTTGAAATCAAAGTTGTGAAGAACAAGATGGACCTGAAAGTTACCTCTTTGGACGGCAATACCGTTTACTATGAGGTGACCGACAAGGAACTCAAACACAACGACGGCCCCGGCTATATGTATTTCAACGTTGCCAACAGTGCCAGCGCTCTCTCTGACATCGACATTGCACCCATTTACAGAGAAGAGGTTGGCGCACCTGTCGGCATTAGAGGCGACTTGCGCAGAATCATCGGTTTTGCGGCAGATGTTGCTTATGAATACAGATTGCTCGGCACAAATGCTTGGTTGGCAGTTCCCACGGGAACGACTCAACTGACCGGTTTGGAAGCAGGGACCTATGAAGTGCGTTTTGCGACTTCTAAGTTCATGGCGGCCGGTGCGGCCACTACGGTTGAAGTAGTCGACGGACACATCGTCCCCGGCGACGGCAGCGTGGTGCGTTTCGAAGCAGACTTCGCTAAGCTTGCCGAGTTGGCTGAAGGTAAATTCGATACCGAGGGCTATTATGTGTCCAAAGAGACGGATACCGAAATCAACGCATTCTTGAATGAACGTTTCGGTCTGTTCTACAACAATAACCTGCGTCATGCGGTAGAACGCGCGTATGCAGGACAATCCAGCGTTGCATTTGAAGAAGACCCCATGTGTCCGGGCGGCTCTTACTGGCGCATCGGCGCAGAGGGTATGTTGCAACGCAAGGATGCCCATCATAATGATGGCGAAATGATGCGTAAAACCGAGGTGCTGACCTTGAAAGCGCCCAACGGCAATTACGCACAGCTTAAAAATTTTGAAGCGACTTATATTGTCGTGGATGACCACAACGAAGGCGCTATCACCCTCTCGTTCCGCAGCGCAGATTACAACCACGTTATCTGCACCGACGGCTATTACGCAAACCAGACACAGCTCGTCTTCCCCGAACAGGAAACGGTGATTATCGGTGTTGACCAAGACGGCAAACACGGTATCACCATCGGCAGCGGCGAAGACCACGGCCGTAAAGAAAACGGTCCCGACGACGAGACTGTGAACACCTTGCGATATGTGAACGAGGAAATCGCTGCACTTGCTGACTATGACGAGTATACTGTCACGGTCAAAGCACTCGGCGATACACTCACCGTGGTTATCAAAGATATGGACGGCGCTGTTATTTGGGAAAACACAGATGCACCTGCTACCCTGAAACGCAGCGATGCAGGTTACATGGCGCTGTCGGTATCCAATGCGTACAAAGGCGTGAAAGCTTTGGTAGTCACCCAGTTGGATGACGAGGGCAATCCGGTGGACTTTGGCACCGGCACCCGTCAACCGGTTGATTACTACGATGCGGAAAACACCGTGTTGTACGATTTCTCGGACGAAAGCCAAATGGAGCTTTTCGACACGTATTTCTTGCCTGAATGGAATACGCTCCGTCAACCGCTGATTACCACCACCGGCGAAAAAACGAGCAACTGGTACGTGAAAAACGGCGCGTTGCACTTTAGGGAATCCAGCCTGTATCGCTCCGGCGAAAAGCTGGTGGAAGGTGTGGAACTGGGCGGCAGTCAATGGAAACATAATTCCGCAGTTATGGCACCGTATAATGCTAACTTGGGTGTGGCGGTACTGAACACGCGGAAATATGAGAACTTTGTACTCGATATAGACTTCACCGGCCACAATCTGTGGACGCAGGTTGGTTTCGGCGCACAGGGCGGCGCAGACGGTGTGTATCATTCCAATGAAAACGGTGGTTACACCTTCTTCCTCTCCAGCGACGTAGAAAACAGGAAAGGCAATGCGCATTTCTACTATGCGCTGGATGACGGCACCAAAGGAACCGACATAAACGGTTACTTTGATTACACCGACAGAGGCACGCATCACTTGCAATTGGTGGTTTCCGAAGGGAAGTTGTATGTGTCTTTGGACGGCAGCAAAGCGGCGATCTTCGACCTTCCCGAAACCTATCAAGCCGGTTACATCTACTTCGCTCTTAACAATCCGATCGTGGTGATTGACAATGTGCGTATCACCGACCTGGATGCAAAGGCGGTTGAATTGGTTGATTGTGAAGTAGACCTCGGCGAACTTGCTACACAGGAAATCGACCGTAAAGCGGGTCAAACGTTGCAATTGCCGCAAGACAGCACCATATACGGTGTGGATGAAAACGGATATGAATATCCGGTGATTTTGGCGTTCAACAGCGATGACTACCGTTCCTACAAAGAAGGCACGTTCACCTTTAAAGTGGGTATGGAACCGCTGAAAAATCTGTCGCTGGTTTCCACTTTCGATGTGAAGATGAAGGTGAAAAACCGTATCAACGGTGATTTCAACACCTTGACCAGCCGCAAATACTATTTCGACCATCCCAATGATTTCCTCGATTTCGATGCATACTATTCCGAAAAGAGAAAAGATAGGGATTATTGGTACGGTACTGCGGAAGAGAGAGAAGGTACGGAGGAATATTACTGGTCTGCATACAAGGGCGAACTTGTCAAAGCTGATGAAGTGACGGATAAGTGGAAACTGAATGCGGACGGCACGGTAACCAACTCGTATATTGCGTTGAAACCCGGCGCAGCCCCGACACAGCGCTTGAGTGACGTTTCTTCTCTGGTATTGCGGAATGAAAACCTTTTGAACTTCCGTGTGGAGATGGATGTCAAGAGAGGCGATACTTGGTGGTATAACTACTTGATAGTGGGTATCCAAGACCCCGAAACCATGTATTACGCCTTGGATAGAACCTATTTCTCCCGTGCGAACGGTGACAACACAGGCTTCTTAACAACTGAAGTCACCAAGAAGGGCGGCGTGTGGTGCTATCTCGAACAGGAAGGCCACATCAACGTTGTCGGTAACATCGACGGCTTCCAGCCGGAACGCTTCTTCTTTGAACCGGAAGGCTATGATTTCATGCAGTCCTACGACAAAGACGCCTGGCACCACATGGTGATTACCGTTGTGGACGGCGTGATGGCGTTGCAAATTGACAATTCGATGACTGTGTATATGGTTCTCGACAGTAATGCCGTCGGCGGCCTGGTCGGCCTTGCCAGTTATGGCAACAATAGTTCCTTTGACAACTTCCAGTTGACCGCTTTGGACGACACGGGCGTAGAAGTTCCGTTCAAAACGGCAGCAAGAGGATACAGCACCGAGGACATCAAACCCGAGTTCGTTGGTTGGAAGCCCTCTAAAGATTTTTGGCTGTTCGATTGGGATAAGGAACACGTGGCGGAATAAGTTTTCCCCATTATTTCATCAGCAATACTGTGGTATAACGGTATATAATAATGAATAAAGAAAAGAGGAATTGTATTATGGCAAAGAAAATGCTGGCGCTTGTGCTTGCCACTTTGATGGTGCTTTCCATCGCGGGCTGTACCGGCCCCCAAGAAGTTTGGTTGAGCGAAGAAATCGTTGAAACCGTCCAAAAGACGCAGGATGGCGAGAAATCTACCAAAACCAAAAAGACCACTACTGCAAAAGAAACCCAAAACACACAAGCAGAGGGAAGCAAGGTAACTCGTCCTTCCAAGAACGAAGCAGATATGCTGGACTTCACTCCTGTTGAGGATGCAGGCGCAAACTATGACATCGAAGGCACCGTTTCTATCGCTGTCGACACCGTGCGTCCTACCGACTACGAAGCAATGTTCGACATCATGCAGAAACTGTATCCCAATATCAAATTCGAATTTGACTATTGGCAACATTCTCAGTATGATGACGCGCGCGAGTATTTGTCTACTCGTATGAAGACCAACACTGCCGCGAACATCATCTGGGACGAAGCGGGTCCGTTGCCCACCTACTTGTCTCAAGGCTGGATTGCTCCCATCACCGACTATGTGAACAAAGACCCTGAGGCAAAGAACATCCCTGCTAACATCAAGAACGACTACACCTACTATGGTGAGTTGTTCGCGGTGCCGCATCAGGCTACTTTCGAAGTGACCGTGTTCAATACTGATCTTCTCCCGAAAATTAACATGGATCTGCCGAAACTCGAATGGAGCTTCGATGATTACCAGAAGTATCTGCGTACTGCCGGTGAATTCTTCAACCAAGGCATCTGCGTAGCTCTGGAAGATCAGACCGAAACCCGTGAGCGCATTATCTACTATGTCGCTTCCGAGTCCGGTGACAGATATGGTGCTAAAACCTATAACTACAAAACCCAAGAATTCAATGCAAACGCTTTGAAAACGGGTTACAAAATGATGCGTGAATTCCGTTTGATCCCCGGCGCTGAAGGCTGGCAGCAACAACAGTCCGAAACTGCGGGCACTAACCTGCTGCAGCAGAAACTCGGCGTGACCAACTACTATGATTGCTGGAGAACCGGCAAAGCGTTGATGAAGGATTGCGGTACCTGGGTTGTAGAAACCAGCATGAAGAACTACAAGTTCAACTGGAAAATGTGGACCATGCCCAACCAAGACGGCAAAATGATGATGCACGTTGACCATTGCTTCATCACCAAATCCACCCCGGCCGACCGTATGGATGCTTGCTATCAAGTGTTGCGTTTCATGACCTTCACCACCAACGGCAACTTGGCTCGTTTGACCATGTACGAGGATTCTCAGGAAGGCAAATACAACCTGAACTCTCACATCTTCTATCCGACCACTACCAGCAAAGAAGTTGCTAAGAAGTTCAACGACTTGACCTGCACCAACGAAGTGGACGAATATCTTGTGAAAAACATCTCCAACTGCGGCCGTGCCGACAGCTTCAAGCTGGTTCCGTCCGTGGAAGAGGTGTATACGTCTCAGGATTGGATCGACGCTATGAACGAAATCACCGACGGTAAAGATACCTCCGGTGCAGGTTTGGACGAACCGATCGTTAAAGCGAACAAGAAGATCAAAGAAAACTTCGCTGACTTCAAAAAGGATTTTGACAAGAACTACAAATAAGCAATATTGACTGCACTACGAAGAAAGGAACGTGAGACGTGGTGAAAAAAAGTCTTTTTAGAGCACTCGTTCTCGGTTGCTGTGTAGTTCTGTTGATGACCTGTTTTGCGCCCGCAGTATCGGCGCATGAATTCACGGGCAAGAATATTTATGAGGAATATGCTGAGCCGGCTCCCAAGAACTACACTTGGGAGACACTCGGCAAAGCGACAAAGACGCACCAAGAACAAAAGTATTTTATCATTGAAACTACCGCAGGCGAGTGGGAAGAAGCAGTATATGTTTCTTTCCCCGCCGAGGGCGGTTTCCGTCTGCAGACTAAGCACGAATACCAGCAAGAGCTGGAAGTGAGCAACGTTGGTTTATTTGAGCCGTCCTCTTTGGAGGCTATTAACTATAAAACCGACAGCAACGGTGTGTTGGTTATGACCGGCACCGACGGCACAGGGGTGCGGTATTTCGAGACGAAAGATGGTTTTGCCATCGAGGTGCTCAACAGTAAGCAGACGCGCATTATTTACGTTACCAACGAGCAGATTTCGTTTGGTTATCAAGATGACGGCACCATTGTACGTACAGTGGTGGAAATGCCGATGGATGTGAATAAAGAGGTTATCTATAACGGCGGTAACCGTTATACCACCCCTAACGTGATTGGCTCTCATTTTTCTTTGACCAACAAAGACTGTTTTTCGGATGATGATTATTCATACGGCAACATTCCGTTTTTTCACTCCAACCGTGGGTATTCCATTTGGTTTAACATGACCTACCCCGGTGAAGCGGATTTCGGTCATGCCGACGAAACCAAATATTCCGTTTTCTTCAACGGCGATAAATTGGATTTCTATTTGTGGACCGGCACGCCGCTTGAAAACCTTAAAAAATATACCGATATCACCGGCACCAGCGGTGTGACGGAAGAATGGACCTTCGGTTTCTGGACCGGCGGTGCTGCGGATGCGTATAGCAATAACTTTAACACCGAATCATCCAGCAACGTGTATGAGAACATGGTGAACCTTCTCGAAGGCTTTAAGGAGAATTACAATTTCTATCCGGAAGCTTGTTTCGTCGAGGGTGTTTACGATGCCATGACGTTGCAATACGGAAAAAGCAAAGGCATCCGTATGCTCGGCTGGATGCGTCCGTATTCCAGCACGGAAGATATGACTGCACTTTTCCCCGAGTTGACGACATTGACCCCTGTTAAAAATGCGGACGGTACTTTCAAGAGCACCGGTTGGCCGTATCTGTATAACCAGTTTATGTTGGAAAAAACAGGGGACTATATGTTCACCCAACCCGGTTGGATGGATACCTCCAACCCTACGTTTAAAGAATATCTCACACGGTATTTTGCAGATGCGTGGGATTGGGGTCTGCAGGGTATCATGGTGGACTTTGGCGACCAGTTGCCGTATTACGGCACGGCGTTCAACGGCATGTCCGCTATGGAAATGCATAACTTCCAAACCTATTACTACGGTAAACACGAGAATGAAGCGTGGACTGAACGCTGGGGTAATGATTATGTGTTGTTCATGCGTTCCGTGTGTGCCGGTTCGCAACAGTATACCGCTAACTTCCAAGGTGACCAGGTGCACGATTGGGAAGGCTACACCGACATCATTTATGATATGATTTCCCGCGGTGCAGGCGGCTTTAACTTGTACGGCGGTGACATTGGCGGCTTGCGTATGCTTAATGCGGATGGCAGTGTCGGTAAAAACCCCGACAGAGATTTGTGGAACCGCTGGGTCGTGATGTCCACCTTCTCGCCGTTTATGCGTCAACACGGTACTGCATTGCACACGCCGTGGGACGAAGATGTGTACGGCTACGCTGCTAAGGCGAACTTCGGCGATTATTACTATCTGCGTAAAAATCTCGTGCCGAGCATCATGGATGCGGCGATTGATGCCAACAAAACGTCCAACCCGATGATTAAGGGTATGATGCTTGCCTATCCGTATCACCTCAATTTGAGCCAAGTGAGCAACCAGTATCTGTTCTGCGACGACTTCCTTGTTTGCGCAGTGGATACGGCAATGCAGCACTCTCTCAAAGTTTCTCTCCCCTCGGGCAATTCTTGGTACAATTTGTTTACCAACGAAGCGCTCAAAGGTGGACAAAACATTGTGGTTGAGGCACCCAGCAACTTTATGCCTATCTATTTGAAAGACGGCTCGGTTAAACCGATTAACCTGCCCGACAGCATGGAATTGATGGCAGAAATGCACGATGAAGAGGATACCGAGTTCTCCGAACACGAATCCTTGCTCATCGCCCCGCCCAATGAAGAACGTGAGACGGTTATCTACACCAAAGAAGGTCAGTCGGTGGACTTCCAGACCTATACCGCTACTACTGAAAAGTATGTCAGCGCACCCAAGGATGACACCACCTTCACCATCACCAACGCCGAAGGCTCTCGCCGCGAAATCGTGGTAGCACTGGGCGTGACCGCTGCAGGTGTGCAGTATGATGGCGTGGAATTGACCCGCTTTGACTATATGCCTGATTATTACGCACAAGAGTACGGATATTACGTTGACCTTTCCGGCCGCACCACCATTTACGTGCCTGCCGGTTGGAAAGAACTCAGCGTCGTGAAAGGCCAGGCTAGCTATACGAAATATGAAGTTTCGGATAACAATGCTCCCAAGATGGACCGTATGTTCGACGATAACCCCATTTCTTTCTTTGAGCTGACTTCCGGCAAAAAAGAATGGGAAATCTATCTGAAAGACGATGCTGTGAAGACCATTGGTCGCATTGAAGTGAAATGGACTGCCGGCTTCTTGCATAGCTACAACATCGAATATACCGCTGACGGCGTGAACTGGGATTTGTTGTTGCCCGATGGCGAAGACGAGACCACTGTTTCTGCGGGTGCAGGCGGCATTGATGTTATCGAATTTGACGCCGTTGATGCTTGCGCTATCCGTCTTGTCAGAGTGAAAGACGGCGACGTGAAATCCACGGTTGGTATTTATGAACTCAACGTCATGGGCCCCGATGATTTCTCGGAGATTACGCCGGATGGCGGGGACACCGATTATGATGAGTTCTACGAAGATGAAGACGAGCTTGATGATTGGGATGACGAGGAAACCATCAAGACCATTCGCAAGAAGAAATTGATTTATCCCGGCTTCCCGCTGTGGGCATTGATTCTCATCATCGGCGGCGGCATTGTCGTTGTCACCGGTGTAGTTCTGCTGATTATCCTTTTGCAACGCAAAAAGAAAAAAGCGGCGCAAGAAGCGTTGGCTATGGCAGAGGGAGAGGCACAAGACATCCTCGAACAACCCAACGGTGACGAAGGGACTGTCTGAGGACGGTAGTTGTGTCGATAAAAACCTAGTTTAAACAACAAGACCCCGCCCCATCCGCACATTTGGGCGGATGGGGCGGACTTGCGTTTATCCTACACAAAAACTTCATTCCATAATAGGAGTATATCTATGAATTGGACAGAAAAATCGAAGTGGATATGGGTGAATGACACTCCCTCTTCGGATACATACGGCGAATTTTTCGATACATTTACATACGCCGGCGGTAAAGTGACTATGTTGATTTCCGCTGACGCCAACTATACCTTGTTTGTAAACGGTGCGTTTGCAGATTCGGGTCAATATCCGGACTTCCCGCACTATAAAGTGTATGATGAACTGGATATCACAAAATACTGCCGTGAAGGCGAAAACAAGGTTGCGTTGCTCGTTTGGTATTATGGCGATTACGGCGCACAGAGTCTCACCCATTACCCCGGCGTTGCGGGCGTGCGCTATGAAATCTATCAGGAGGATGCACTCGTTGCATTCTCTTGCGAAAACGTGGTATCCCGCTTGAGCCCGACCTATATGAACGGTCGCAACAAGCGCATCACCGAACAGGTCGGCTTGGGCTTCGGCTACGACGCTACCAAAGTGGATAATTGGATGAATGGTGAACTGTGCGGTTTCGCAAACAGCACGGTGGTGGAATTGGATATTCCGCTCAACCCCCGTCCCATCAAAAAACTGAACGTTTTGGACAGATGTGAATCCACACTGGTGAAATCCGACAAGAACTATGCGCTGTACGATTTGGGTCGTGAAGAGGTCGGCTATCTCACCTTTAAAATGAAGAGTGCGAAACCGCAGACCATCAAAATCTGCTACGGCGAGCATATTGTGGATGGCGGTGTTCGTTGGGAAATCGACGGCAGAGACTTCAGCTTTGATTTCGTGTTGCCTGCGGGCGAAACCACTTTCACCAACCATCTCAGACGTTTAGGCTTGCGGTATTTAGAAGTGCATAGCGAAGACGCTCTGGAAGTGGAATACCTGTCGGTGCTGCCGACGCTGTATCCGCTCAACAAAGTGGAAAAGCATTTTGAAGACCCGCTGATGCAAAAAATCTATGACGTCAGCGTGCGCACCATGGAACTGTGCATGCACGATCACTACGAGGATTGCCCGTGGCGTGAACAAGGCCTCTACACCATGGACAGCCGCAACCAGATGTTGTGCGGATACTATGCGTTTGACGAATACGCCTTCCCGCGCGCTTCTCTCCAATTGATTAGCAAAGACCACCGTGAAGACGGTCTTTTGTCCATTTGTTCGCCCAGCAACATGAACTTGACCATTCCGTCCTTCTCGTTGCACTACTTCACACAGATGTATGAATATTTGAAGTATAGCAATGATGTCGAATTCGGACGTGAAGTGTTGCCGAAATTGAAATCGGTGATGGAAGCGTTCTTGAACCGTATGGAAGACGGCTTGGTATCTGCGTTTGTGGAATGGTACCACTGGAACTTCTATGAATGGGCAGACGGCTTGACGGGCGACCGTGGCACAGGCGGTGCTATTCAGTATGACGCTGTTCTCAACTGTTTGTTATCTTCTGCATTACAATCGTTACAGAAAATTTGCGACATGGTGGGCGAGCCTGCTGATTATGCCACAAAAGCAGAAGCGCTCAACGCCTGCATTCGTGAACGATTCTACAATCCGCAAACGGGTTTGTATATCAACCGTTTGGGCGAGGAACAGTATAGCGAATTGGTCAACAGTTTGATGATTCTGTGTGGTGTAGCCACCCCTGAACAAGCGGTGCACATTTGCGAAGTCCTCGTGGGCGACCACGACATGACCCGCACCTCGTTGAGCATGGTATGCTTCAAATACGATGCGTTGCTACAGGTAGATAAAGAGAAATATAAAGGCTATATTCTCGAAAACATCCGCGAAAAATACAAGAAAATGCTGGACGCAGGCGCAACCAGCTTCTGGGAAACGGAACTGGGCGATGCAGACTTCTTCAACGCGGGCAGTCTTTGCCACGGTTGGAGCGGCCTGCCGGTGTACTACTATCACACACTGCTGTGATGCCGCGTTTTGCACCTGTTGCATCTTGATTTCAGAGCACAATATTCAAAAAGTGTTGTCGGTTTATCCGACAACACTTTTTTTACTTTTTTCGCACTTTATACGATGCCAAAATTTGCATTATCGTCCGTTTATTTGCACAAAAGCACGCATTTTATATAATGGGGTTGATTTATTTTGTGGAAATGTTATTATAAATTCGTATAGGGATAACTATGCCCGATTATACGTGAAAATATTTTAAAAAGGAGAGGATACAATGAAATTGGCAAGACCCCTGAAACGTGTGTGTGCAATTATGCTCACACTGGCACTGTTGACGGGTATGATGTCCGTTATGGGCGCATTCCCTGTGTCTGCAGCTGCCGAAACGGAAGAAGTCACAAAGTTTGTGGCTGACTTCTCCGAGTTGAATGCGTATGCTGACTTGCAATGGGCAGGCGGCACGAACTACAACTCTTTCTTTGGCAATCCTGCCGCAGAAGGCGCTACTGAAAACGCTGTAAACAACCATAATTGGTTGAGCGCACGTTTTGATTCGTATAAGTGCTTTACTGACAGCAGTTTGCCTGCGCGCGCCTATTTTGGTGAGGGCGATGGCCACAACGGTGGTTATTTCTACTTTGCACAAAAAGGTGCTATTGGCGTAACCAGTGCAGACCGCAGCCTCGTTTACACCGGCAACGGTAAAAATGACGGCGAACTGTTCTGGGGTATCAGCACTTTGGCGCTCAAAAATAACGGTGCAGCTCTCAACGTGAAAAACTTTGAAGCGACCGTGAAATTCGCCATGCT
>JAZRAA010000047.1:0-74037 GCA_045634325.1 Acutalibacteraceae bacterium | reverse complement strand
CCCACCAAAAAGCGACCCCACCAATGTGGTGGGGTCGCTTTTTTGGCGTCTGCAATTAGGCGAGAACCTGCATTTTTCGCCGTATTGACGGTGAAAAAGCGGGGAGAATGCGCGCTTGTCGCGCAATCTCCAAGAGTCACGTTTGCGCCCACCAAAGGGTGGCTGTTTCTTTGGTTGTGTCTTTCAGCTCGAACCTGCATTGCCCCTGTTGAAAATCGTTGCGTTTGTGTGGTATACTACCTTCTGAAAGGTGGCGGTTGATATGTTGAAAACAGCGCCCGCCGTGTTTGCGGTGGGAGAAACCTATCAAATCATGGTGGCGGTGACGGCACCCGCTTTGTTTTCCGTGCGGGTGGGAGAAGAAACCTATTACGATGCTGCAAACGGCATCATGCGTTCTCTTGTTGACGTGCATCGTGTCACGGTGCCGATGGCGGTGCTGGATGCGGCGGGAGAATATACCGTTTGCGTGCGTCCGCTCGTGGAACGTAAACCGTATTTCACCGAAACCGAAACGGAAGAAACCTATACGTATGCTTTCTTTCCCGTTTCTCAAAATAATGCACGTGCGTATCACATTGCCGATGCGCACAACCGTGTGCAAGAGCCTATCCGTGCGGCAAGGGCGTTTGGGGACATTGATTTCCTCATTTTCAATGGTGATGTCATCGACCATAGCGGTGACCCCTCAAAATTCGACAATATCTATGAAATTTGCGCTGCATTGACAGGCGGCACGAAACCCGCTGTTTTTTCCCGTGGCAACCACGATATGCGGGGCAATTTTGCGGAAAAATTTGCGGAATATACGCCTAGCGATCACGGCAACACCTATTATACGTTCCGTTTGGGCAGTGTTTGGGGTGTGGTGCTGGATTGCGGAGAAGATAAACCCGATGACAATGCCGAATATGGACACACCGTCGCTTGCCACACATTCCGCCTGCAACAAACCGCTTTTTTGAAAGAAGTGATTGCTCGTGCGGATAGGGAATATCACGCGCAAGGTGTCGCCACCCGTGTAGTGGTGGTGCACAATCCGTTCACTTGTACACACCCCGCACCGTTTGATATTGAGCGAGAAATTTTTGATGAATGGACAACGCTTTTGAAAACGGATATACACCCGCACGTGATGATTTGCGGGCATCTGCATCGATTGGAGATACTGGAGAGCGAGCATGCACCGTGCATGGTGGTGTGCGGTGCCAAACCCGCCGAGAACTATTTTGCGGGTTGCGGGTATGTTTTTAACGGTGACAGCGTAGAGGTGGTATTCACCGACAGTGACGGCAAGATTTTATAAAAAAACGCATCTTTTCGTGAAAACGAGAAGATGCGTTTTTTATTTCTGTATAGATAAACGCTTTTAGGGCAAAATACCCAAAAGAAAGGAGCGTTTATCATGAAGAAAATCGTATCTGTGCTTTTGGTTGCGGTATTGCTGTTGTCGGTGTTTGCCGGCTGTGCCAAAAAAGAAGACACACCGTCGGTATATTACCTCAATTTCAAGCCGGAACAAAAAGAAGCTTGGGAAAAACTGGCAAAAACGTATACCGATAAAACCGGCGTGCCGGTGACGGTGGTGACCGCCGCTTCGGGCAGTTATGAAGACACTTTGTCTGCCGAAATCTTGAAAGCAAACCCGCCCACACTGTTTCAGGTCAACGGCCCTGTCGGGTTGGCATCCTGGGAATCGTATTGCTATGACTTGAAAGATACCGCGCTGTATAAAAATTTGACTTCTGATGAATTTGCATTGCGGGACGGGGACGACGTGCTCGGTATTGCGTACGTTATTGAGACGTACGGTATCATTTACAACAAAACCTTGTTGGATAAATATTTTAAAGCGGATTGGTCCACCGTGAAATCGTTGGATAAGCTGAACAATTTTGAGGCGTTGTCCACCGTTGCGACCGAAATTCAGGCGCATAAAACCGAAATGGGTGTCAAAGGCGCATTCACATCGGCGGGTATGACCGATTCGTCCGACTGGCGTTTCAAGACCCATCTTGCCAACGTGCCGTTATACTATGAATATAAAGACAAAGGTATTGCTTCCGCCAAAGAGGTGGACGGCACGTATTTGAACAACTATCGTCAGATTTGGAATTTGTATTTAAACAACGCCACTTGCGCCCCCTCCGACATCGGTGCGAAAACAGGTGACGAAGCGGCGAGCGAATTTGCGCGCGGCGAGGCGGTGTTTTATCAAAACGGAACGTGGGCGTTCAGCGACATCACCAAAGAAGGTTTGAAAGCGGAAGAAATCGGGATGTTGCCGATTTATATCGGTGTGAAAGGCGAAGAAAACCAAGGCCTTTGCACCGGCTCGGAAAACTATTGGTGTGTCAACGAGGAAGCCAGTGACGTGGATATTGATGCGACTTTGAAATTTCTCGAATGGGTGGTGACCGACACGCAGGCGACCACCGCCTTGGCAGAGGAAATGGGGTTCACCGTGCCGTTTAAGAATGCGAAACAATCGAGCAATCCGCTTATCCAAGAAGCAGAAAATTATGTAGCGGCGGGTAAAACGCCTATCGGTTGGAACTTTGCCACCATTCCGTCGGAGGAATGGAAAGACGGCGTTGGTGCGGCCTTGTTGCAGTATGCGCAAAACGGTTTGACCGACGAACAGTGGGAAAAAGTGAAAACGGCGTTTGTGAGCGGCTGGAAAACCGCGTATGACAAAAATCATTCCTAAATGAAGTCTCAATACGACGGTGTGGGGAGGAGAAAACAATGTATAAATCTTTAAAAAAATGGTCCCCGCTGTTTTTGTTTCCCACGCTGGCGGCGTTTTGTATCAGTTTTGTGGTGCCGTTCTTGTATGGATTGTTTTTTTCGTTTTGCGAATTTCAAACGCTGGAAAAATTCAAGTTCGTGGGATTGGACAACTATGAGCGGGTGCTGGTGTCGGGACAATACAACTTTTGGCAATCCTTGTTGTTCACGGCGGCGTTTTCATTGTGCGCCGTAGCGATTATCAACGTCGCCGCCTTTTTCATCGCGTATGCGCTCACCCGCCGTATCCCCGGCAGAGACCTGTATCG
Source organism: Acutalibacteraceae bacterium (assembly GCA_045634325.1). GTDB lineage: Bacteria > Bacillota > Clostridia > Oscillospirales > Acutalibacteraceae > URNF01. The sequence goes on along the minus strand of JAZRAA010000047.1, from coordinate 70,978 downwards.
CACGGTGTTTTTTATGCCCAATCTCATCGGCGGCATCGTGCTTGGTTACGTGTGGAAAATGGTGTTAAACTATGGCATTCTGATCCCGTTTTTCGGCAAGGATTTGAGTTTTAACAGCACGTTTGGTTTTGTGGGTCTGCTCATGGTGCTGTGTTGGCAACAAATCGGATATATGATGGTGATTTATATTGCGGGGTTGCAAGCAGTCCCCGACAGTTTGGTGGAAGCGGCAAAAATTGACGGCGCAAACGGCAGACAAATACTGGGCAAGGTGATTTTGCCGATGGTGATGCCGTCGGTTACCATTTGTCTGTTTTTGTCCATCACCAACTCTTTTAAACTGTACGACCAAAACCTTGCACTGACAGCGGGCTTGCCTGCGGTGACGGGTGAAAGCGGCATCACCCATAAAATGACCCAAATGCTCGCACTGTGTATCAGTGACACCTACGGCACCAGTGCCCGTTCACACGGCACGGCACAGGCGATGGCAGTGGTATTCTTCTTGCTGGTAGCGGCTATTTCGTTGATACAGTTGCGTGCCACTCGTCAAAAGGAGGTGCAGCAATGAATAAGGACATTCCAAGCCGTACCCCCTATACCCGCACGCAAATCGGACTGTCGGTGTTGTTTGCGGCGGTGTGCGCAGTGTATGCGATTCCGCTCATCACGGTATTTTATAACGCCTTTAAAACCAAGAGCGGTATTGTAGAAAATTTCTTTGCGTTGCCGTTTGGCGACACCGTTGCGGGATTTTCGAATTTTATCACGGGCATTGAGCAAATTCCCATCATTGCGGCGGCGTTGTATAGTCTTGTTATCACGCTTTTATCGGTGTTTCTCATTTTGCTGTGCACGTCGATGTGTGCGTGGTATATCAACCGAGTGGATTCGAAATTTTGTCGGTTTGTCTACTATGCGTTTGTATTTTCTATGACGGTACCGTTTCAAATGGTGATGTTCACACTGTCTATGGTGGCAAACACCTTGAAACTCAACACACCGTTCACCATTCCGTTTGTGTATTTGGGGTTTGGTGCGGGACTTGCCGTTTTTATGTTCAGCGGGTTTGTGCGTTCTATTCCCTTGGAAATAGAAGAAGCCGCCACCATTGACGGTTGTTCACCATTTGCGGTGTTTTTCAAGGTGGTATTACCGGTGATGAAACCGACCTATATTTCGGTGGCGATTTTGCAGACCATGTGGGTGTGGAACGACTATTTATTACCGTATTTGGTGTTGGATAAGACCAAAGGATACACCACTATTCCCATCGCCATTCAAACGGCGGTTCGGGATAGTTACGGCACGGTGGATACCGGTGTGAACATGGCGTTGTTGGTACTCGCCATTTTGCCTGTCATTATATTTTATGCGCTTTGCCAAAAACACATTGTCAAGGGCGTGATGGCGGGTGCTGTGAAAGGATAATCAAAAACGGTGTGGGCATTGCCCACACCGTTTTTTTGTTTTCATCGGAAAATGCGCAGATGGTTTTCTTTTTGCAATTGCAAAATGACCATGGTGAGAATGGGGAAAGACAAAAGACCGAGCAAGCCTGCCGTGCGCCAGCCGATGTACATGGAAAGTAAGGTGAGCAACGGCGGCAGACCCGTTTGTTTGCTGACCAGTCTGGGTTGTAACAGATGGTGGGTGACGGTGCACACACCGTATAAAACCAAAGTGCCGATTGCCCCACCGATATCGCCGAGCAAAAATTTGTATAGGCTAAGCGGCCACAGCACAGCACCCACGCCAAACACGGGCAAAGCGTCCACCAAAGCGGTGAACAACGCCCATAAGAGCGGTGCGGGCAGTCGTAACAATAAAAAGCCGATGGAGGTTTCAAAAAAGGTGACCAGTCCCAGCAACACGTAGGCACGCACGGTACAAACGGTGGTTTGCCGCAGTGCTCTGACGGCGGCGGTTGCGAGCGGGCGTTGCGGGAGTGGGATTTGTCGGAACAAAAACCCGCACACTTGCGTATAATCACGTGTGAAGAATAATAACGATAACACGAAAAACAAAGCCGCCAACAAAAACCGAGGCAATGCGTTGGTGAGAAACGCCAGTATATTACCCGATAGGGATGCAAGTGCGGTGCCGCCCGACTGCAAAAGCGTTTGTTCGAGTGAGGTGAGTGCAGGCAAAACACTTTCGGTTAAATCGGCGGGCAACACGTCGGACAGGCGTGTGAGCAGTGTTTCGACGGTGTGGCGCAGTTGACCAAAACAACTTTGCAAGGCATCCAGCACCTGTTCTTGTTTTATCAATCGCCAAAGCAGTGCGCCGCCTTGATAGCACCCCACACACAACACGCCGCCTATCAGTGTCAACGTCAGCAGACACACGGCGGTGGCGGCAAAGCCGTGGGTGAAGCGAAACCGTGTTTCCAACCACCGCGTCGGTCGTTGCAATGCGTATGCGAGGATATAGGCGGCGGCAAACGGCAATAATATACGGACGATCAACCGCCCTGCACCCAATAAGAGCAGTAACCATAACGCCCAAAATGTGAAATTGATAAGAAACGACAGCCGTCGTTTTGTGCGGTCACCCAACAACGGTATGCACCTACCTTTCACATGGTAGTTTGCCCATGAAACGGATAAAATTCCCTTTTCTGTTTGCAAAATTAGGGTAAAAGACTTGCAAAACGACATATAGTGTGGTATATTTTCTATCTATCGGTAAATTTTTGAAAATACCGTCGTAGAAAGGAAGTATACGATGATGAAAGTTGCTATTATGGGTCACGGCGTGGTTGGTTGCGGTGTGGCGGAAGTGTTGCGCGGTAATGCGGCGCATATTGCACACAAAGCGGGAGATGCTATTGAAATTAAACGCATCCTCGATTTGCGAGAATTCCCCGACAGCCCCTATGCCGACCTGTTTACGAAATCTTTTGATGACATTGTGAACGATGGGGAAATCGGCATTGTGGTGGAAACCATGGGCGGATTGCATCCCGCATATGAATATGTAAAAGCTTGCTTGGAAGCGGGCAAGAGCGTTGTCACCTCCAACAAAGAGTTGGTGGCGCAAAAAGGCGACGAATTGTTGGAAATCGCGCGCAAGAACAACCTCAACTTCTTGTTTGAAGCAAGTGTGGGCGGCGGCATTCCGATTTTGCGTCCGTTGGACCAGTGCTTGTCGGCAAACAGGGTGAGCGAAATTGCGGGCATCCTCAACGGCACCACCAACTTTATGCTCACCAAAATGATTGATGACGGCATGGAGTTTGCGGATGCGTTATCGCTCGCACAACAACTCGGCTACGCCGAGCGTGACCCCTCCGCAGACGTGGACGGTTTGGACGCTTGCCGTAAAATTTGCATTTTGGCTTCGTTGGCATTTGGTAAACACGTGTATCCCGATGCGGTCAAGACCGAGGGCATTCGCGATGTGTCGCTCACTGACGTGCAGTATGCCGAAAAACTTGGCGGTGTGATTAAGCTCATCGGCAAAGCGGTCAAAGCAGACGACCAAGTATATTGCTCGGTTGCACCTCGTGTGGTGCTCGGCGACAACTTGCTGTCGGGTGTCAAAGACGTGTTCAATGCCGTGATGGTCAAAGGCGACGCCGTGGGCGACGTGGTATTCTACGGTAAAGGCGCAGGCAAACTTCCCACCGCCAGTGCTGTGGTTGCGGACGTGATTGATGCTGTCAAGCACGTGGACGCGAGAAAATATCTCTATTGGGACAAAGCGGCAGAAAACTATGTCGGTGACAGCGCCGCATTGCCGGTGCAGATGCTGGTGCGTGTGAACGGCCAAGCGGATGCGGTGAAAGCGGTGTTCGGCGACGTGCAAATCGTGGACGGTGTGATTGCAGACGAATTTGCGTTTGTCACCCCCTTGTTGTCGCAAGCAGAAATCAAAAACAAACTGGAAACCTGCGAAGTGAAGGTTATCCGTTCGTTTCAGTTGGTATAACCTTTAAGGGAGGAAAAAGTATGTTAATTGTTCAGAAATTCGGCGGTTCCTCTGTGAAAGATGCAGAAAGCGTGCGCCGTGTGGCGCAAACCGTTGTGGATACCTACCGTGCCGGCAACGACGTGGTGGTGGTTGTGTCCGCACAGGGCGATACCACCGATGACTTGATTGCAAAAGGCGTGGAAATCAACCCCAACGGCAGCAAACGTGAAATGGATATGCTGATGTCTGCGGGCGAACAGATTTCCATTTCGTTGCTCGCAATGGCGATTGAAAGTTTAGGTTGCCCTGCGATTTCCCTGCTCGGTTGGCAGGCGGGTTTCCAAACCACGTCGGTATATTCTGCGGCACGTATTCGCCGTGTGGATACCGAGCGTATTCGTAACTGCCTCGACCAGAAGAAAATCGTGGTGGTTGCGGGTTTCCAAGGCCTCAATAAGTATGAGGATATCACCACGCTGGGTCGTGGCGGTTCGGATACCAGTGCGGTGGCGATTGCCGCTTCCATGAAAGCGGATTTGTGCCAGATTTACACCGACGTGGACGGCGTGTTCACCGCTGACCCCCGCAAAGTCCCCGGCGCTTTTAAATTGGATGAAATCACCTACGACGAGATGCTCGAATTGGCTACGTTGGGCGCACAGGTGCTCAACAATCGTTCGGTGGAAATGGCGAAAAAATATAACATTGTTCTGGAAGTTCGTTCCAGCTTGCGTGCCGTACCCGGCACTATCGTGAAGGAGGTAGTCAAAGTGGAAAAAATGTTGGTTAAGAGTGTTGCGAAAGATGCCGATGTGGCGAGTGTCATGATTGTCGGTTTGCCGGATGAACCGGGTATCGCTTTCAAAGTGTTCTCCCGTGTTGCGAATGCGCACATCAACGTGGATATCATTCTGCAGTCTGTGGGTCGTGACGGCACCAAAGACATCACCTTCACCGTTCCGGGTGACAAGGGCGAAGCCGCTGTGGAAGCGTTGCGTGAATATTGTGATTCCGTGGGTGTCAAGAGCTTGTCTTATGACAACCGCTATGCCAAAGTGTCCATCGTTGGCGCGGGTATGGAAACTCACGAAGGCGTGGCCGCTACCATGTTCGAGGCGCTCGCTGATAACAAAATTAACATCTGCATGATTTCCACCAGCGAAATCAAAGTTTCTGCGCTGATTCCGCGCGAGGATGCAGACCGTGCTGTTTCCGCTATCCACGCAAAGTTCTTCGAGAACTAATCACAGATACAACAAAAGCCACTGTCGAAAGACAGTGGCTTTTTTCATTTCAACAACTCTTTGTTGCGGCAGGGGACTTGTTTGCCCCGCCATGCATATGCACGGCTTGCAAAGCGTGGGTCATCTGCATCTAATAAATAAGGTATATAGGAATCAAAGCACGGATGTGGGGATATGCTGGCGTTTCGGTTGTGCGGGCATACCTCACTGCACGTATCGCAACCCCAAACCAGCCCGCTTTGTCGCAACAATTGGATTTCGTGTTGCTCTAAATCGCCTTTTTTCTGTGAAATGGCGGACACGCAGTTGGTGCGGTCTTTCCCCGGCAAACACCCGCCGTGACAGGCAGTGGCGCAAGCGCCGCAATGCTCGCAGGTTGTGACCATAGCGTTGGTGGGGGTGAGCGGCATATCGGTGACCAGTTCACCAATGAAAACATACGACCCAAACGTGGGGTGAATGAGCAGACCGTTATCGCCGACAATGCCAAGACCCGCTCTGGCGGCGGCATGTACTTCGGGGATAGGGGAATTGTCGGTGAACGCCGCAAAGGTGTAGGCGGGATAGTGTTCTTTCAAAACCGCCGCCATTTCATTTAATACGTTTTGCACGACGATATGATAATCGTTCACACACGCATAGTAAGACAGTTCTCGTTTTTCTTTGTCGGGGAAACGGTAGGGGAAGATGCACATGATGATGCTTTTTGCGTTTTTTGGCACTCTCGTCATGCCTCTGCAAGAAAGTAGATGCGGTTCCACTTCCGCGAAATCACACACCCCGTAATCGGGTGTAAAACGGTGCAGTAAAGCGGCCGATAACACGCAAATTCCCCCTTTTTTATCTTATATTTACAGTATAAAGCATTTTTTTCAAAAAGCAAGGAAAGATTTTTTGAAATTCATAAATAATTCATCATTTTCCTATTGACAATGGAGGAAAAAGAGGGTAACATACTATTAGATTAGCACTCAAAACAACAGAGTGCTAAATCCAAAAGGAAGTGATACGATGCAATGGAATGACCGCCGCAAAAAAATCCTTGCGATTATCGTGGAGGAATATATCGAGACTGGCGAGCCTGTCGGCTCCAAGTTTTTGGCGGAGAAATTGCAAAACTCGGTGTCCTCTGCCACCATCCGCAACGAAATGGCGGCGTTGGCGACGGCGGGGTATCTCGAACAACCGCACACTTCCGCAGGACGTATTCCCACCGCACCGGCGTTTCGGTTTTACATCGATAATCTGATGCGACACGATGATTTGAGCGATGAGGATATGGAAAGAATCGATACGTCGCTTCGTCGTTTGTCTGCCAGTCCCGATCGATTGATGGAGGAAGCGTCCCGCATTCTTGCCAGCACCACCGGTTATGCGGTGGTGACCACCACCCCCAACGAGGGCGGTTCGGCAATTCGCCGCATCGAACTGATGCCGTTATCGGCGCACAAAGCGGCGATGTTGCTGGTGACCGATTCGGGTGTGCTGCGCAATCGCAGTTGTCGGTTTGCCGACCCGATTGAACTGAGCGAACTGGATAAGGTCGCGCAGTTGTTGCGGATGCAGTTTTTGAACGTACCGCTCGCACAAATTTGTTTGGCGGATATTCAAAACGTGCTGGGCGCGATGGGCAAAGCCGCTGAACGCTACTCTCCCGTGCTGGTTGCGTTTTACGCGCTGGTGCAAGAATCCGCTGATTCGGAAGTGCTGTTAAACGGGCAGTTAAACTTGTTACAGCATCCGGACTATGCGCCCGAACGTGCCAAATCCTTGCTCACCTTTTTGGCACAGCGAGAACAAGTGGCGGATATGTTGCAACACGCCGACGGCGGTGACGGCTTACAGATTATGCTCGGCAGCGAGAGCAGCCGTGATGAATTAAACGAATCCAGCATCATAACGACAGGGTATTCCGCCGGTAAAACCCGTGGCACCATCGGCCTTATCGGGCCGATGCGTATGGACTATGCTTCGGCTATCCCGAAGGTGGAATATTTTGCTAAGGCTGTGGGTAGGATATTGAGTGATATGCTGGATGACAACGAAGGAGATGAATAAGATGCCGGAGAAAGAGAAGAAACAAAAGGCAAAGCCCGAACAGGAAACGCCGGCAGAAAATACGTCTGATGAGGCGGTTGCCGCACTGACAGCGGAAAACGAGAAACTCATTAAGGAACTGGACGACAGCAAAGAACAGTACCAGAGAATGCTCGCCGAATACGCCAACTACAAACGGCGTACCGAACAGGAAAAAGAGCAAATCGGTGCTTTCACCAAAGCGGGTATACTGACCGCCTTGCTCACCTCGCTGGACAATATGGAACGTGCGGTAGAAGCACCCGCCGGTGACGATTATAAAACCGGTGTAGATTTGGTGATGCGGCAGTTCTTGGAAGCACTGCAAAAATTAGGTTTGGAAGAAATCCCTGCACTGGGCGAACCGTTTAATCCCGAATATCACAACGCAGTGATGCGGGAAGATGCCGAAGACATCGACACTGAAACGGTTACGCAGGTGTTCCAAAAAGGGTATAAATTGGGCGACAAAGTATTGCGTCCCGCCATGGTAAAAGTGGCAAACTAATCGTAAATCAACTGTAAAGATATTTTGGAGGTAAAGAATTATGGCAAAAATTATCGGTATTGACTTAGGTACAACCAACTCTTGCGTAGCGGTGATCGAGGGCGGCGAAGCCGTCGTTATCCCCAACGCAGAAGGCGCACGCACCACCCCTTCGGTTGTTGCGTTTAAAAAAGACGGCGAACGCATCGTTGGCCGTGTGGCAAAACAGCAAGCGGTTTCCAATCCTGACGGCACCATTTCTTCCATCAAAAGAGACATGGGCACCGCCCGTAAGGTGAATGTGGACGGCAAAGATTATACGCCCCAGGAAATTTCCGCTATGATTTTGGCGAAACTCAAACAGGACGCAGAAGCGTATCTGGGCGACACCGTCACCGAAGCGGTTATCACCGTTCCCGCCTATTTCAGCGATGCACAACGTCAGGCGACCAAAGACGCGGGTAAAATCGCGGGCATGGAAGTCAAGCGTATCATCAACGAGCCCACCGCTGCGGCACTCGCTTACGGTATCGACAAAGAAACCGAACAGAAAATCATGGTGTACGACTTGGGCGGTGGCACCTTCGACGTGTCCATCATCGAAATGGGCGACGGCGTACAGGAAGTGTTGGCGACCGCAGGTAACAACCGCTTGGGCGGCGACGACTTTGACCAGAAAATCGTGGATTGGCTGGTTGCAGGCTTCAAAGCCGAGACCGGCATCGACCTTTCCGCTGACCGTATGGCAGTACAACGTCTGCGTGAAGCGGCTGAAAAAGCGAAAATCGAATTGTCCGGCGGCATGAGCAGCAACATCAACCTGCCGTTCATCACGGCGGATGCCACCGGCCCGAAACACTTGGATATGACCCTCACCCGTGCCAAATTTAACGAGCTGACTGCCGCTTTGGTGGAAGCTACCATGGGTCCGGTGCGCCAGGCATTGTCCGACTCCGGTTTGTCCGCAAGCGAAGTGGATAAAGTGTTGTTGGTCGGCGGTTCCACCCGTATTCCCGCTGTGCAGGAAGCGGTACAGAAATTCATGGGCAAAGAACCCTTCAAAGGCATCAATCCCGACGAATGCGTTGCGATGGGTGCCGCACTGCAAGGCGGCGTGCTGGGCGGTGAAGTGAAAGGCCTGCTGTTGCTGGACGTTACCCCCCTGTCCCTTGGTGTCGAAACCATGGGTGGCGTGATGACCAGAGTCATCGAGCGTAACACCACCATCCCCACCAAAAAGAGCCAGATTTTCTCCACTGCAGTGGACAATCAACCCTCGGTTGAAATTCACGTGTTGCAGGGTGAACGCGAATTTGCGAAAGATAACAAAACGCTCGGTTTGTTCAAACTGGACGGTATCGCACCCGCTCGTCGTGGTGTACCGCAGATTGAGGTTACCTTTGACATCGACGCCAACGGCATCGTAAACGTCAGTGCGAAAGACCTCGGCACCGGTGCAGAACAACACATCACCATCACCTCCAACACCAACATGTCCAAAGAAGACGTGGAAAAAGCGGTCAAAGAGGCGGAACAGTATGCAGCGGAAGACAAAGCCCGCCGTGAAGACGTGGAAACCCGCAACAACGCTGACCAGATGGTATACCAGTGCGAAAAGACTTTGGAAGAAGCCGGCGACAAATTGCCCGCAGAAGACAAAGCAGAAGTAGAAAGCAAAGTGAACGCACTGAAAGAAGCACTCAAAGGCACCGACATTGCCGACATCAAGGCAAAACAGGAAGAACTGACCAAGGCTTTCTATGCTGTCAGTGAGAAATTGTATCAAGCTGCCGCACCGCAAGACGGCGCCGCCGCTGATGGTGCCGCACAGCCTAATGAAGACAACTTCTATGATGGAGATGTGCAGTGAAGTTGAGGCGAAGCCTCAACTTCGTCGAGATTTGACTTAACCTAAAACTCGCACAATCTTAAAATTTTCACTACCCCACACACGTGGGGTAGTGTTATGTATTCCGATTCCGGAGGGAATATTGAATGGCAGAAACAAAACGTGATTTTTATGAAGTGTTGGGTGTGCAAAAAGGCGCATCCGATGCCGATATAAAGAAAGCTTTCCGCAAAAAAGCGAAAGAATATCACCCCGACTTACACCCCGGTGACCAAGCCGCCGAAAAGGCATTCAAAGAGGTCAACGAGGCGTATGAGGTGTTGTCCGATGCGGATAAAAAAGCACGCTATGACCAATTTGGCCACGCTGGCATTGACCCCAACTTCGGTGCGGGCGGCGGTGGCTATGGCGGCGGTTTTTCGGGCATGGATTTTGACATCGGTGACATTTTCTCGTCCTTTTTCGGTGGCGGCGGCATGGGCGGTACGCGCCGTGCAAACCCCAATGCGCCCCGCAGAGGCAGTGATGTTACCGCAACGGTGATTATTTCGTTTGAGGAAGCGGCAAAAGGCTGTAAAAAGCAGGTGCAAGTGCCCATCGTCGAAAAATGCGACGAGTGCGGCGGCAGCGGCGCAAAAAAAGGTACGTCGCCTCGTACCTGTACCCGCTGTAACGGTACCGGTCAAGAGGTGCGCCAACAACGCACCCCCTTTGGCGTGATGCAAACGCAAGCGGCGTGTTCGCAGTGCGGCGGCAAAGGTCGTATCATTGATACGCCGTGCCCCACCTGTCATGGCGCCGGTGCGGTGCGCAAACAGCAAACCGTCGGCATCAACGTCCCCGCCGGTATCGACGACGGACAGGTTATCAACATTCGTGGCAAAGGCAACGCCGGTACAAACGGCGGTCCTGCAGGTGATTTGCAGGTGCGTGTTTCGGTGCGTCCTCACCCGATTTTTGAGCGTGACCGCTATAACGTGTGGTGCGATTTACCGCTCACCTTTGCACAGGCAACGCTGGGTGCGACGGTGGAAGTGCCCACGTTGGACGGAAAGGTGGAGCTGGACATCAAAGAGGGCACCCAACCGGGTGACATTCTCACCATGAAAGGTAAGGGTATCCCCTACGTGAACGGCAGAGGCCGTGGCGACATGTTGTTCCGTGTCACCGTGGAAATCCCCAAAAACTTGTCGGGCGAGCAGAAAAAAATGCTCAAAGCTTTCGAACAGGCGACAGGGGAAAAGAACTATCAAAAACGCCGTAGCTTTTTTGAAAAGTTGAAAGAAAATTTCAAATAATGAAACATAAAAAAGTCCTTGCGACACCGTCATTGTCGCAAGGACTTTTTGTTTTATTCAATCAACGCTTGAAAAAAGGCAAGTGCTTGGTGCAAGGAAGGAAATTCGGCTGTGAGCAGACGTTTGCATTCATCGTCAAACGGTACAAGGTCGGGAATGCCGATACAACGCATACCCGCAGCGGTTGCCGCTTTAATGCCGTTTTTGGAATCTTCTATCACGTAGCAGTCTTGAGGGTTTACACCCATTTTTTGTGCGGTGAGCAAAAATATATCGGGGGCAGGTTTCCCGTTTTGCACATCCCCGCCGCTGACGATGACGTCAAAATAGTCGGTTGCGCCAACCGCCTTTAAATGATGGTCAATGGAATCGTGGGAGGAGCCGGAGGCAAGCGCAAGTTTCACGCCTTTTTCTTTTAAAAACCCAACCAATTCTTTCGCACCCGGTTTATATTGCACCACCAAATGCTTTTCTATATAGTTGCGCACATCTTGTTTGAATGCGGGGACGTTCATTGTGGGGAAGGTATGCGCCAAATATGCAGAGGAGCCGGCGGCGTTTGTCCCGCAAACGTTGGGGATGTGTTTGCCGACGTTTTGAAAACCTTGTTTTTCGCCCGCCCTATCCCAAGCGGGAATGCAAATGCGTTCAGTATCCAACAACGTTCCGTCCATATCGAATATCACACTGAATATCTTTATCATCTCCTCCAAACTGTATCACATAAAGCAGTATAGCACAGCTCACATATGAGTACAACGTTTTTATGCGTAGGACAGACCGACGGTTGCATACAATGGGTTAAAAAGGAGATGACGGATATGTTGCAACTGTTATGGGAAGTTTTTTGCGGTATGTTTTATATGGTGTTGCACGTGGTGTCGGGCGGCAGTTTCCCCAGACCGCTCACCGCAGAGGAGGAAAAAGCGCATTTCACCGCATTTCATGAGCGGGGGGATATCACCGCTCGCAATATTTTGATTGAACATAATTTGCGTTTGGTGGCGCATATCATCAAAAAATATTATGCGGGCGCAAAAGACCAAGAAGATTTGGTCTCCATCGGCACGTTTGGTTTGATTAAGGCGGTGGATACGTTTGACTATTCCAAAAGCAAACGATTGGCGCCGTATGCCTCTCGTTGTATTGAAAATGAAATCTTGATGCATTTTCGGGCAAGCAAAAAATTCGCAAAAGACGTGTCATTGTCCGAACCGATTGATACGGATAAGGAAGGGCAACCGTTGACGCTACTGGATGTGTTGGCGGATGAAAATGATTTGGCGTTGCAGGTGGAACTGAAGGTGAGCAGTGAAAAACTTGCCACCTACATCAAGCAATCTCTCACCCCACGTGAACAACAGATCATCTGTTTGCGATACGGCGTTGGCGGCAAGGCGTTGCCGCAACGTGAAGTAGCGGCTTTGCTTGGTATTTCTCGTTCATATGTATCTCGCATTGAAACCAAAGCGCTTTTAAAGTTGCGTGCACGATTTGAATGCTTTGGCTAGTCGGTAGGAAATGCCTCTTGCACAGCACAGCGGAGATATGCTATACTGAAAGAAAAAATAAAAGAGGTTTTTATATATGGCAAAACATGCACAAAAGCGACAGAGGTTGACATTGTTGCTCAAAATTTTGAAATGGGCGGGCATTTCCCTTGGCGGTGTGCTGGCGGCGGCGGTGGCGTTTTTCCTCATTATGTTTTATACGCCGCTGTTCCCCCAAATGCGTACCCAATATATTTTGATGACACTGCACACGTCTAATCCATGGTTGGCGACCACCTTTTTCTCGGAAGAGACCATCAATCGTGTGGTAGAAGAAAACCGTGTGGAACAGCCGGAAGGCTCTACCGATACGGCACTCATCCAAATTGGCACCACAACGCAAAGCAGCACCACGGCGGGAACGACAGCGAGTACGCAAGCTGCGGCTACCACGACCGAGGCTACCACCACTGCGGCTACCACGGCACGTCCCACCTCCGGCGGCTATAACGTCACCACCATCTATGAAGAAGAGGGTATGGACGTTTTGCAAATCACCGACGATGAGTACGTGGCACGTCTCATTCGTGTCAAAGACCCGTCCCGTGTGCGACTGGGATTGTGCGAGAACTTTATGGTAAGCGGCAAACGTGGCGAAAAATTGCAGTCCATTTGTGAACGTTTGGGTGCCGTTGCGGGCATCAATGCCGGCGGCTTCGTGGATGAAGGCGGCCATGGACTTGGCAGTTATCCCACCCAGCTTTGTGTCAAAGACGGTGAGATTTTGTATGCCGACAGCAGCCTTTCCACGTATAACGTCATCGGTTTCAACGAGGACAACGTGCTGGTGCTCGGCCAATTCACCAAACAGGAAATTATCGACAACCGCATACGTGATGCGATTGCCTTCAAGCCGTTTTTGATTATCAACGGTCAGCGTGCGAATACCTATGGTGCCGCGGGCGGCAAAGACCCGCGTGCCGCTATCGGACAAACGGCAGACGGCACGGTGCTGTTGCTCGCAATTGATGGCAGACAAACGGGTATGATTGGTGCCAATATGCGTACCGTGACCGACATTATGTGGGAATACGGTGCGGTTACCGCCGCTAACATCGACGGCGGTTCTTCCACCACCGTGGTGCTCAACAACGAACTGATTAACAAGCCGTGCGGACCTGCGGGCGCACGCTATTTGCCTAATGGTTGGTTGGTGTTTTAAAAGCACGGTCTTGCCGTAAAAAACACTTGTAACCGTCTAAAACATATAGTATACTGTTGATAAGTGAATGGATATGAGAAGTATGGATAGAGTATTCCCCGGTTTTGTAGGTAATCAAAACGCCTTGCACCAGCTGTCTGTGGATATAGCGGCAGGGCGTTTTCCGCATGCCTTGTTGATAGAAGGCCCTGCGGGCAGCGGTAAAAAAACGCTGGCGCGTCTGTTGGCTCGTGTGGCGGTGTGCGGGGAAAATGATGCGCCTTGCGGCGTTTGTGAGAATTGTCGTAAAGCGGAGAAGGGTATCCACCCCGATATTGAAGAAATCAGCGGCGAAGGCGGTAATAAATCGTTTCACATTGACCGTGTGCGTGCGTTGCGGGACAATGCATACGTTAAGCCCAATGAAGCGGCGGTGCGTGTGTTTATTTTGTGTGATGCACACACCATGACACCACAAGCGCAAAATGCCTTGCTCAAAATTTTGGAAGAACCGCCCGCACACTTGATTTTCATACTCACTTGCGAAAGCCGTGCGCAAATGCTGTCTACGATTTGTTCCCGTGTTCAAACGGTCACGTTGTCCGGCGTGGAATGGGAACAGGCGTATCCTTTGTTAAAAGAACGGTTGCCGGAAGCGGATGAACAGACTTTAAAACGTGCGTTTGCCGTTTCGGGCGGCGTGATTGGCAGAGCGTTAACCGATGTGTCGGATGACACGCTCACCAAAGTGTTGGAAACCGCCCCTAAAATTGCACGTGCATTGTTGCAACCACAAGAATGGGCGCTGATGCAGGAAACGGCGGTTCTGGAAAAGGATAAAGCGGCTGTGAGCGGGGTTTTGAACGCTTTGCAGTTGATTTTCAGAGATGCGCTGATTTTGCATTACGGCGGGACAAGCACGTTGTCCGCCGCACCCGATGTTGCGAGAGAACTTGCCGCACGGTTGAGCGGGCAAAAGCTCACCGCTTTGGTACAGGAAATCGAACAACTGCAACTTTCGCAGTTGCGGAATATGAATGGAGCAATATTGCTGACCCGTCTGTGCGCACGATTGCGTGCGGCGGTGGTATAGGAGTTGAAAATATATGGCACTCATTGTCAGTATCCGTTTTCGTGATAACGGAAAAGTATATGACTTTGCCGCGGGAGAGTTGCGCCCGCAGGTAGGCGATAAAGTGGTGGTGGAAACCGCTCGCGGCGTAGAATGTGGCGAAGTGGTTGCCGCATGCCGTGATATCCCCGATGCGAAATTGACTGCACCGCTCAAACCGGTGTTGCGCCCTGCCAACGCAGAGGATATTCGCAGAGCGGAAGAAAATCGTGAAAAAGAACGTCGTGCGATGGCGACCTGTCAGAAGAAAATCGCAGAACACAACCTCGAGATGAAATTGGTGGATGCGGAATATACCGCAGACAATTCCAAAATCTTGTTCTATTTCACCGCTGACGGACGTGTGGACTTTCGTGAACTGGTGAAAGATTTGGCGGGCGTGTTCCGTATGCGTATTGAACTGCGCCAAATTGGCGTGCGTGACGAAGCGAAAATCCTCGGCGGTATCGGCATTTGCGGCAGACCGTTTTGTTGTGCACAATTCTTGCCGGATTTTCAACCGGTGTCCATCAAAATGGCAAAAGAACAGGGTTTGTCTTTAAACCCCACCAAAATTTCGGGCAGTTGCGGCAGATTGATGTGCTGTCTCAAATATGAGCAGAACACGTATGAGGAATTGTTGAAACTCACCCCGCGTTTAGGCTCTTTGGTCAATACGGCGGAAGGCAAAGGCGTTGTCACCGAAGCCAACACCCTTTCGGGTTTGCTCAAAGTGCGACTGGATAAAGCCCCCGATTCCCCGCCAATGACGGTCAGTCGTGACGACGTGACGGTGTTGCGGCGTGGCAAAGGCAACGATGCGCCCGCACCTGCCGAAGAAGAATAAGCGGTAATATTTTCAAAAAAACTTGCATTTTTAAGAAAATGTGCTATGATAATTGTACTAAGTAATAGGAGGTGCTCTTCATGGCCTATAAGATTACTGATGATTGCATTGCTTGCGGCGCTTGCGCTGAAGGCTGCCCCGTTGAGGCAATCACCGAAGGCGACGGCAAATATGTCATCGACGCTGACACTTGCATCGATTGCGGTGCTTGCGCTGACGCTTGCCCGGTTGGTGCTGCTCAGGCAGAATAAGTCTAACAATGGATTGCCGAACAGCACGTGCTGTTCGGCAATTTGTTTTATAGGTGGTGACGATATGCGGTTGGAGGATATAGGCGGTGGTCTGGCTGTTGCGCAGACACCCGATTTTTGTTTTGGTACCGATGCCTTGGTGCTCGCCGCATTCGGCGCACCACAAAAAGCGGGAGAAAAGGTTTGCGATTTAGGTACGGGTTGCGGTATCATTCCGTTTATATTACAAACCCGCCCGCATCCGCCCACCTACACGCTGGGCGTGGATATACAAGCCGAGGCTATTGCTTTGTGTCAAACCGCAAAAACCCAAAACGGAACCAAAACGATAGAATTTTTGCAAGCAGATTGGCGGGACTATGCGGATATGTTGCCGATGGGTCAATTTGACAGGGTGTTGTGTAACCCGCCGTATTTTCCCAAAGGCAGCGGCAAACAAAACGACAGCCCTGCCCGCAAAATCGCACGGCACGCAGATGAAAACACCTTGCCTTGTATGTGCAAGGCGGCGGCGTGGACGTTGCGTTACGGCGGGAAACTGTGCGTGTGTCATCGCCCGTCGCAGTTGCCCGATTTGTTTGCGGCGATGCGGCAAAACGGTCTCGAACCCAAACGCATGCGTTTGGTACAACAACGCGCCGAAGCAGCACCGTTTTTGGTGTTGGTGGAAGCGGTCAAAGGCGGGAAAGAGGGGCTGGATGTGGCAGTGCCGTGGCAACTCACCGACCCGCAGACCCACGCATATATTTACGGCGCATATAGCCGTTAAAACATGGAGAATCATATGGAACAAAACAATTGCGGAAGATTGACGTTGGTTGGCACCCCTATCGGTAATTTATCGGATGTTTCCCCGCGCGCTTTGGAAGCGTTGCAAGAGGCGGATTTTATTGCCGCGGAAGATACACGGGTGACCCTCCATTTGCTCAATCATTTCGGTATCAAGAAAACACTTGTCAGTTACCATGAACATAATAAACACGCACGTGGCGAGGAAATTTGCGCACGGTTGGCGGCGGGGGAGAACGGTGTTTTGGTGAGTGATGCGGGCTTGCCCGCTATCTCCGACCCCGGTGAAGATTTGGTGCGGCTGTGCTATGAAAAGCAACTTCCCGTCGGTATCGTGCCGGGTCCGTGCGCACTGGTGACGGCGCTTGCCCTTTCGGGTATGCCTGCTGGCAGATTCACGTTTGAGGGTTTTTTGAGCACGACCAAACGGGTGCGCCGTGAACATTTGGAAGAATTGCGCAATGAAACCCGCACCATGATTTTTTATGAAGCACCGCATAAGTTGCAAGCGACCTTGCGGGATATGCTTGCGTGTTTCGGTGACCGCCCGATAGCACTGGTAAGGGAATTGACCAAAATTCACGAACAGGTGGTGCGCACCACCTTGTCGGCGGCGATTGAAATGTATGAAACGACTGCACCACGTGGCGAGTTCGTGGTGATTGTCGGCGGGGCAGAAAAGCAAAAGGAAAGCGGCTTTTCGCTGGAACAGGCGGTGTGCTTGGCGCAGGAATATGTAGCGGATGGGATGTCACCCGCCGCGGCGGCAAAACAAGCGGCTACCGACACCGGCTTGCGCAAGAATGAAATTTATAAAGAAATGATAAAAGAGGGAGAATGACTTTGTCATTCTCCCTCTTTTTAGCTCTCCATTTGTTTGCCGAGGAATGCGGCGGCGACTTGTGCTAACTTAACGTCCCCTTCGCTCGGCACGGTGCCGCTTTCGGGTTGCAGCATGCACACCGCACCGGTAATATCACCGGATGCCAGGATGGGCACCGCCACGGCAGCGGTGCGTTCCATTCCCTCCACGGGTTGCAAGCGATTGCCACCCGCTTGTGCGACGTGGGTCTGGCGGTTTTCCATGGACTCTTCGAGCGAAGCGGAAATGCGGCGGTCGAGAAACTCTTTGCGGTTGTTCCCCGCAGCAGCGACCACTTGGTCACGGTCACAAATGAGCACCGTCATCCCGCACGCGCGGGACAGTACGTCGGCGTATTGCACCGCAAACGGCGACAATTCGCCCACCGGCGAATATTTTTTGAACACCACCTCGCCGTCATTGTCGGTAAAAATCTCCAGCGGGTCGCCTTCTCTGATACGAATGGTGCGACGGATTTCCTTGGGGATAACAACTCTGCCCAAATCATCTATTCTACGAACTATTCCTGTTGCCTTCATATATTTTACTCCTTTTCTCTACTCTAAAAATGTGCCAAAATCCCAGTATTTATGCGGGTTTTCAGCGTTTTTGGTTTGCTCAAATTCAATCTCGTTCCATAAAGTATATGGCAAGTGTTTTTTGTCCTAACTGGACACATTGGGTTCGCATCAAAATCTTAAAAATTCTACAAAAGCCCAGTGTTTATGCGGGTTTTTGGCACTTTACCCAATGACTACTCTACCCAAATCCTTATCTGGGACGGGTTGTTGTTTTTGTTCTTAGTTAGTATCACACTTTTTATAGAAATTATGAGCAGATTTTCCATTACTTTTATTTTTTTGAAAGAAAAAGAGACTTTTTTCGTATTAAGAGAATATGTATAATAGGACTGTTTTTAATTTTTTCTTGTTATAAATGTGATAACATTGCAACAAATGAATCATTCAAAGATTCATCCTTGTTGGCATAGGAAACTCTCACTTTTGAATTTCCAACGCGGAAACAATATGGATTCTTCACCTGATTAATGTAACTAATAATCCGTATTAATTGCGGTTTGCTTCTATCAATTTTCACCTCCCGAATGTCCACCAGCTCCGAAATGTCAAGCTCAGCTTTATTTGTTTCTTTTGCTTTTTTCATAAGTTCCAAAGCAGATAAATATTGCTTATACCATTTAGGAGTCAGTTTGTATTTTTCGCCGCAGTATTCTATGATTCGGTATCCCATTTTCGTCACCTCCTTTCAGCAAAAAGGCACCGCCGAAGCGATGCCTCTCTTATTTGTAAAATATTATTGTTCTTATTCCTTCCAATATCCAAGTGTATCTAAAATTTCTTTCACGTCCTCTTTGTACTCAACTTTTGCGGAAACATAAATAATAGTGTCCCTGATACGCACTTTTGCGACATACAGCTCTGCATTTTCGGCAGATGCAAGTTCATGTACCATTCCGTCAAAACCCCGCACATCTCCATCTGTCACGGGAAGTATCATTGCGTTATATAGAACATCCGCACTATCTGCGGTATCCATCTCACAAAAATCCATTCGTACATTTCCGTCGTTAATTGAAACAGCCTTTTCCATCATTGAACCGACTTTCCAACTTTGGCTTAACTCGTCAGTTGTTTCAGAAGTGGTATATCCTTTCGCTTCAACAACATCAATGAACTTTTCTGCATCAACTACTTGAATACCGGGGAACAATTTTGATGATAGAATAATTGCACATACAGCAATTGCACCCAAAGCAAGTCTGATAAGGAATGCCTTAAAAGTATTTCGGGATTTTTGTTTTATTTCTTCAGGCTTTACATACTCCTCCGGTGGTAGTTCTTCTCCTTCTTCCGGTTTACCTTTCCTCCGAAGTTTACGAATCAAAGCCCACGTACCCGATAAAAAGAATCCTGCTGTTCCTATAGCCAAACCACACACAAGAAATACAATTAGATTTTGTAGACTTGGCTTTAATATGTCTGTTGAATCCGAATGATTATCGGGATCGTATTTGATGCTAACAGGTGTTCCAAGCGCTAAAGCCTTATCCCTGTTATGCAAAATGTCAGAGTATTCTTTTCCATCAACCTCATATTGATATGTGATGTCAAAACGAACGTGGCTTGGGTTTCGTCTTGAGGAACTTGAATATTCACTTGTTATATCAACAACATAAGCAGTCGTTGAAATCCAATCCTGCTGATTGTGTTCATCAATATAGTTATAAATACCTGCTCCTATTAAACGGATACCAACAATCAATACAATGATTCCAAAAATCCGAAATAGTAGCACAAAAACGGTTGCTGATAATTTTTTCATTGTTTCATCCTTGTGCTTGCTCTATACGAGAAACTAATACATTCATTTCCCGTTCAAACAGAGCCTTGTTATAAAGTATTCTATGTGTCTTATTGGTTGCATCTGTGAAAATCAAATAGTAAAAATAATGAGTTTCACGAACCCCTCTGTTACGAACAGAGCCAAACTTTTTGCGTTCTTCCACCAACTTGCAATCGGCTATCTCACTATATTGATAGTATTTACCGTCAAATGGGTTTGTGCGGCAATAGAAACCGTCTTTTTCAATTTGTATTTTATAGAACATATTATGGACAACCAAGACCACAACAGCTACTGCTGCCATTGCGATAGGAAGTATATAAGTAGTCGGTGGCAATCCTTGTTCTGCAAGTGACTTTGCTAACAATATGAGAATTGCAAGAATAAAAACTACGACCGCAATTCTTATACCGCCTTGAACTTTTCCGCTAATCACGAGGTCACGACCATTGTCTATTGCTCCACTGCTATCTGTAGTTTCTACGGCTTCAACCCGCTTCATCAAATAATCAACTGCATCAAGATTTACGCCCATAAAGAAAAATCTCGTTATCTTACTTTCGTTTGTTTCAAAATTGCAGTAGGTCATTTGTTGTGAATTAGTTTCATTACCGGAGCTGATCCACATCTTGCGGATTTCATAGTAATGATAATATCTTCCGTTGCCGGGAGCTGTTTGATAGAAGAACCCATCTTTATCAATAAGCACCTTAAAAAATACTGCACGGTATAAAGCAAGGACAAAAGCAACTGCTGCGAAGATCACTAATATCCTGCCAATAATTATTGCATCGTTCTGACTGACGTGAAACCAAATTGCCAAACCACCAAAGATAGCAAGCATAATAAAGGAAAGGATAACTCCCGTCAGTCCACTTGTTATTTTATGTTTCCATTTTTTGTTTTTCAATGTCATCACTCCAAAGGGTATAAGGCATCGCTAAGTAACGATGCCTTTAAGAATAATTATTTTGTTTTCCTTGTTACCGACCAAGTGATCAGCATACTAATCGTACAAATCACAAGATAGGCTGCCGAATACACGATTGGAAATGCGGTTACATAAGTAAAGGACGAAAATGCCCAAAACAGACTGGCTACAAGTATAGGTGTGGGCCAAAAGAACTTAATGTCTTTACCCGCTAAAATGCCAGTTATAATTGACACTATCGGATGCACAACGAAAAACAACATCATTGTAACAAGCATTCCAGCATCAGCTTTAACTGTATTAACAGTTATAAGCGGTATAATTAACATTGCGATTAAAATAATTGCAAGAATTATTGTTGAACGTTTAATTTTGCTCATAGCACACCTCCTAAACGTTTTTCTTAGATTTGACTAAAGCAACGATGTTCAAAATGATTGTAACCACCACTAAAACAATGGATGCAATTATTACTGCTCTAATTGTATCTTCAATAGCCGCATAATCTCCAAGGTTTACTCTACGACTTATCTCAAAGAACTCAGATATAAGAGAGAACGTACATAGAGCAAAACTCAGAATGACGCTTTTATTATAGTAGGCGGGTTTTGCTATTGCAATAGCTGCCACAACCCAGGCTCCTATACCAAAAATAAGGCTAACAATGTTCAGCATCTAATCACACTCCTTTGTCAAAGTATAATCGTTCAAGCAATTATCCTTTTTGCGGATTTGCTTCACCTTGCTTAATGGTAATACCAAAAATCTTATATGTGTATTTATCTACTTCATACTTTCCGTTGCTTTCTAAATGCCCATCAAGATCAAACGAATAACCTAAACCAATATATTTACCCGAACCGCCATCATCAGCGGTCATTGTAGTAATACAAAACTTCGGTTTATCGAAACTGATGGCAACATCGGCATAGTCAGAATATGCCATACTACCCCAAGCCACCAACAAAATGATGATAGCAACCAAAATAATAACTTTCTTTTTCATTCGATCACACTCCTTTGTTTCATCGCAATATGCATTGTTTCATTGCTAATGAAACAAATAAAACATTATGAAACAATCATAATTTCATAATTAATACAGTTTTATTTCATTGTTCAAATCCGCATCAAATTCAGTACAGGTTGCAATAGAATCCTTCGATACGGCAACAGTCAAGAACCACCCGGCCATAGCCGCATCAACAAATTCTTTACCGGTGGTTTCTACTACATTGATACAGAATGATTTTTCATCCCAGCCAATGCTGCCTAAGCCGAAACGGTGGGTGGAATTTGATGCAGAAACATAAACTAGCATTAAGCAATTATCTTCAAAAAACTTCGCATCGTATTTTACGGTAGCCTCATTAAAAGAGGGCACCTCATCCCAACCATTATCCATTGTTAGTATATCACCAAAAGATTCTTTGAATTGTTTCAAGTCTTTCAAAGAATCAAATTTGTAGATAGGTAGATGTTTAATACTGTTTGACTGCATTTTACTTAAGTTTAATGAACTTGTATAAATTTTACTATCATCCGTCCAATTCGCAAACGAAAGAGCAACATCATACACCTGATTGGATGGAGAAGAACTTTCAACTACACAGAATGAATATCTCACCGTACCATAGTATTTCGTAGACTTGTTCCAAGTTGCAACAACCTCATAAACGCAGGTCTCTTTGCCGGCATTTAGCTTGATATTAAAGCCATCCACTTCAGCGTCGAAGGATTTAGTGTTTCCATTGTCACCAACAAACCAAGAGTTAACTTTAATGCTGTCCGGTGCCACATTAAAATTCAATCCCACAATCGGTGTGGCATTATCAGAGCGATTAACTTTTAACGCTAATGGCAACAAATAATCCATTCTTTCTAACGGATGACTGCTATCACCATTTACTGTTTGCATCTTTCCGTTTCCTGCATCAGAAGTCCACTCGGTGGTTCCCATAGATGCCTCTGTTGAAACATTACCGCAGGTGACATTTAATTTAGGGATACTTGAACCATCATAATCTATGACATTATAGGAATCTTTCCAAAACAATTCTTTAATATTTGCACGATAGGTGTCATCTATCTCATAGTAATAACTTGACAACGGGTTAATAACCGGCTGAACAGTAATGTCTTTTTTATCAACATTATATGTAGTTAAAATTGCACGCATTTCCGGTATGGTTGCAGCGCCTACAGTATAAACGAAGCTCTGATCGGTTAGAGCTTCTCTTGCAGTGTTTGCAAGATGACATTCGTAAATATTTTCACCCATTTCCCATATATATACTGTCAATCCACCATCGGTTGGAACGTTGAAGAAATGGGGATGTGTATCCCTAAGTTGACTAAGATTAACTGTTGTAATATTTAGATTCCCGTTTTCAATTTTAGCATTGAAATATTCCTTAGCAGCGTTTTCGCAAAATGCTCTTTGCTCATCATCGTAAAGTTGAGAATTAAGAGCTTTATAGTGCAAATGAATTGGGAACTTATCTTTAATATCGCTTTCATACAATTCTCCTTCATGTGGTTCCCAATATTCAACGAGTTTATAATGCCCGTGTTTGCCTTCCTGCTTAGCGGTAATAACTGTTGGAATATGGGCTGACGTTTCTAATTTAACAACACCATTTTCACAACTATATTCGTGATACATTGCCCACAAATAAACTATTGTTTTGTCTACAGATTTATCGACTTCTAATATTTTACAGTTAACAGCGATAAAATTATCATAATCGATACTATGGCTGTACTTGTAATCTGAATGATGGTCTGCCACTTGCGTATCAATAAATACCGATAATTCATCATCTATTGTTGTTCTCGGATTTGTCAAGAAGCAAACTGCAACTGCAATACTTGCAACAATAGCGGCTACAACAATCCAAAAAGCAGGTTTCTTATAATTCAGCACAGATTTCACTCTATTTTTTACACCTACCTCTCCAAAAGCAAGAGGACATGCCGCAATAACACGACGGTTTACACTACAAGTCAAAAGCGCCTGAGAGTAATCGGCTTTTTGCTCGTTATCAAATTCTTTTACAACCTTTTCATCGCAGGCAAGTTCGATATCTCTACAAAGAAGCACGTAACCAAGCCACATTAAAGGATTGAACCAATGCAATGTAAGCACCAAAAAGCCAAAAGGCTTCCACCAGTGGTCTTTGCGACGGATATGCGCATTTTCGTGTGCAATAACGTGATTCATATCCTGACCATTCATATTGAATGGCAAATAAATTTTCGGTTTAATAATACCGAGCACAAAAGGAGAAACAACGTTTTCGCTTTGATAGATATTGTCACGAAAAAGAACCGCTGTGCCAATTTTACTTTTCACACGGAAATAGCTAATGGCAGTATAGGCAAGCATTATAACGATTCCCACAATCCAAGCAATTGCCAAAACCGGAATCAAAATCTGCAAGGGATTAGCGCTTGCAATAGGATCGGGAGCAAACGACTCTCCGATAACAGGGTTGACGATATTATTGATGATTGGAACACCAGAATTGATAGTCGGTGTTTTATCCATCATAATCTCTGGACTAATTGTTTCCGTGCTCGGAATAAGGCTCAGGACGCTCTCGATAGAAAACGGGCAAATCAGTCTAATAGCAACAATACCCCAAAGGAGAACAGTAATCCATTTAGGAGCCCTTTTAAGCAACAATCTTAAAAGCAATACCGCAAGAACAATCCAACTTGCAGATATGCTCATGTTGACAATTTTCAAGAAAATATCAGCCATAGTTATTCTCCTTTCCTGAAGCGGTCAATCATCTTTTGAACCGCATCAATTTCTTCCTCGGAGATGTTCTGATGTTTGGTAAACGCAGCCACAAATGCTGGCAAGGAGCCTTCAAAGGTTTTCTCCACCATTTCATTAAGTTCTGCAGCCTGCACCTGATCCTTGCTAACAAGCGAGGTTACAATCTTATTATTATTTTCTAAAATGCCACGTTCGGAAAGTCGTTTAATAACCGTATAAGTTGTGGTCGGTTTCCAGCCAAGCTGCTCTTGGCAAAGCGTTACTAATTCTGTGGTTTTAACAGGCTCATGCTCCCACAAAATAAGGCAAAACCGATATTCACTTTCAAATACTTTTGGTGTGTTCATAACAAACGCTCCTTTCTCTAATCTATTAGAGGACACTTTTATTCTAACGCGTTAGAGAGAATTTGTCAATAGTGTTTTCAAAAAGTAAAGCGCCGCATTTCTGCGACGTTTTTTCTCTTAATTATCTATTCATATATGCTACATGCAGGTAATGAAATGCATTAATAATTAATCATTGTTACTAATGAGCTTTTATAAAATCTTTTATTGATGTTGATTATATTTTGAAAATAAAGTATAATATTAATATAATTCTGTATAGGGAGCCGATACACGTGAGTGAAAATAATGTACAAATAACTTCTAAGGGAATAAAAAATTCCTTAAAAAGATATACACCACTCAAATCAATATGCGAATACATATGGAATGGCTTTGATGCAAAAGCGACCGAAGTGTATGTTGAAACTAGCGAAAACGATTTTGGTGCAATATCTTCTATTAGGGTTATGGATAATGGGTATGGTATCGATAGGGATTTATTAGATGATAAATTCAGGCCTTTTTTCCAATCCGAAAAGATTTATGATCCAAATATCAAAGTGTCAGATATTCACGGCAAAAACGGCGTTGGCAGATTGACCTTTTTCACCTTTGCCTCATTAGCTTCCTGGACAACTGTGTATTGCCGGGATGGCAAAAATTATGAATATAATATCACAATCGGTGCAGATGAGTTAAATCGTTATAGTCCTAATTCACCTGTTACGGTAGAAAAAAGCACAGGAACCACTGTAGAATTTATAAATGTGGACAGCGATGAACTATCCAACTCCTCTATCAAAGAACAACTTTGCAAGGAGTTTTGCTGGTTCTTAGAATTAAACGAAGAGAAGAATTTTAAAATCATCGTTAATGGTGAAGAGTTAGATTATTCACATCTCATATTGGAAAAAGACTCCATTAATGTCGCCGAGGACGGAATAAAACCTTCTTACCAAGTGAAATTTGTTTGTTGGACATCGAAACTGGCTGAGTATTCAAAATATTATTATATAGATAGTAGTGCAACTGAAAAGCAAAAAGAAAACACCACCTATAATAATAAAGGGGACTCCTTCTATCATAGCGTTTATATAAAAAGTCCTTTGTTCGATCATTTTGATTTTAACAGCAACAGTGAAAACGAACAAATTGATATTGAACGGAATGTTTTGCACACTAAAAAGAGCGATAACTTCCAAGCGCTAATGCATGATGTTAATCAGATGCTCTTTGACAGGCGTAGGCCTTTTTTAAAAAGTCATGTTTCTGAAGTAATTGATAGTTTAGAAATATCTTCAGCTTTTCCTAATTTTGACGAAAAAGATCCCTTGCAGAATTTCAGAAAAAGTCAAGTCGAAGATGTCGTCTCTTGTTTATATATTGCTCAACCGAAGATTTTCTCTTCAAGTATGAATAAAGAGCAACGAAAAACATTCATACGCCTCTTAGATTTAATTATGGAAAGCGGCGAAGTAGATTCGTTATTTAAAATTTTAGAAGAAATTTTGGATATGGATTCAAACGACCGGAAAGAGCTCGCGGAAATCCTTAATTACGCAAGGTTATCCAATATAACCAAAACGATAAAACTATTAAACGATCGGTACCGAGCTATTGAGGACCTAAGGCAGTTAGTTTTCAATAAAGATTTAAAAGCCAACGAAGTTGTGCACATTCAAAAAATGATTGAAAACCACTACTGGATTTTTGGCGAACAATACAATCTTGTGACTGCTGCCGAGCCGAATTTTGAAGAAGCTCTACGAAGGTATTTGTATATTCTTCATCAAGAGTATGAGGATAAAAATATCGAACATCCAGATAAATTGAAACAAATGGATATTTTTGCTGTAAGACAGGATGTTATCAGTGAAACTATCAACAACATTGTAATAGAACTAAAGCATCCTAATATTAATCTTGGGGAAAAGCAATTAAGCCAAATCAAAAAATATATGAACGTTATAATGAGCGTTGACGAATTTAACGCCCCAAACATGACATGGCAATTTTATCTTGTCGGCAACGGTTTCTCTACAGATAATTATATAAAAAATGAAATTGATACAAACAAAGTCCATGGTGAAAGATCTTTAGTCTTTAAAGTTAATAATTATAAGATTTATGTTAAAACATGGAGCGAAGTTTTTGCCGAACTCAAAATCAGATATGATTTCTTGCTGAATAAACTTTCGTTGGACAGGGATAAACTTCAGCAGAATTACAAAACGGCTGATGAAGTAATTGAACAGCAAAAAGATAATACGGCAATAATGCCAAAAGAAATAAGGGTAGAGAATTAATTCTCTATCCTTATTTCTTTTTCCTCTATTATTTTTTCAACTATCTTTCTTTAGCGCAATCTTCACAAAAGCCATTAATTGATTTTTCATATGGCACTTTTCTTCCGCAGTCTGGGCATACCATGCCCTCTGTATCATCTATCATACAATTTCCGCACAAAGGTTCCCCATCATAATCGAAATATATTGGCGTATGGCCTATTATCCTTCCGCATTGTGCGCAATACACCAAATTGGGGTCTTCATTTTGCGTTGAAGAAATTTCGTCAAAATCATACATTGTATCATCACACAAATCCAAAAAATCATATTTGCGATCCGATATTATTTTTTCAAACTCAAAATATTCTCCGTCGTTAACTATACTGCACAATACTATTATCTCTTCTGATAATGTATGTCTTTCCAACCAAGTAACATACTCCTCAAACAAATATCTATGTTCTTCCTTATCATAATATGAGAGATCATCATCCCTATGGGATATTTCAACGTCTATATCGTAATTTAACTGAATATGTAGTTGCAGTTTCTCTGGGTTTCGATCTCTTTCTATATATAATAACTCACAATCAAGATCGCGTAGCTCTTTGCTATCGCATTCCCAATCCGAATAATCACCACGATCTATATCCAAAGCTTCCAAATAATTTTCTATTTCATCTTCAAAGAATCCGTTAGCTATTAAAGAAGAATAATATGTATTTAATGCACGCTCTTCTTGAATGTAGTTGAAAAAATAACTCAAATATTCAAAACAGATAAAGTTAGCATTTTCCTCAAATGCTTTCCGAAATCCTGCGTCATCCGAAACAATACATATTTTTTCATTAGCGGCTCTTTGATAATTGCGAATTGCGTTAATCATAATTGCATCTTTGAATTCGTGTGGCTTTTTGCTTTCAAAAGGAGGATTCATATTAAAATAATCATCCATCAGCATTTCTGCGTTTAAAGGATTTAAAGAAATACTTTCAACATTAGCTAAATCAAAAAAACTCTGAAGTTTGTCTTTTCTATCCCTCACAAAATCATGAATGGATATCTCCTGTATGGATAAATCTTCATCGATTTTGAAACTTGATAAATTCTTCCGAATTGCTCTATTGTAAGCAGTTATTTCTTTTGTAATATCCTCTTCGATGTGTTGAAGCACTTCTCCCTTAGTAGCTGAAGTATATAAAACTTTAATTATTCCATCGTTTAATAATGTTTTTAGTGTCTCAAATTTTCCTCTATCAAAGACAAACTTCGCTCCGTAATAAACATTTGTATCTAAATATACGATCATTTATTTCACTTTCCCTCTGTTTTTAAGCTATATTCTATAACTTTTCCCAATAGCTTTTTTCGACTATTTCTTTATTGCTCAAACCGACAAATATATTTCACGCAGTTTTTGACATAAAAACTCGTTATCAATATCTTCGGAAATAAACAATCCTTGTTCCACACCATCAATAAAATTCTGCATATCTAATTTTACTTGATCGGCAAGTTGTACTTTTTCACTTTCAGGCAACAACATCAAAAGTTTATAAACGTCTCTGTAGTGCTTTTTGATGTGTTTTGAGTTGCCTTCTTCACCTTGATTTCTACGTTCAACCAATTCGCACCAAGCTTTTGCTTTAAAAGGGATTAAATATTTTTCGTCAAGCACACTGAAACCGTCTATTAAACGTCTTCCGTTTAATAGAAATGTATAATAATCGTCATTAAGAAGTATTGCCGACAAACTTGAAACATCATCGGAAATATGTATAGGAGTCAAATGCGTGTCCGGCAATAAATCTATTTGAGGTTTCCTTGAGAACAACTCAATCATCTTTGGGAAGTCTTTGTTTTGCGGATCTTTAAAACGATAGAATTGTTTTTGGACCTCGCCGGTTTCTATAGCATTATAATTGGCTTCTTTAATAAATTCCCAAAAGATTTTACCAAAGTCATCGCTAATGTTTTCAACTATTAAAACAACATCCAAATCTTTTGTGGCTCTAAAATCTTCGCCAACCTCGTCGAAAACAATAGAACAAGCACTACCCCCAATAAGAACATACTTATCTGTGTGCTCATTAAAAAAATCTCTAAACTTATATAATCCATTAATATTTATCATAATAACTCTTTCACCAAACTTTCGATTTCTATTTGAACTCTTTCATCTTTAACATCTTTGAACTGTGCGTATAAAGATATAACATCTATATATTGCGATTTTGAAAGGACCTTAGGATCGTAACTAAACTTTTCTATAATACAATAGTCATGTTCGAAAACATCATATTCGTTTAAAATATATTTTTTATCAATGGCATTATACTCTTTGGTTGATGCGGCATAATAACAAACATTTCGCCCATTTAGAAAAGACAACCTCGATAGCGCGAGATCGTTTGACATTTGAAAACTAGTATGATCAAAATTAAAATCCACATAGCATCGTTCTTTTACTGGATTAAAAAGAAATTTTTTGCCTTTTTTCCAATAATCTTTTACATCTTTAATTCTATAGACTTTTCTTGTTGAGTTTCCAAAAGTTTCCAAAAGTTCTCTATAGCAAAGTTCTCTTAAAGCACGATTAATGGCAGCTACTGAATATGGTAACTCCTGGCTGAGTTGATGCGCATTTGTTTCAACGATTTTTTTTAACAAAAAATAAATGTAAATAACCTGTGTTGCAATCGAAAAGGTTTCGCCATATTGATTGATTTTAGTTTCTTGTTCTGTTAAGTTTATGACATATTGCGGAATATAAATATGTCTATCAGGCACTATAAACGCTATGTTTGATTGAATCAAAGAATTACGTTGAGACAAACGAAGGTTATCAATTACTAAAATAGGTTTTAAATGTGTGAACTTTTCTATTTGTAAAAACTGCTTTTTAATAGTTGGAATATTAATTTTAATTTCTTCTTTCGGTTTCACCAAAACATATGAAAAATCCATATGCAAATCCAAACGACATAGGTTATAATTCTCGTTTAGATACATAGGCAAATCGCTATACGAAAAGAATTCTTCAATAAATATTTTATCCCCAAACACTTTTTTCAGATATTGCTTCGCGTTTATCAAAAAAAACAACCTCCCTCAGCAGACTTTATTTGCATTATATCATAAGTTTTGATATAATGCAATATATTTTGATACAATTTTGTTTGTATGTTTTAAGTTTTTAATTTTAACTCGAATTTATAGGTCCTTTATAAACAATGCCGGATGAACATATCGCTCATCCGGCATCATAATATGTAAGCTACACCTCACTTTTTTGATCAAAAAACCAATTTTAACTGGATTTTGTGCAAATTTAGTTGGACAAAAATCAGCGAAAACCCTAGTGTTTATGCGGGTTTGTGGCGGTTTGCCCTATTATAACGCATTCCTCAATTCTTCTAACTATTCCAGTTGCTTTCATATATAAATTCTCCTTTAAATTCAAATCGTGATGTTAGTATTTGTTATTAAAAGAAAATTATACTGTGATAAAAATTAAAGATGAACCATTCCTTTGCTTTGTTTAAAAGGAGGGTTCATCTTTTTTGAAACTCTTTACCAGTTATTAGATAATTGATAGATACATTAAAATAGTTTGACATCGAAACCAACAATGCAAGCGATGGTTCACGCTTGCCATTTTCATAATATGAAAGTGCTTCTCTCGAAATATTCAAATCCATCGCAACCTTTTGCTGATTTAAATTTCGTTGCTTGCGGATATTTTTTAGTCCAATCACCAAATCACCTCTTGCATTTATTGTAACATTGTGTTACACTCTTTATGTAACGGTCTGTTACATAAAGAGAATTTTCAAAAAGAAAGATGAGGGTATTTAAAATGAACAAAACAGCTAAAATAATAAGTTTTGCACTAACAGTATTGATGTTCCTCTTGTGTGTTGCAGGGTGTGGCAGTAACAGCAGGAGCAGTGGAAACAGCCACAAAAATACGATATCGGCAAGTTCTAACGCAGAGTTATCAAAGATCGTTGTAGGTGAGTGGACTAGATTTTCTGGAGAAAAAACGAAATATGAAACTGTAACGGTTAAAAAAGATGGCACAGTCGTACTTTCTGATAGTACGTACAAATGGTATATTGCTGATGAAAGCACAGAAATTGAGGATATTACAACAGCATCTCGATTTTATCTTAAAATAGTAAACGACAGTAAAGAAACCATTGAAAAACTTATGTTCCAACGCAATTACGATTACAAAAACGAGTTGGATGGGACATACATAATGAAAATTGCAAATTCAAACGATTGTTTTTGCAACAAAGAGGTCTTTGATGTTATCGAAATTACAACCTCTAACTTTTTCGAATATTTCGAAGAACGTGATATTTTTGTTGCCTACAAAGATGATTTTGGGGATTATACAGAAGTTTTTGATTTTTCAAGAGGTTGGGCGATAAAAGAAGGGTTTAATGTAGCTGCAGATAAATCGGACATATCATATAAATGCTCCCATACTGTTGGCGTTTTTGAATTTGAATTCAACAAAGAAACGGGCGGTTATAAAATTTTAGGAGCTAAAAATTCTTACAACGATGTCTATCAACATGAAAGACGTTTTGGAATGAACGAAGCTGGCGTGTTTTTTGGAAGTGTTGGTATGCCCCAAGTGTCAAGGGAAACGATTATTAGTAGCAGCGGTTATTTATTGAACAGTTGTCCGCAGAACATAGAATTAGAGGGCGTGATAGGAACGTTATACTTATATAAAAACAACTAAAACCAAAAGCGAGGTGAATTTTCACCTCGCTTTTGCTATGTATAAAAATCGCAGAAAAAACGTTTTTGACACCCTTGTGTTCAATAGGGCAAACCAATGAAAATCCTAGTGTTTATGCGGGTTTCAAGCGGTTTGCCCTATTATAACACAAGCCTCTATTCTTCTAACAATACCTGTTGCTTTCATATATGAATCTCCTTATTTCATTTGGTAGGGGACGGTGCCCTCGACGTCCCGCTTATTATTTGCACAAAACCTGCGGTCTGTCGTGGGCGCTAGCCCCTACAACATTAAATTTCAAATTGTGATGTTAGTATTTGTGATAAAAGGGAATTTATACTGCAAGAATTTACTTTTTGTGCTGATTGTGATATAATATATAAAATTATATTTTAGGAGTTTATTTATGAAAACAATAAAATTTGTGTCGGGTATTGCTTTATCGGTTGCAATAGCCGCTGTTGCAGTTTTTATAGAAAATCTTTTGCCGATTCATTTAATCGGCGGTGCTGTTATTGCAATGTTTATTGGCATGATTGTAAATCATTTTATCGGCAAAAACAGTTTTATTGCAACGGGCGTTAAATTTACATCAAAGAAAATTCTTAAATTCGCCATCATCTTGCTTGGTCTTTCTCTTAACATCAACACAATTTTACACGTTGGCAAAATGTCACTTGTGGTTATGATATTTACACTTGCTACCTGTTTTGGTGGTGGTTACTTTATTGGCAAAGCATTAGGGCTAAACTGGAAACTTTCTAATCTTATTTCTGCAGGAACAGGAATTTGTGGTGGGTCGGCTATTGCCGCTATTGCACCTACGATAGATGCCGACGACAGCGATGTTGCATACGCTATGTCTGCCACATTTCTTTTCGATATGGCGATGATAGTGTTGTTTCCAATTATGGGCAGAGCGATTGGCATGAGAGCCGAAGCCTTCGGCATTTGGGCGGGAACAGCGGTTAACGATACCTCTTCTGTTGTGGCAACGGGATATGCTTTTTCTGAAGCCGCCGGCGATTTTGCGACTATGGTTAAACTTACTCGCACACTTTCAATTATTCCCACCGTTTTGACCTTTGCTTTAATTCAAATGAGCCTAAAAAGAAAAGAAGCTATTAAAAGTGGCAAAAA
Source organism: Acutalibacteraceae bacterium (assembly GCA_045634325.1). GTDB lineage: Bacteria > Bacillota > Clostridia > Oscillospirales > Acutalibacteraceae > URNF01. Next base: position 37,957 of record JAZRAA010000047.1, on the reverse strand, counting down.
CGAAAAAGAAATTAAAACTAATTTTAGCTTTACTAAAATTTTCCCCTGGTTCATTTTGGGATTTTTAGCAATGTCAATCATAGCAAGCATATTTACTATCCCTACAGAAGTAGTTACAACCACAAAATCGGTAAGCAAATTTTTGATGGTTTGTGCCCTTGCTGCAATCGGCCTTAATACATCATTTAAGGATATGAAAAAATCAGGAATCAAACCTATGATACATGGGTTTATTATATCGGCACTTGTTGTTATTGTAGCCCTTGTGGTTGAAATTGCATTGGGAATTGTATAAAAGCAAAGCGGAGTGGAAATTCACTCCGCTGTTTCTTTATGCCTATCAACCGATTATTTATTGGCCTTAACACCGACTAATTCAACAAATGTTGATGGACTTCCTACTGAATTTGTATCACACATTATTCAGATTATTGATGATTATAAAGCAAAGTAAAAGCGAGGTGAATTTCACCTCGCTTTTTTTATTATACATTTAGGAATACGCATATATTTCCATGTTGCCTTTTGATGCTTCATATGAAGCGGTTTGTACGGTTACTTCATAACCGTTTTCCACCTTTTGCATATCGTAGGTGGTATCCAGTTCCATCCACACGCTCGAATAGGTTTGGTCGGTGTTCCAGGTGATTGTGGTGAGAGTGTCTTCCTTGGACACGGAGACGTTTGCGTTTTGAACGTCTATGCAAATGCAGTTTTCTTTTCCCACGGTGGAGAGAGCGGGGTTATAACGGGCTTCACACATTTCCTCATACTCAAAGTATAGGTCGGAGAAGGTATATTCCGCCACCTCGAACACCACGCATTCGGGTTGGAAAATATTAAAATAATAGTCGAAATCGATGACGTTTTGGTAGTCGTGCACGTGAATATATTCGCGAAATGCGTTTTGCATATATTTGTATCCGTAGGAATTCATATAGCTTCCTTGGAAAACAAGAGCACGGGGCGTGTCTTTTGCGTAATCGGCGTTGTTCACGTAATATCCAAAACTTTGGTAGGATGGATGCAGGTTCAACTTGCCGGTATAGTTTTCAGTCAAGTTGTCAATGGAAACGTTTAAACTGAACGAGGGGACAGATTCGTTGATGGGGAATTTGGACACCAGCAAGGATTCTTGCAACGTTTCGCCAACGTTAAATTCTTCCATTCCGTTTACGCGCACGGTATCGGACATCGCCTGCAACCGTTGCAGTATGGCTTGCGTACCGTAAAACGCACCCAAATCGTTCCAGTGGTTAGCGTCATATTTTTGGTTGAAACTGTCAATGTCGTTTTCTTTGAGAGCTTTGAGCGTTTGAGTGTTATCGAGATACTGCACACCGCGCGCATCTAATGCCGCAAAAAATTGGTCTACCCATTCGCGATTGTAGTTCACACCAACTGCAATTTCCTCTGTATAAATAGCGGGTTTGGCGGGGTTAAACACGAACAGAAACGGCACGTTTCTTTGTTCGCAATAGGTTTGGATTTTTGCTACCATATCCGCAAAAGCAATATGGAAATCGCCAAAATCGTTTTCGGTTGTCAAGCCGGCACCGAAAACGTAGCCGTTTTTGCCATACGTATAGGAAGGATGCACCATTTTTCCAAACAACTTGTCGTTTAAAATGGTATAGGCAGTAATGGCTTCGTCCCGCAAACCGATGCGGTCGTTGACGTAATTTTGCAGATTGGTGGTCAGATCGCCGTCCAGTGTGAACGGGTTTTCGGTCAACTTGCGGTTATCGATAACAGACACCGCATCCGGCGTGAAGTTAAAGAAAACGAGGGGCACGGCAATGACGGCGACAAACAGCAAAGCGGTTATGATTCGAAGCGTTTTCACTGTGCATCCCTCCTTAATATTGGAAATAAATGAACGGACTGTAGGTGGAGTTTATCATAAACAAGATGGAAACCACAAACAGAGCCACTAAAATGATTTGATGCAGGAGATATCCGAGAGGCTTTTGTATACACCATTTATATGCCTGTTGGATTTTCGGCAAGCCAAACACGGTAGCGCCCAAAACGGCGACCACCACCAGCACGATTGTTTGGGTGTCAAAATAATATTGCCAAGTATACGGAACGGCGGAAAGGTCGGTTTGCACGAACATGGCTTTGAACCATGCAAGGCAGGACGGAAAATCGGTGAAGCGGAACAACTCCCAACACAAGAACGTAACGCCCATGGTAGCCGCCCATTTGATCAGTTTTGGCGTTTTTTGATACCATTTCTTTTCGCCAATCAGCTTTTCGATGATGTTGCACACGCCGTTTATGATGCCCCACAGCATATAGGTCCATCCCGCACCGTGCCAGATGCCTGTGAGTAGGAACACAACGGCGACATTGATAATGGCACGGGTTTTGCCGCGTCTGTTGCCGCCCAGCGGGAAATAGATATATTCGCGGAACCACGTACCCAGAGAGATATGCCAACGTCTCCAAAATTCCGTGATAGAGCAGGAAATATATGGGAAATTGAAATTTTCTTTGAAGGAAAATCCTAACATGTTGGACAAACCGATTGCGATATCCGAGTAGCCGCAAAAATCATAGTAAATTTGCAACATGTATAACAGCCCGACGCCCCACGCGGTCGGTAGGTCAACGTTGGAAGAAACGGATGCCACACAAGCACCCAGCGTATCCGCTAAAATCAATTTTTTGGCAAAGCCGCTCATGATACGGGTTATACCGTCGGAAACGAGACGCAAATTGATGTTGCGTTCACGGGTTTGTGTGCAGAAATCCCGCCATAACACGATGGGACCGGATACGACTTTCGGGAAAAAGGATAGGTATAATGCGCAATCAATCAACGTGCCGGCGGCAGCTTTTCCCATATATATATCGGATAAATAGGAAATGGCGGAGAAGGTGATAAAAGAAATGCCCAACGGTGCGATAATGGTTTTTGCAGATAACGTGTCTTTGGCAAACCAGTTCCAGACCTCTGTGAGCAAACCTGTATATTTACAATGAACCAGCACACCTATAATCGCCGCAATCGCCAAGAATAAAACAGGCAACGAAAGGGGCAAGTGTTTTTTGTTGTCGGCATTTTCCGTGTCGATTGCCACCAAACAGTAGTTTTTGCGGCGCATGTTTTGCAGTATTTTTCCCAATACGTATACGAACAAAATGTATGCCGCAAACCGAATAACGTCATCAAAACACGCCCAAAGGTAGAAGCAACTGCTCATACCGATGAGTGTCAGATCGGTTATTCTGATTTTTTTCAAAAAGCTCGACAAGAAACTTTTTTGTTCCAGCAAAGCCACCAGGTAATACACCAACATGCACGCCGGAAAAAATGCGAAAGTGAAAATCTGAGTTGTAAACAGCATACGTTTCTCCTATGTTTTCATTTTGAGCGGGTAGATGGATATCACAGTATAACATATTTTCCCAAAAAATGCAAAGCCAAATGAGAGCAAAGGGAAAAGAGCCGATTTTGCACGAAAAAAGCAATATCTTTTCAGATAATGTGTTGACAAGCTCACAAAAGTATGATAGGATGAGCGAGTTGAAAATTAAATACCATCAAGTGAAGTGCACAGGAAAGCGGGGAAACCCCACCGACGAAGCGAAACTTTCAGGTTCTGCCAAGGCAGAGGGACTGTGTGCGGATGGTACTCTGGAGAAGCTCGCTTAGATGCGAGTGCCGAAGGGGCAAGACGATTTTTCGTTCAATCTCTCAGGCAAAAGGACAGAGCTTTTTGCAGCATCGTTTTTGCGGTGTGCTTTTGTCATTTTGCAGGCAGAGCCTTTTTGGTTTCTGGCTGTTTTTTTATTTTACATTATTTTTTGAGGGGGAATTCAAATGGAATTCTTGGAACAATTAGAGAGCGTGAACGGCGCTGTCAACGGTGTTGTGTGGGGACCTTTTGGTCTGTTCCTGCTCATCGGCACCGGCATTTTGATGACCTGCGTAACCAAATGTTTCCAGGTATTGCACATTGGTCATTGGTGGAAAAAGACCATCGGTAGTATGTTCACCAAACGTGTGCTGCAACATGACAAGGAAAAAGGCACGATTTCGCCTTTCCAAGCACTTTGCACCGCGCTTGCTGCGACCGTTGGTACCGGTAACATTGCGGGTGTTGCCGCTGCTATCGCTATCGGTGGCGCCGGCGCTGTGTTTTGGATGTGGGTTGCTGCGTTCTTTGGCATGATGACCAACTATTCCGAAAACGTTTTGGGCCTTTTCTATCGCCGTAAAAACAGCGAAAACGAATGGGCCGGCGGCGCTATGTACTATCTGCGTGACGGCTTGGGCAAGAAAAAAGGTTGCAAATGGATTGGTATCGTTTTGGCGGTATTGTTCTGCTGCTTCACCTTGCTCGCTTCTTTCGGTATCGGTAGCATGGGTCAGGTCAACAAAATCGTTGCCAACGTGGTTGCGGCTTTTGACGTGCCGGCCTTGTCTTCCGTCACGGTTTTGGGCGGCGTTAATTTGTATAGCCTCATTATCGGCATCATTGTGATGATTTTAACGGCGGTTATCACCATTGGCGGCGTAAAACGCATCGCAAGCGTGGCCGAAAAAATCGTTCCCTTTATGGTTGTGCTGTTCATTGCGGGCAGCTTGGTCATCATCGGTGTGAACTATCAAGCAATCCTGCCTGCTTTCAAAGCGATTTTTGTGAATGCGTTCAGCCCCGAAGCATTTGTCGGCGGTGGCATCGGCGGTGTCATCGTAGCGATGACCAACGGCTTCAAACGTGGCGTGTTCTCCAATGAAGCCGGTTTGGGTTCTTCCGTTATGGTGCATTCCAACTCCAACGTGAAAGAACCTGTTAAACAGGGTATGTGGGGCATCTTCGAAGTGTTCGCGGACACCATGGTTGTTTGCACCATGACCGCTTTGGTGGTGCTCACTTCCGGTGGCCTCGAAGGCGGCGTGTTCAATGCGACTACCGGTGAAATCATGGCCGGTTACACCGACGCAACTTTGGTTGGCGGCGCATTTAACACCATTTTACCTTGGGGTGGCTTAGGCGCAAAATTCATCGCCGTTGCGATGTTCCTCTTTGCGTTCACCACCGTTCTTGGTTGGTCGCACTATGGCTCTAAAGCTTGGGAATACCTGTTTGGTGCAAAAACTACTTACATTTTCAAAATCATCCACGTGATTACCATTATCTTCGGTGCGGTACTCACCTCTTCGCTCGCTTGGGACATCTCCGATACTTTCAACGGCCTCATGATGATTCCCAACTTGATTGGTGTTGTGGTATTGTTCCCGCTGGTTATGAAGATTACCAAAAACTATGTGGCCCGTCGTATCCGCGGCGAAGATGTTTCTCCTCTGTTGTCCTATGATCCGGAAATTCAGGCAATGCAGGCAGAAAACCTCACCGACGAAGACTAAGGCGTTAAATGGTTGCCCAAGCATCCGTTACGGATGCTTGGGCAATTTTATCTCATGATTTGAAAAATGCGGTTGACAAATCAAAAAATATACAGTATAATGACCGAGTTGAAAAAATATCGAGGCGTGGCTCAGTTTGGTAGAGCGCTGCGTTCGGGACGCAGAGGTCGCAGGTTCAAATCCTGTCGCCTCGACCAATAAAAGCAGATACCCTTTTGGGTATCTGCTTTTATTCGTTTGAGAACACAAAAGGATTATGCGATATTTTGCGTGTTTTGCTTTGCAAAACCGAGCGCGCTGTTTTGCGGTCGAGCAAAATTCGACCAAGTTGCCGTGCAACTTGCCCTGTCGCCTTTTATTCGTTTGAGAACACAAAAGGCTATCCGCTTTTATTCATCTTGCACTTGCATATAGGATATGGTATACTGGCGGTAAGGAACATTGCATTATAAGGAGTTATGTATGTTTTTATATGATAGTCATGTGCATTCCTCGGAATGCAGTAAATGCGCCAATAACACCGTTAAAGAGTTGGTACGTGTATATAAACAGAACGGATACAGCGGGTTTGTGCTGACCAACCATTTTTATCACGGCAACACTTGCATTGACCGATCTTTGCCGTGGCGCGACTTTGTCGAACCGTATATTCGTGCATACGAGCAAGCGCGCGAAGAAGGCGCAAAATGTGATTTCGATGTTCTGTTCGGTTTGGAAGAACACATGGGAAACGGCAAAGAGTTTTTGTGCTACGGCGTGGATATTGACTTTTTGCGGGAATGCGAGGAATTGCGATACGCAAGCCATGAAGAGCGCATTGCGATTTTCAAGGAAACAGGCGCGTTGCTCGTGTATGCGCATCCATTCCGTTTCCGTGACTACATGGGCACATTTGTAGAACCCGTTTTGGACGGATTTGAGGGGATTGAAGTGTTTAACACTTCCAACGTCGGTGACGAAAACGGACGTGCATTGCTGGCGGCAGTGGATGATACGTGCATTCGCACTGCGGGCAACGACACGCATTCGGTGAATGCCAAGCTGGAAAGCGGCATCTATTTTCATGAACGAGTACGTGACATCTCTCGTTTTGTGGAGCTGTTGCGTGAGGGCGATTATCGTTTGAAGATGGAGTAATGTAAATGAAACTTATCATTGTGCGGCACGGAGACCCCGATTACGTCAACGATTCGCTCACCGAAAAAGGTTGGCGTGAGGCGGCGTTTTTGTCCGAGCGATTGGAAAAATTGGATATTGCAAAGGTGTATTGTTCGCCGCTCGGTCGCGCGAAAGATACAGCCAAACCCTTTTTGGAGAAAAAGGGTATCCAAATGGAGATTTGTGACTGGTTGCGTGAATTGCCCGCCCGTATTGCACACGAAGCGGCGAGTGATGAGCATTTGCCGTGGGATTTGTATACGGAGAAATGGACGGCTGTGCCCGCCTTGTATGACAAGGATGCGTGGCTGACCACCGATATTATGCAAAGCGGCAACGTAGAGCCGCTGTACCGCAACGTGTGCGAAAAACTGGACGCCTTGCTCGCAAGTCACGGTTATGTGCACGAAAGCGGACATTTCCGTGTCACCCGTGAGAACGACGACACGGTGGTGATCGTTTGCCATTTTGGTTTGGAATGTGTGTTGTTGTCCCATATTTTGCACATTTCCCCCGTCCTACTGTGGCAAGGATTTGTGGCGCCGCCCTCGTCGGTGACCACGCTCATAACCGAGGAACGCCGAAAGGGTATTGCGTATTTCCGTTGTAACGGATTCGGTGACATTTCGCATTTGTACGCAAACGGAGAACCGCCTTCCTTTGCGGCACGGTTTTGTGAATGCTATTCCAACGAAAATGAACGACATTAAAAAAAGAAACATCTTGCGATGTGTCTTTTTTATTATTCTAATAGTTTCAAAACGTCGGGAAACAGTTCCAAACTGCGTTTCAAAATGCCGTGCATGGCGGCAATCGCAATGCCATAATTAACCAGCGGCACGCCCGCTTGTTTCGCGGCATTGATACGGTGTTGCATTGCCGCATCGTTGAGCATACACCCACCGCAATGAACAATCGCCGCAAAATCGGTGAGGTTTTCGGGATATTCTCCGCCGGACGTGAAAGAAAATTGCGGGTTTGCGCCGCAAAATTCTTTTATCCAAGCGGGCATTTTTACCGTGCCGATGTCATTGCATTGGCGGTGATGGGTGCACCCCTCGGCAATCAACACACGGTCGCCGTCTTTGAGATTTTTGAGTGCGGCGGCACCCGCAACCAGCGCCCCCAAATCCCCTTTATACCGTGCCATCAAAATGGAAAAGGATGTCAGCGGGATTTCGGGTGGCACCATTTTGGATACGGCACCGAATACCTGCGAATCGGTGATGACCATGCGTGGCGCATGGGTGAGAGAGGCGAGCATTTCGGAAAGTTCCGCAGGCTGACAAACCAAAGCGGTAGCGTGTGCATCCAGAATATCCCGCAAAACGAGTTGTTGCGGCAAAATCAGTCTGCCTTTGGGGGCGGCCTCGTCAATGGGGGTGACCAATATCACCATATCACCCTTTTGCAGCATATCCGAAACCGGCACTTTGGTTTTTTGCATTTCTCTTGCGAATGCGCCCAATTTTTCTTTGAGCGTCTCAATGCCCTCACCGGTTTGCGCACTGACATACAGTGTATCGGCATTTTTCTCTTCAATCGTATCCGCTTTGTTGAACACCACTACAAAGGGAATGTTGCGTTTTTGCAGTTCCGATTTGAGCGCATTGTCTTTAGCCGACATACCAACGGCGGCATCCACCACCAACACGGCAATGTCGGTCATATGCAACATTTCTTTCGTTTTTTGTATACGCAGAGCACCCAAATCACCCTCGTCGTCCAAACCGGGCGTGTCAATGATGACCACGGGACCGAGTGGCAACAATTCCATTGTTTTTTTGACAGGGTCAGTGGTGGTACCTTTGGTGTCGGACACCACCGAGAGATTTTGTCCCGTGACAGCGTTGACGAGGCTGGATTTACCTGCATTACGCATACCGAAAAAGCCGATATGCAACCGCTCACCCGCGGTTACTTGTTGTAATGACATATATGCCACCTCATCTCGTTAGAATCTAAAATCACGACGATTGGAATTTTTGATATCCTCGATGTTCATTTCTGCTATCTCACGGACTTTCGCTTTGGGGATACGGGTCAGTTCTTTTTCCACCATATCGTAACCGACAGCCTTGGTTTCTTTTGAAGCATAGTCCTCTAAATACTCCGATAAAGTCATCAGCGCATTGGGATGACAGCAATTGAGAATTTGACCGGATTTACACAGGCTCATAAAGCGGTCACCGGTACGCCCTTCACGGTAGCAGGCGGTGCAAAACGAAGGAATGTGTCCGTTTTCCATCAACCAGCGCACCACTTCGTCCAGTGAACGTTGGTCGGAAACGTCAAACTGTTCGGTATCGTGCGGACGCTCGTCGGGCGCATACCCCGCATACCCGCCGACCGAAGTACGAGAACCGCCGCTGACCTGTGAGATGCCGAGTTTGAGTAAACGGGAACGCACCTGCTCGTTTTCGCGGGTGGAAATAATCATACCCGTATACGGCACGGCAAGACGGATACAAGCGGTGATTTTCGCAAAGGTATCGTCATCAATGCCGTTATCAAATTCATCAGGGTCGATGTCATCAGCACGTTTGAGACGCGGCACACTGATGGTGTGCGGACCGACGCCGTGCACCGCTTCCAGATGTTCGGCGTGCATCAGCAATCCTGCAAATTCATATTTATACAGTTCCAGCCCGAACAACACACCCAGTCCCACATCGTCAATGCCGCCTTGCATGGCACGGTCCATGGCTTCGGTGTGATAATCATAGTCGTGTTTGGGGCCGGTGGGATGCAGTTTCAAATAACTTTCCTTGTGATAGGTTTCCTGGAACAAAATGTAGGTGCCGATACCCGCTTCTTTGAGCTTGCGGTAGTTTTCTACCGTGGTAGCGGCGATGTTGACGTTCACACGGCGGATATCGCCGTTTTTGTGATGCACGCTGTAAATGGTTTTGATACATTCGAGTATGTATTCCAGCGGATTGTTTACGGGGTCTTCGCCCGCTTCAATAGCAAGGCGTTTATGTCCCATATCTTGCAGTGCAATCACTTCCGCTTTCACTTCTTCTTGGGTGAGTTTTTTGCGAGGGATGGTCTTGTTTTTCAAGTGATACGGACAGTATACACAGCCGTTGACGCAATAGTTGGACAGGTACAGCGGCGCGAAAATGACGATGCGATTGCCGTAAAACGCGAGTTTAATTTCTTCCGCAATCGCATAAATTTTCTCAATAATCTGCGGGTCTTCGCAAGCGAGCAACACCGATGCTTCACGATGAGAAAGTCCCGCACACACATAACCCGTTTCGGTCTTTTTCGGACGCGCTTTTTCGAGAATTTGTTCAATCAACTCGAAATCATTTTTATTTTCTTCGGCGTATGCCAGCGTTTCACGGATTTCACCGTCGTGTATAAATTCTTCTGCTTTCAAAGATTTGGGATTGTATTGTACCATAAAACATTCTCCTTAATAACGCACGTCACCACGGTCGGTGACCACTTGATATCCAATGGTTTGCATGCGCTGTTCGAGCGCCGCTTTGCATTGTGCCGACTCTTCGCCGTCGGTGAGCTTGTTGTCATACAGCGCATATTTTTTACGCACCGATGCGGGGGATAGGTTAGGCATCACCACGTTGGCACCCGCCAAAATACCCATTTCCCGTCCGTTTGGGTCAATCGACCCCAGCGCCGTGGTGGCGGGCAGTAGCAGATGCGGATGCATCAACCGCAGAATCGACAACAGATAGCAGGTCAGTTCCACTGTCCCCGCCTCTTTATCGTGGAAAGGGGTATCTTTTTGCGGAATGAACGGCCCGATACCGCACATGGCGGGGGTAAATTCTTCCACAAATTTCAAGTCTTGTGCCAAGTGCATGGCGGTTTGGTGCGGCGAACCCACCATAAACCCGCACCCCACTTGATAACCGAGAGATTTGAGGTCGTTTAAGCACTGCAAGCGTGTTGCAAGGGTCATTTCAGCGGGATGCAACAAAGCGTAGTGTCGGGTGTCAGCGGTTTCGTGCCGCAATAAATAGCGGTCAGCTCCCGCTTCTTTGAGCGCTTTGTAACTTTCAAAAGAACGTTCTCCCAACGACAATGTCACGGCGCAATCGGGGTAGGTTTCTTTGATGGTACGGATGACGTCGCACAAAAATTCGTCGGTGAAAGCGGGGTCCTCGCCGCCTTGTAAAACGAAAGTGCGAAACCCCAGTGCATACCCTTCTTTGCAGCAATCCAGAATATCCGCACGGCTCAGTCGATACCGCACACAGTTTGCGTTGCCGCTGCGAATACCGCAGTACAGACAATTGTTTTGACAAATATTACTCACTTCAATCAATCCACGCACGAAAACCGTGTTGCCGTACACGGCTTTTCGTGCCCGCACTGCCAATTCCGCTAATTTTCGAGCGGCTTTTTCGTTGCGGTGGGTGATGAGCGTTTCATATTCCTCTACGGTCAATCGACGCTCTTTTGCGAGCTTGTCAATCAGCGTTAAAACCGTCTTATGCATGGCTTTGCACACTCGAATAGGCGGTTTTGACGCTTACACCCGTCAGCCCACCGATTTTACCCGCCAATGCCGAAATAGCATCTGCGGGGGCATCCAGCGCAATGCTGATGATGCTCACGTTGCGCTTGGGGTACGGCAATCCCATACGCCCGATAATGTATGTACCGTAGGCATGTAATATGGCGTTGATTTGTTCGACCGCATCGCTGTTTTCGACGATAATACTCATCACGGCAATTCGCGTATCCATCATTTTCCTCCTAAAAAAAGCCGCATCCCTCGGGATGCGGCTCACAAACGCAGGTATCCCCTGCTTATATTGTATAACACGCATCCTTTCACGCAGCATTGTTACGCTTAATGTCAGGAATTGTATATAGTATACCATATTTCAAACGATTTGTAAATAGCGATACTCTCGCACACGGATTTTACATAGATTTAACATTGCACCTATTTGTTTTTAACTTAGAAATAGTATAGTAAGGTCATACTGGGCGAATGGGCCTACGAGCAAAAAAGAAAAGGAATGAAAAATATGGACATTTTCAGCGTCATTATGTTATGTGGCGGCTTGGCGTTTTTCCTGTACGGTATGCACGTGTTGTCTGCCGGCTTGGAAAAATTGGCGGGCGGCAAAATGCAGAGCATTCTGCAGAAAATCACCGGCAGTAAAGTGAAAGGCCTCGCGGTCGGTACGGTAGTTACCGCCGTTATCCAGTCGTCTTCTGCTGTGACGGTTATGTTGGTCGGCTTGGTGAATGCGGGCCTGATGACTTTCTCCCAATCTATTGGTGTGGTGATGGGTTCCAATATCGGTACCACCATGACTGCGTGGATTTTGTCGCTCACCGGTATTGAATCGGGCAACGTGTTTATTCAGTTGTTGAAACCCGCTAACTTCTCTCCGATTATTGCGCTCATAGGCGCAATGATGCTGCTCATGTCCAAAAAGGAAAAGCGGCAGAACATCGGCACCATTTGTGTAGGTTTTGCGGTTTTGATGTATGGCATGACCATGATGAGTGATGCAGTGGAACCGCTTGCAGATATGCCGGCTTTCACCAGCATCCTCACGGCGTTCAGTAACCCGATTTTGGGCGTGTTGGTGGGTACGGTATTTACTGCCATCATCCAATCCTCCTCCGCTTCGGTGGGTGTATTGCAGGCATTGTCGCTGACCGGTGCTGTTACCTATGCAACCGCTATTCCGCTCATTATGGGTCAGAACATCGGCACTTGCATTTCCGCTTTGATGGCGTTGCCGGGCACTAAAAAAGATGCCAAACGTGTTGCTGTTTGCCACGTGCTGATCAAGGTTGTCGGCATGATTGTATGGCTGGTGCTGTGGAGTTTGGCAAATCTGTTCATTGATTTTGCTTTCGTGGATACGGCGGCTTCCCCCGTGGGCATCGCAATTATTCACACCATCTTCAACGTACTCAACACCGCTGTGCTGTTGCCGGTGACCGGTTTGCTCGAAAAAATGACTTGCTGGCTGGTTCGCGGCGAGGACAACGATGCGAAATCCAAGAAAACCATCGTTTCGGTGGGTCTGGATGAGCGTTTGTTCCAAATGCCCGCACTCGCCGCTTCCAAATCGTATGATGCAACCAAGGAAATGGCGCATCTCGCATGCAATACCGTGTCTGCTGCACTGGGATTGTTTGATGATTACGATACCGCAGTTGCGGAAGATATCTCCAAACAAGAAAAGAAATTGGATGCGTATGAAGACCACATCGGCACCTATTTGGTGGAACTGTCCCGCTGTGATTTGAGCGAGGCGGATGCCCGCACGGCAACGATGTTGTTGCACGCTATCAGCGACTTTGAACGCATCGGCGACCACGCCACCAACATGGTGCACACCGCAGCAGAAATGGCGAACAAAGGCATTTCGTTCTCCCGTGAAGCAAAACTGGAATTGCGTGTGCTGGCGGATGCCGTCAAAGAGATTTTGGGCAACACTGCCGAGGCTTTTGCACAAAACGACGTGAATCTCGCTGCGGATATCGAACCGCTCGAGCAGGTCATTGACGATTTGATTGACACCATTCGCGCTCGTCATATCGCCCGCTTGCAAAATGGTAACTGCACCATTGAACTGGGCTTTATTCTCACCGATTTCCTCACCGACTGTGAACGCATTTCCGATCACTGCTCCAACGTGGGCGTGGCGTTGTTGGAAACGGCGCACGGCACCTTTGACACCCACGCGCGACTGGGCAAAATCAAATCCCGTCCGAGCGAAGATTTCCGTCAAAGTTATGAACGGTATGCACGCACCTATGCGCTGCGTTCCACCATCGAATAAATCAATACTTTCGTTTCATCTTGGCGTTGTGCCCTCAGAGGCACAACGCCAATTTTGTTTTTAAAGTGCGGCACATGGCTTTTTGTTGTTTATCACATATAGGCGGGCGTATTTTTGGTAATTTTGTTGGCGGGATTTTAATTGCTTAAAGCACTTTGCCGTGCTAAAATATATATAGGTATAGATACATGGCAACGATGTGTCGGTACTGTGAGACCGACACTAAAATATAAACAAAAAGGAGAGGTATCGGTGAAATTGATTCTCAAAAAAGCGTTTGCAATGCTGCTGGTAGTGACGATGTTTGTCACCATGACAAACGTAACAGCATTTGCATCCCAAGACGCAGGCGCTCAGACAACAGAGAATGCCCAACTCATCCTCGATCAAGAGGTAGTGCTGTCTGTTGTTGAGCCGGGCACAGCTGCCAGTGCGCAATTCACTCCCGAGGAGGACGGTATTTATATTTTCCGTTCCGTAAATTCCACGGGGGACCCCCTTGCCGACCTGAACGATGCTGACGGAAATTGGTTGGTTTCGGGGGCTGATGACGGCGAAAGCAGTGAATTTAAAATTCAAATTTCGCTGACAGCCAATGAAACGTATTTTTTATACGCAACGTTTTTCAATCAAGAGACGGGCGACATAAACGTAATCGTTGAAAAATATGTTTCGCCTATTGCCTCCATCGAGTTCGAAACGGTTGTTCTCACCGAAAAAATGGATGGCTATTATGAATATGGCTATAACCAAGAGACTGATACCCAAGAACTGTTCTACAAGTATCCTTGGTACAACCGCGTGAAATATACCGTATACTTTACAGACGATACCTGTGAAGAAGTAGACGGCTTAGGTTTTTGGTATGACGATCAATGGAATGATTTTTCGTATAATGACGGCCAAGCCCCCGATAATGTGTGGCAGGCAGGCAGTTACACGGTAGAGGTTTCTGTGCTGGGGCACACCGCGATCGTTCCTGTCGAAATCGTTGAATCTCCTTTTGAAAGCATTGAAATACAGCCTGTTACTATGATTGCAGGCACCGGTGGACATGTCAATTCGGAGTATGACGAAGAAGCCGGGGAAGATCGTGAATATTATCACTATGACTGGTATAACTATATGGATTTCGTCGTGAACCTCAGAGAAGGTTTGCCCATTGAAGGTACGGGTGACAGCTTTGAATATGAGGATTCGTATTATCAGTTGACCTGTGAAGACGACCAAGGTTATGACAACCGGTGGGAAGCGGGCAACACCTATTATGCGACGGTTCTCTTCCAAGAAGAGAGAATATCCGTGCCGGTTTCCATCGTGGAATCCCCCATACAAGACATCGTTGTTTCTCCCATCACCTTAGGCTGTACCGATGGATATAATGACAATATATGGAACAGCGAAACCGAGGAGTATGAACGCCGTTTTATTTATCAATGGCAAGATAACATCAGCTGTACAATCGTTTTTGAAGACGAGGAAATCACGGTTGAAAATGGCAATGGTTTCGAATATGACGGAGAATGGTACAATTTTGACTGCACCGATTCCCAACAAGAAGAACAGTGGGAAGCAGGAAATGAATATTTCGGAACCATTTCCGTTTTAGGGTTTAGTCGTGACGTTCCGATCACCATTCAGGAGTCTCCCATTGAAAATATCGTTTTCAATGATGTTGAACTCATTGAAAATTATGATGGTGCTTGGAGTACGAGCTGGAACGAAGAAACCGAATCCGCTGAAGAGTACTATTGGTACGATTGGACCAATCGCCTCACCTATACCGTTTATTTTAAAGGCGATGAATCGGCAACCTATACCGGCTCTTATTTTTACTATAATGATGAAATTTATTATATAGAATATGAGGATGCGCAGAGTGCGCAAAATCCTTGGACGGTCGGGAATACATATTCTCTGACAGTTTCCTGCAATGGTATCCAACAGGACATTTCTGTCAGCATTGTCGAGTCCCCGATTGACCGCATCGAAGTCGAGTCCATTGAACTGATTGGAAACTATGATGGTTCTATGTGTGAAGAATGGGACGAAGAAACCGAAGAATATCGTGAATATTATAGTTATGATTGGTGGAATTACCTTTCCTACACCGTATACTTCAAAGATAGCGATTTGGTTTACGAAGGTCATGGCAGTTGGTTTGGTGACGAAGAGGGCAATGGATACGAAGCTGACCTTTTAGACAACCAAGACTACAACAACCAATGGGAAGCCGGCAATACCTATAACTGCACGATTAAAGCGTTAGGGTATGAACAGACAGTTTCCGTCACAATCATTGATACACCGATTGACCGCATCGAATTCGAGCCCATTGAACTGATTGGAAACTATGATGGTTCTATGTGTGAAGAATGGGACGAAGAAACTGAAGAAAATCGCGAATATTATAGTTATGATTGGTGGAATCGTCTTTCCTACACTGTATATTTCAAAGGCAGCGACGAAGGCTTTAAAGGCAACGATAATTGCTTTACCGACCAAGAGGGTAACGTATATTCCGTTGCTTTCATCGATAATCAAGGTGCCGATAACCAATGGGAAGCCGGTAATACCTATGATTGCACGATTGAAACGTTAGGATATCAGCAAACGATTCCCGTTAAAATCGTCGGATCTCCGATTGAGAGAATCGAATTCGAACCAATCGAAATGATTGAAAACTATGATGGTTGTATAACGACCGATTGGGACGAATGGGACGAAGAAACTGAAGAATATCGTGAATATTATGGTTACGATTGGTGGAATCGTCTTTCCTACACCGTCTATTTCGAAGGCAGCGATGAGGGCTTTGTAGGCAATTCTGAGGGATTCTCTGACGCACAAGGCACTTGGTATGAGTTGTCTTTTGAAGACCCCCAAGGCTATGGCAATGAGTGGGAAGTCGGCAATACCTATGATTGCACAATTCGTGTGTTTGGATATGAGAAGACGGTTTCCGTCAGCGTCGTTGAAACCCCGATTGCCCGCATCGAAGTCGAGCCCATTGAACTGATTGGAAACTATGATGGTTCTATGTGTGAAGAATGGGACGAAGAAACCCAGGAAGGTTACGAATATTATTGTTACGATTGGGTGAATCGCCTTTCCTACACCGTGTATTTCAAAGGTAACGACCAAGGCGTTGAAGGTCAGGGCGCGTGGTTCTATGATGAAGAGGGTAATGAATATTCGATTAATTGGAATGACGACCAAAGTTATGATAACCAATGGGGAATTGGTGACCATGTTGTTACGATTAACGTTTTAGGTTGCGAACAGAAAGTCACTGTCAGTATTGTCGAGTCCCCGATTGACCGCATCGAAGTGGAATCTATTGAGCTGATTGAAAATTATGGCGGCTATATGTCGGGAGATTGGGACGAAGAAACTGAAGAATATCGTGAATATTATGGTTACGATTGGTGGAATCGTCTTTCCTACACTGTCTATTTCAAAGATAGTGACGAAGGCTTTGAAGGCAATGGTTGCTATTTCTATGATGAAGAGGGTAATGAATATTCGATTAATTGGAATGACGACCAAAGTTATGATAACCAATGGGGAATTGGTGACCATGTTGTCACGATTAACGTTTTAGGTTGCGAACAGGAAGTCACTGTCAGCATTGTCGAAAATCCGATTGAGCGAATCGAAGTAGCACCTATCGTTGTATCTGTGAGCGACCGGTATCTCGAGGAAGGTTGGTACGGAGAAACCGACGAATATTACGAATATTATCGTTGGGGCTCAAAAGCAGAAATCACTGTATATTTCCATGGCGGAACGCAGCAAACGCTTTCAGAATTGGCACAGTTTGATTGCCTGTTTGAGTACAATGGTCAGATGTATGATGTTTTCTATTTCGATGACCAAAGCCCCGTGAACGAGTGGGTTGTCGGTAATACGTATACAGGTATAGTTGAGATTTTGGGCGTAGAAGCCGAAGTCCAAATTACTGTTTCTGAATTCACGGAAGATTCTCAGTCCGGCGAAACCGGTGATTGTTATTGGGAATTAGACGACACCGTGCTCACCATTTACGGTGAAGGTGAGATGGCGGATTACGGATACAATGATGCATTGCCGTGGGGCACCGACATCACCGAAGTGATCATCGGCGACGGCGTGACCAAAATAGGCGCATTTGCATTTTTCGATTGCACTGCGCTTACCTCGGTTACTATTTCTGACAGTGTATCTATCATCGGCGATTATGCGTTTTTCGGTTGTTACAACCTCAACAGCGTAACCATCGGAAGCAGCGTGGCTATTGCTGCATTCAATCTTGGAGATTTCGAATTCGGCTTAGATTCGGATCTCGTCACACCCGAGGCATCTCTCTTTATTGGAACGGGTGCATTTGAGGGTTGTGAAGCGCTCATGGACGTATGGTACACCGGCACTGATCGTAGTGACATCTCCATTGGTGCGGATAACGATTGTCTCATCAATGCAACGTGGCACTATAACACCTGCAAAGTGGAACATGCGTATAGCAGCTATTGTGACACGCACTGTAATAATTGTGAGTGGGTGCGTGGAGCTTTGGCAGCACACGAGTTTGCAGATGCCACTTGTACCGAACCGCCGACCTGCTTAGGTTGCGGTGTTACCGATGGCGAAGCACTCGGCCATGATTACGAAGCAGTTGTAACCGCCCCGACTTGTACAGAAGATGGTTACACCACCTACACTTGTTCCGTCTGCGGCGACAGCTATGTTGCCGACGAAGTTGAGGCTACCGGTCACAATCATGTAGGCGCAGAGACACAGGCTCCGACCTGCACCGAGGACGGTGTCACGACGTATACCTGTTCTTGCGGCGATTCTTACACGGAAGCTATCCCGGCTACCGGCCACGATTACGAAGCAGTTGTAACTGCACCGACTTGTACGGAAGATGGTTACACCACCTACACTTGCGCTTGCGGCGACAGCTATGTTGATGACGAAGTTGAGGCTACCGGCCACAATCATGTAGGCGCAGAGACACAGGCTCCGACCTGCACCGAGGACGGTGTCACGACGTATACCTGTTCTTGCGGCGATTCTTACACGGAAGCTATCCCGGCTACCGGTCACGATTATGAAGCTGTTGTAACCGCCCCGACTTGTACAGAAGATGGTTACACCACCTATACTTGCGCTTGCGGTGACAGCTATGTTGCGGATGAAGTTGAGGCTACAGGTCATACGGAAGTTGTAGACAAAGCGGTTGCAGCGACCTGCACCAAAACCGGTTTGACCGAAGGTTCTCACTGCTCTGTATGTAATACAGTTTTCGTTGCACAAACAGTTGTGGGTACTGTAAGTCATACCACAGTTGTAGACAAAGCGGTTGCAGCAACCTGCACCAAAACCGGTTTGACCGAAGGCTCTCATTGCTCCGCTTGCGGTAAAACAATTGTTGCACAGAAGGTTGTGGCTGCACTCGGCCATACCTATACCAATGACGCAGATACTTCCTGCGACCGTTGTAATGCTTTTGCTTATCCCGGTGGAAATACGCTCTACAAAGAAAACGGTACTTGGTATCATGTTATTAACCGTCAGAAAGTAAAAGATACGACGCTTGTCAACTACGCCGGCACTTGGTATTACGTGAAAGACGGTGTAATGAACACTTCCAACACCCTCGTTAAGTACAATAACGTATGGTACCACGTAAACGGCGGCAAATGGGTGAAAGATACTACCTTGGTCAGCTACGGTGGCACTTGGTATTACGTGAAAGACGGTGTAATGAATACTTCCAACACCCTCGTCAAGTACAATAACGTATGGTATCACGTAAACGGCGGTAAATGGGTGAAAGATACTACACTTGTGAAATACAACAACACGTGGTATTACGTATCCGGTGGCAAAGTCAACTTTAACTATACCGGCAAGGTGCTGTATAGCGGCAAATACTACAACGTTAAAAATGGCGTAAAGGTATAAAAACAATCATCCCAAGGGCACTGCCCTTGGGATGATTTTATTATGTATATCCTATTGAGTGGGAATGCGTGAGTGTAAACAAAACAGGCCGAATGTTCTTTTGAACATTCGGCCTGTCGTATTATAGGTTTATTTTAAAATAGTTTTGCTTGCCAAAGCAGTGGAGGTGAGCAGGACATAGGTTTTACCGGTTGCGACGGTGAGTGCGGTGCCGTCGGTTTCGGTGAAGGTCAACTGATCGTTGGTGCGTTTCCATTTAATGGAGCGGCTTGTACCGCCGGTTACCAACACGCCCTCGCCGCTATCCAGCGTAAAGCTGATGTGTTTTGCGTCTTCCTTGAACCGTTCGTCATACATCACAATGACGTTGCGCACTTGAATCGGGTCGCCATCATAGGATACGTGCGGGTCGGAAGTGGGGGTGGTGCGGTGTTTGGTATATAAACCGGTCGCTGCATCATAGGTGAAAGAAGTTTTCCAGCTGGAAGAGGTGTTCACTTGCACCGTGTTACCTGCACCGTCGCCGCTCTTGTTACCGAACACATACGGAGATTTGGTAGCAGTGGTGGTGGCAATCTTTTTGGAAGCAATAACGCCGAGCATTTTGTTCTTTTTGAACACTTTGGTGTGCTCGGTAGCGCCGTTGACTTTCAATTCATTGCTGACCTCCGGCAAGCCGCCGCTCAAATCGGTGACACCCAGTGCGGGGATGAGCTCGTCCGCCATGGTACTGCCGCCCACGTGACAATATATAGCATCCAGTGCTTTAACCATTTTCACGAAATGGGTACGTGCAGAACGCATGGGACCGATTTCATCGGGCAGGGAGTCTACGCTGCCGAACACTGCCATGATACGAGAAATACCGCCCTCGGTTTCGGCTTCAAGGTAGAAATCTGCTTTATCGATGTTTTTCTGTCTCACTTTAGAGCTGAAATTATCAATCATGCAAGCAACGGGGCGGTCGTTGTTGCCGGTTAATTTTTCGCCGGTCAAAAGGTTGGGTGCGCCGGAAGCGGGCGCAGTGGTTGCCACGGTAGTTGCCGCAGTGGTGTTTTCGGTTGAAACGGGCGTTTCGGCAGGTTTACGGCAGGCGGTGCAACCAAACAGCATCACCAGAGCCATCAAGCCGGTAGTCACGCGTAATAAATGTTTTTTCAAGATAACAGCCTCCTTTGAAATTCATATACCTATTATAAAGTATTTTCATCATCAGTGCAATAGGTAAATGTCAAAAAATACAATATTTAGGGGAAGAAGGCTGCTTTAATACCAGCATTAGTGGTTGGTAAGTTTTTCCGACAAGCCATCGGCGAGTGCGGCAACCCCACGCAACAGTTGCAAAGTGACCCGCGCGGGTGCGGGGCAAAGAGGCGCAGTGGGGGCGGTTTCATCAATGGGGGCGAGGGTGAGTTGCTTGCCGGATGCGGCAGTCAGATGAATTTTACCGTTTTCCACCGTAAATTCTCCGTTTTTGTCCCCCTCGGTCATGCGGCGGGAGTTGTAACCGACGGTGTATAACCCCACACCTAACCCCAGCACACACAACGTTACCGCAAATGCGGCGCAAAATCCGCGAAATTTCCGCATACTTATCCCTCCGTTAGCAGTTCTGCCAGTAGATTGCCCAAAAGAGTGGCAGAATATACCGCTTCGTCTACGGTGTTGACGTCACTGCCCACCTCTACCAACATATATCCCGCTGATAAATGCTGGTTATAACGGGAGGCGGTAACATACATTGGGCGTGCGAGATTGGGGTAGGTGTCTGCCAATCGCTTTTGCACCTGCAAAGCGAGCGAAAAATTACTTTGCCAGTTAGGGTGG
Organism: Acutalibacteraceae bacterium; assembly: GCA_045634325.1. Taxonomy (GTDB): domain Bacteria; phylum Bacillota; class Clostridia; order Oscillospirales; family Acutalibacteraceae; genus URNF01. The sequence goes on along the minus strand of JAZRAA010000047.1, from coordinate 16,849 downwards.
GGGAGGGTTGCGGAGTTGACCACCCCCATTACCAGCATGAGTTGTGCGGCTTTTTTACCGTCAATGGTGACGGTGGGTTTGACATGGGTGTTATCGTCCGGCATAATGGCGTCACGGTGCACGTCGATGACCACTTTAATGGACGGATATTTTTCCAGCAACGCTTTGACTGTCTTTTCCGAGCGACTGTATGCGCCGGTGTATTGTGGGTTATCATGTACGGTGGTATCGTGCAAGGTACGCACCCCCGCTTTTTCCAGTGCGGCGGCGAGGGCGGCGCCTGCAGCAACGATGTTGCGTGAGGTGTCAAAGGTACGCTCAATATCCGAGGGATTAAAGTACCCCGTATCGTATGTTAAATAATTTTCGGTCGTGTGCGTGTGTACTAATAGCACCTGCGGTTCGTCTGCGTTTTTTTGCGCACGAACAGAGGTCCCTTTTTTGAGTTCGGCGGCAATATCAAATGTCTTACCCGAAATATTACGCAGTGCCACCCCTTGCACCGCACCACCGCCCGACATCAATTGTTCGGACACCTTGCCTGCACCCGTGGCCTTTTGGGGTATGGCAGTAGCCGCCGCCGCAACGGTGGGCGAGGTGGTGGAGAGGGTAGTTGCTTGTGTTATGGATGTGGTCAAGGTGGTGCAAGCGGTGGTGGACGGTAAAAGTTCAGTAGGCTTGACGATAGCCAGTGCATCTTGCACCTGCCCGCTCAAAACACGCACGCTGTCGGCGGGTTTTTGCATCCCCACAGACACCATGGCAAGTTTTTGCCCGATAATCGCCCAGCTTTCAGGCGAACCTTGTCCGATGAGAATACCACACACCAAAATACAAGCCACCCATGCGGTTTTTTTAAAAAATCTTCGTTTTCGCATACTATCACCTATAAAAGATATGTGCGTTGCGTGTGGTTTATGAATATTCCCTTCACCCTATTGTCAGCGGCGGTCGGGTGTGGTATACTATAAAAACAATGTGGCCGATTAGGTATTACACGGAAGGGTGTGATTTTCATGCAACTGGATACGATTGCGGCACTTTCCACGCCGGTTGCGGCGGCGGGACTTGGTGTTATTCGTCTTTCGGGTGAACAAGCGATAGAGGTCGCCGCTAAAGTATTTCGAGGTAGGGATTTGACCCGAATGGAAGGTTACACCGCCGCTTTCGGACACGTGTTCGATGGTGACGGCGATATAGATGAGTGTGTGGCGTTGGTGTTTCGTGCGCCACACAGCTATACAGGTGAAGACACGGTAGAGTTGTCTTGCCATGGCGGTGTGTATTTGTTGAAACGTGTATTGCGTGCGTTGTACGCCGCAGGTGCACGCCCCGCCGAAGCAGGCGAATTCACCCGCCGTGCTTTTGTCAACGGCAAAATGGATTTAACCGGTGCGGAAGCGGTGATGGATTTGATTGCCGCAGACGGCGCACTTGCCGCCCGTACTGCGCTTGCCGCTCGTTCAGGCGCGGTGTTTCGTCATCTGACTGCAGTGAAAGATAGTCTTTTGGGACTTTCGGCGCAGTTTTCCGCATTTGTGGATTATCCGGATGATGATATCCCCGATTTGGGAGAAACCCAACTGCAAACCACTTTGCAAACATGCGTGGACAGTCTGGAACGGTTGTTACAGGATTTTGATGCGGGACGGATATTGCGCGAGGGTGTGGATACCGTCATTGCGGGCAGTCCCAACGTCGGAAAATCCACTTTGATGAACATGCTCAGCGGATTTGACCGCAGTATTGTCACCCCTGTGGCGGGAACCACCCGTGACATCGTGGAAGAAACGGTGAAGGTGGGGGACGTTACTTTACGTTTGGCGGATACGGCGGGTATTCGTGACACAGGCGATACGGTAGAAGCCATCGGTGTGCAGCGTGCTCGTGCGCGTGTTGCGGATGCGGGCTTGGTACTGGCGGTGTTTGACGGCAGTACGTTACTGAACGATGCTGACCACGCATTGATTGCGCAATTGAAAGACACCCCCGCCATTGCAATTATCAACAAAAGCGATTTGCCGCAGCAAATGGATATAGCGTATTTGCGAAACACCTTCCGTTTCGTAGTAGAATTGTCTGCGAAAGATGGCACGGGTAAAGCGGCACTCACCGAGGCGGTCGCACAAATCACCGGTGTCTATCGCTTGCAAGCGGACGCTCCCTTGCTCGCAACCGAGCGGCAACGTGCCGAGACGGTGCGAGCGGTGGAAGCGCTCAAAGAGGGATTGTTTGCACTGGACAGCGGGTTGACCGCCGATGCCGTATCGGTGTGCGTAGACAGCGCTGTTTCCGCGATTTTGTCGCTGACGGGAGAACGTACCACCGATGCGGTGGTTAATGAAGTGTTTTCACGTTTCTGCGTGGGCAAGTGACCTTATATATAATAAAAGGTATAAAGGATGATAGAGATGTTAGAAACAATCAAGCTGACCGCCGCACAGGCGACAAAAGAATTGTTGGAAACCGCTTCATTGCAAGCGGGGGATATTTTGGTGGTGGGTTGCTCGTCCAGTGAAGTAGCGGGTAGCCGCATCGGCACTGCATCTGCCGAGGATGTTGGCAAGGCAGTGTTTGACGGTATTTATCAAACTGCCGCAAGACGTGGTGTGTTTGTGGCGGCACAGTGTTGTGAACATTTGAACCGTGCGCTGATTGTCGAGCGGGACGCAGTGCGGGGACAGGATATTGTCAACGTGGTTCCTCGTCCCAAAGCAGGTGGTGCGTTTGCGACTGCCGCATATGCGGCATTTGCGAATCCCGTTGCGGTGGAGGAAATCAAAGCGGACGCCGGCATGGATATCGGCGGTACGCTCATCGGCATGCATCTGAAAAAAGTTGCTGTGCCGGTACGGTTGTCGGTGGACCACGTGGGCGAAGCAATTTTGCTGTGCGCTCGCACCCGCCCGAAATGTATCGGCGGTGTACGTGCGGTATACGATGAAACAAAATTGTGATGAAGGCGGTGCAAACGAGGTTTGCACCGCTCTTTTACAATATGTTGTGGTGGAACTTTGATACCGACACAAGCCAAAAAAAATTCCCAAAAAAATGCTTGACCGCTTGCGTTTTGTGTGTTATAGTATGTATTACCTCGTAAAAGGGGTTTTATTTTTGTGCGCCCAAAAGCGCACGCCCCTTGGTGAAAACACCGTCGAGGGAGGTTAGCGGCGAATATATTCGCCAGAAAATTCCGAATATCGGGAGGTGCCGTTATGCGCGTCAAAATCACTCTGGCTTGCACCGAATGCAAGCAACGCAACTACAACACAATGAAGAACAAGAAGAACAACCCTGACAGACTGGAAATGAACAAATACTGCCGTTTCTGTCGCAAACACACGCAACACAGAGAAACGAAGTAAGAGGAGGACGAAGAGATGTTGACCGGTGGATTTATTGCAGCGGTAGCGGCCTTGGTCGTGATGCTCATCTTAGTTCTCAGCAACCTTCATGCGTTCTCTGACATCGTGGCAATGGGCTTGGGCAAATGGTTGGATTATTTCTTCTCCGACATCAATGCTCAGAAAGTGTGCCTTTTCATTGCAACGGTGGTGTTCGTCATTGGCGTGTACTGCTACTTTGCCGGCAAAGCCAAAGCAAAGAAAGCGGGCGAAAAAACCGGTTTTGTTCCCGTCTCCATCGCGAAATTCTTCCGCGATACCAAAGGCGAGTTCAAAAAGATTACATGGCCTACCATGAAAACAGTGGTACGTAACACCGGCGTGACGCTGGCTGTGTGTGCTGTTTTGGGCTTGGTAATTTGCTTGTTCGACTTCGGACTCGGTGCGTTGATTGACCTGCTGCTGAAAATCGGCGGCTGAGCAATCCTGACACATTGAGGGAGGTACGAGCATGAGCGAAGAAGCAAAATGGTATGTCGTGCACACCTATTCCGGCTACGAGAATAAGGTTGCAAGCAATCTTGCCACGACGGTGGAAAATCGTCATTTGGAAGATTGGATCAAAGAAATCTCCGTGCCGACCGAAACGGTTGTGGAGATTGGCAAAGACAACAAGAAAAAAGAAGTAGAGCGCAAGCTCTTCCCCGGCTATGTACTGGTCAAAATGGTGATGACCGACGATTCTTGGTTCGTGGTTCGCAACATTCGCGGCTGCACCGGTTTTGTTGGCCCCAACGGTAAGCCGGTTCCCCTGACCGAAGCAGAAATCGCTTCGCTCGGTGTGGAGAAAAAAGAAATCGAAATTGCCTACGCTGTCGGCGATACCGTGCGTATCGTGGCAGGCCCGCTGGAAGGCTTCAGCGGCAGAGTGGACGAAATCGACCGCGAGCAAGGTAAGACCCGCGTGACCGTTTCCATGTTCGGCAGAGAAACACCTGTGGAACTGGAATTGGGGCAAGCGGAACCGATGGATTGAGAAATCCTGCTCGCAACGCGAACCGCGGTTCGCACAATACATTGATTGTACGAGACTTTTCGTCTCTTACCTGTCGCCGGACAGTTTCCGGTTGTGGGAGGAGTATACAGTACTCCGCCGTTACCACAAATTTTGGAGGTGCAATTTAAAATGGCTCAGAAAATTATCGGTTATATCAAACTGCAAATTCCGGCAGGCAAGGCAACTCCGGCGCCCCCGGTAGGCCCTGCACTCGGTCAGCACGGCGTTAACATCATGGCGTTCACCAAAGAATTCAACGAGCGCACCAAGAACGATGTCGGCCTGATTATCCCCGTTGTGATCACGGTTTACGCGGACCACTCCTTTACCTTCATCACCAAAACCCCTCCGGCGGCGGTGCTGATTAAAAAGGCGTGCAACATCGAGACTGCTTCCGGCGTCCCGAACAAAACCAAAGTTGCCAAAATCACCAAAGAACAGGTGCAGAAGATTGCGGAAATGAAGATGCCCGACCTCAACGCAGGCAGCATCGAAACCGCTATGAGCATGGTTGCGGGCACTGCACGCAGCATGGGCATTGAAGTAGTCGACTAAACCGTTAGCGTGACAGACGTGTTCTGTCTACACTAGGGTGGGAGGAACAATCCTAACATTCCGATTTACCACTCAACCGGTTAAATACCGGTAATTACAGGGAGGATATAAACCAATGAAACATGGTAAGAAATATGTTGACAGTGCAAAACTGATCGACAGAACTAATCTTTATGAAGTAAACGAAGCCCTTGACCTGGCTATCAAAACCGGCAAGGCAAAGTTCGACGAAACCGTTGAACTGCACGTGAAATTGGGCGTTGACAGCCGTCACGCTGACCAGCAGGTCCGCGGCGCTGTGGTGCTGCCCAACGGTACCGGTAAAAACATGCGTGTTCTCGTGTTCGCCAAAGGCGACAAAGTGGACGCTGCTTTGGCTGCCGGTGCAGATTATGCAGGTTCCGACGAATTGGTCGCCAAAATCACTGGCGGCTGGATGGATTTCGACGTGGTTATCGCAAGCCCCGACATGATGGGTGTTGTCGGTCGTTTGGGTAAAGTGCTCGGCCCGCGCGGTTTGATGCCCAACCCCAAAGCCGGTACCGTTACCCCCGACGTCGCCAAGGCTGTGACCGAAGCGAAAGCCGGTAAAATCGAGTATCGTCTGGACAAAACCAACATCATCCACTGCCCGATCGGCAAAGTGTCCTTTGGTGTTGAGAAATTGCAGGAGAACTTGGATGCATTGATGGGCGCTATCGTGCGTGCGAAACCCGCCGCAATGAAAGGCCAGTACATCCGCTCCATCACCGTGGCGTCCACCATGGGCCCCGGCGTGAAAATCAACCATGCGAAATTCAGCGTGTAAGATTTTCTTAATTTAGCTATTGCAAAGTGAAAAACTTTGTGATATCATACTGTTGCTGTTCTTCCACAGACAGCAGGTTTCCAAAAACGGTGCAAACCGCTTGCGGATATAATCGGGGTGTCCCGGCCTGCCGAGGCAGAAAGCTTTAACATGAATTTCCCTTGCGTGAAAACGCAGGTATAGTAATTGTTAATGCTGTCCCCTCATGTGGAATCACATGAGGGGATTTTTTCACGGATGTAACGGCATACATCAAGAGCAGGAAACTGCTCAACCATTACGGAGGTGAAAGGAATTGGCTAACGAAAAGATTTTGCTGGAAAAGCAGGCGTACGTTGAAGAGCTGGCAGGTAAACTGTCCGGTGCTGCTGCCGGTGTCCTTGTGGAATACAAAGGCATCTCGGTTTCCGACGATACTATCCTGCGCCGCAAACTGCGCGAAGCCGGCGTTGAATACACGGTTGTGAAGAACACCATGTTGCGTCGTGCTGCCGAAAAAGCCGGTTTGGAAGGTCTGTATGACGTTCTCACCGGTACCACTGCTTTGGCTATCAGCGCAGAAGACCCCACCGTCGCCGCAAAGATTCTTTGCGAGCAGGCGAAGGCTGATGAGAACTTCAAGGTGAAAGCCGGCTTCCTCGACGGCGACGTCATTGACATCGCACGCGTGAACGAACTGGCGAAATTGCCGGGCAAGGAAGGCTTGGTTTCCATGTTGCTCAGCGTCTTGAATGGTCCTATCAGAGGTTTGGCTGTCGCTTTGAACGCGATTGCCGAAAAGCAGGGTGAAGGCGAAGAAGCCGCTCCCGCTGCTGAATAATTTTTAAAAATTATAAACGATTTGGAGGAAAAAATCATGTCTGAAAAGATTACTGCTCTTATTGAAGAAATCAAAGCTATGTCCGTTTTGGAAGTTTCCGAGCTCGTGAAAGCTCTGGAAGAAGAATTTGGCGTTTCCGCTGCTGCTCCGGTTGCTGTTGTTGCCGCTGCTGCCGACGGTGCTGCCGCTGCTGCTGAGAAGACCGAATTCGACGTCGAATTGGCTTCCGCTGGCGATTCCAAAATCAACGTTATCAAAGCTGTCCGCGAAGTGACCGGCTTGGGCTTGAAAGAAGCCAAAGAATTGGTCGATGGCGCTCCCAAAATGGTCAAAACCGGCGTGTCCAAAGACGAAGCCGAGTCCATCAAAGCGAAACTCGAAGAAGTTGGCGCGAAAGTGGAACTCAAATAAGATTCTTTTCACACTCAAAACCACAGCGAGACACCTCGTTGTGGTTTTTTATTTGCAATTTTTTCGGCGTTGCGGTATACTGAATATAACTTTAAGGAGGGAATGTCGTGCTCAAACGTTTTTTAAGTTATTATAAACCGCACAAAAAAATATTGACTCTCGACTTGCTCGCATCCTTCCTGGTATCGCTGGTTGGTGTGGTATACCCGATTGTGACCCGCATGATGCTCGGCGACCTTATTCCGAACCGCAAATATATGGCGGTGGTGATGGCGGGCGTGGTGCTGTTGCTGTTATATATCTGTCGCATGTTGCTCAATTACTTTATCCAGTATGAAGGACATATGATGGGCGTGCGCATGCAAGCGCACATGCGCAGTGAGTTGTTTCGTCATCTGCAAACGCTACCATTTTCGTTTTACGACAATCACGAAACCGGTAAAATCATGTCCCGCTTGACCAACGACCTGACCGACATCAGCGAGCTGGCGCACCATGGTCCCGAAACGGTGATTATTGCCTCTATCTCGGTGATATTGGCGTTTGGATATTTACTCACCATCCACGTAGGACTGGCACTGATTGTGTTCGGATGCGTACCTTTCCTGGTGGTAGTGTCGTTATTCACCCGCAAACGTATGCGCAAAGCATTTCAGGAAAGTCGGGAATCGGTGGCGAAAATCAATGCGGCACTCGAAAGCAGCATTTCGGGCATTCGGGTGACTAAAGCATTTGTCAACGCCGAGAAAGAAACCGAAAAATTCGAAATCGGCAATGAAGCGTTCAAACGTGCGCGTCGTGATGCATTTAAAGCAATGGGACAGTTCCATTCTTCCACTACCTTTATCACCGATGTGTTCAACGTGGTGATTTTGGTGGCGGGCGGTTTGTTTTTATACAATGGCAGTATCGATTTTGCGGATTATTCCGCATTCGTGGTATCCATCGGTCTGTTTTTAGGCCCTGTCAACACCCTCATTCGTTTTATGGAACAATTTCAAAACGGTGCGGCGGGATTTGAGCGGTTCGTGGAGGTGCTGGATGTTGCACCGGAAACGGATGCTCCCGACGCAAAAGCGGTGGACAGACTTCGTGGTGACATCAAACTGGAAAATGTGCATTTCGGCTATGGGGAAGAGGACGGCGTTTTAAACGGCGTGTCTCTTCATATCCCTGCAGGAAAAACCTTCGCACTGGTCGGTCCGTCCGGCGGCGGCAAAACCACTATTTGCCATTTGATTCCGCATTTTTATGATATTGTGAGCGGTAAAATTTTGGTAGACGGTATGCCACTTGACAGCATACGACGGGAAGATTTGCGCCGCAATATCGGCATCGTGCAACAGGATGTGTATCTGTTCAACGCATCTATGCGGGATAACATTTTATACGGCAACCCCGATGCAAGCGAAGAGCAGGTGATTGAAGCGGCCAAACGAGCCAACCTGCACGAGTATATCCAATCGTTACCGCATGGCTACGACACGGTTATCGGCGAGCGAGGTGTGCGGTTGTCGGGCGGTCAAAAACAGCGACTTTGCATCGCACGGGTGTTTTTGAAAAACCCGCCCATTCTGATTTTAGACGAGGCGACCAGTGCGCTGGACAATACCACCGAAATTCTTATCCAACAAGCACTGGATGAACTGTGTATTGGGCGCACCACTTTGGTGGTGGCGCACCGCTTGACAACCATTCAAAGCGCCCATCAAATCGCGGTAGTGGCAGGCGGAGAAATTGTGGAACAAGGTGACCATGAATCGCTGATGCAACAGGGCGGTATGTATGCCGACCTATATGCACGGGTATCACCGTCGGAAGGAAGGATGACAACGTGAAAAAGGCGATATGTTTCATAGTGCTATGCGTGTGCATGTCCTTTTCGGCAGCAGCCACAACGCAGGCGGAGATAACCGTGCCGTCGGACGTGACCGTAAAGGATACGTCGGCGGTAACAACGACCGACACCACGGCTTCCATTACTACCACATCTGATGCGACCACTATCGTTAGCAGCACGATCGCACAGCCTGTCATCGGTTCGGAGGCAACCACTGCTAACAGCAGCACTGCACCGTCTACAACCATAGCGGATGATGTCATCACTACCGGCGGCGATGGGGAGCAAACTACAACTGCGTGGGATAACGTGACTACCGGTGACGGTGGCATCACTACGTTGGCCACTCCCGTGCAAAATGCGACTACGACTGCGGGCACCACCACATCTGCCGTCGTGAACCATACAACAAAAACGCGCACCACCATCAAAAATGGCAGGGTGACCACCACGAGCAGCAGCACGATACATACCACTCGTCCGACGGCATCCTTGCAGACGCTGTATGTAGGTGAAGGGATAACGGTGCAAGCGGCGGCGGGTGTGTTCCCGCAAAATACACAAATCGGCGTACAGCGACTCACCGAGGGTCCTGCAATATTGTCTTCGTTGGCGGAACGGTTCACCGCATACGGTATCATTGCATCGGTGGATACGGGGGCTGTGTATCCGCGCGGAACGTTTACGGTAACGCTTGCTATCCCCGAAGAGTATGCGCCGCAAGATGCGGTGATGGTTTTAATTGATGATACCGGCAACGCAAAAATTCTGGTGTCAAAAGTGGACGCATCTGCACGCACCGTTACGGCAGAGGTGGATACTGTCGGTATAGTTGCGGTGGCAAAATTGCAAACGGCTAAAAAGAGCGATCCGTGGTTGACCGTGGCGGCGGTTGCGGTTGTAGCGGCGGCTGTCACCTATTTCTATTTCCATAAACGCAAAAAATAAATTTGAAAAATCTCCTGTCTGACAGGAGATTTTTTCTTTTTCGGCTATAAAATACCAAAAATTGTAATGAAAAATACACAAAAGCACAAGATGTAGTGCTTATAAAAATTTTTAAAAAAATACGAAAAAACACTTGATTTTATTACTTTTTTATAGTATTATAATTGGGCGTGACTATGGAGAAAGGGGCAAGTATGCCCATTTTCGGTTGCGCAGACTGCACGATATGCGATGACGCGGGAGGTTGCGGCAGGTATTGCCGGTTTTTCCGCTGAGTATGTCCGATTTTAAACCGGGCGACAAGAAATACTGTGTGTCAGATGGCGACGTATGCACTCCCCAACGGTGTATGCGTTTGACTTGCGAGCCAAAATGACGGCACAGGACGCTTGAACCGAATCCGGACGCAGTTTGTCCGGTTTTTTAACGGCCGGGAAAGAAACACCCGGCGGTGTGTACGGTTTTAGCGTCGCCCGCCAACTACAAATTTAAGGAGGCGTTTTACAGTGGCAGTCAAAGAAAAAATTCGTATTCGTATTAAAGGTTATGATCATCAGTTGGTTGATCAAGCAGCTGAGAAAATCGTGGAGACCGCTCGCCGCACCGGCGCTCGCGTGTCCGGCCCGATCCCGCTGCCGACCGAGAAAGAGGTTGTGACCATCCTTCGTGCTGTGCATAAGTACAAGGATTCCCGCGAGCAGTTCGAAACTCGCACCCACAAGCGTCTGATTGACATTCTCAGACCGTCCAACAAGACCGTTGAGGCTCTGACGGGCCTTGAGCTCCCCGCCGGTGTGGAAATCGAAATCAAACTGTAAGATTGTTTGATGGATTTCTCGAAAGCGAGGTCATGTTGACTAAAAGCCTATCGGCCGAATCGGGAACTCCGAAAGGAAAGCCTGCATCTGCCAATTATAATAGGTATATAAGTCAACCAATAACCAAGGAGGTATATAAACCATGCAAAAAGCAATCATCGGCAAGAAGATGGGCATGACCCAAATCTTCGATGAAAAGGGCAATGTTGTCCCGGTCACCGTCATTGAGGCGGGCCCCTGCGTAGTTGTGCAGAAAAAGACCGTGGAAAACGACGGCTATGCCGCCGTACAGTACGGTTTCGGTGACATCTCTCCGAAACTGGTGAACAAACCCATGAAGGGTCATTTCGAAAAAGCAGAAGTCGCTGCAAAACGTGTGTTGCGTGAATTCCGTTTGGAAAACACCGATGCTGTGAACGTAGGCGACGTCGTGACAGCGGACGCTTTCGCTGCGGGCGACCACGTTGACGTGGTGGGCACCAGCAAAGGTAAAGGTTATGCCGGCGTTATCAAACGTTGGAACCACTCCCGCTTGAAAGAAACCCACGGTAGCGGCCCCGTTGCTCGTCACGCCGGTTCTCAGGGTGTTATCGACCCTGCCCGCGTGTTCAAGGGCATGAAGAGCGCAGGTCACTTGGGCGCTGAGCGCGTGACCGTGCAGAATCTCGTTATCGTGAAAGTTGACGCAGAGAACAATCTGATTGCTGTGAAAGGCGCCATCCCCGGCCCGAAGAACGGCATCGTGGTTCTCACTGACAGCGTCAAGAATGCTTGAGAGGAGGAGAAAGCATAATGGCTACCGTAAAAACTTATGATATGCTCGGTAAAGAAACCGGCACTATGGAACTGGCGGCTGAAGTGTTCGGCATCGAACCCAACGCCGTTGTGATGCACAGCGCGGTTGTGAATTATCTCGCTAACCAGCGTCAAGGCACCCAGTCCACCAAAACGCGTACCGAAGTCGCCGGCGGCGGTAAAAAACCGTGGAGACAAAAAGGTACCGGCCATGCGCGTCAGGGTTCTACCCGTGCTCCTCAATGGACGCACGGCGGCGTGGCGCTCGGCCCGAAGCCCCGTTCCTATAACTACGTGCTGCCCAAGAAAGTGCGCAGACTGGCTCTGCAGTCCGCTCTTTCCGCGAAAGTGGCAGACGGCGAGTTGATTGTTCTGGATGAACTCAAGCTCGAAGAAATCAAAACCAAGACCGTGGCGAACATGCTGACCGCTCTCAATGCGGACCGCAAAGTGCTGTTGGTTCTGCCGGAGAAAAACGACGTGGCTGTTAAATCCACCCGTAACATCGAAGGCGCTAAGACCGCTCTGGTCAATACGCTCAACACCTATGACGTCTTGAACGCTGACAAAGTCATCGTTGTGAAAGACGCTGTTGCAAAGATTGAGGAGGTATACAGATGAGCACTGCACGTGATATCATCCTGGCTCCGGTTATCACCGAGAAAGCCGTCTCCGTTTTGCCTGAGAAGAAATACACTTTCCGTGTAAAGAAAGATGCGAACAAAATCGCAATCGCTCAGGCTGTGGAAGAAATCTTCGGCGTGAAAGTCGCGAAGGTTAACACCATCAGCATGAAGGGTCGCCTGCGCCGTATGGGCCGTCATGAAGGTTACACTTCTGACTGGAAAAAGGCGATTGTCACGCTGACCGAGGACTCCAAAACCATCGAGTTCTTCGACGGTATGTTCTAAACACAAAGGCAACGTATGGGGCGGCAAACGGAGGCGCATCCTCGCCGTAGCGTTTGCGAAACCCGCAAAGCCAAAAATAAGGAGAGTATAGTATGGCTATTAAAGTGTATAAGCCGACAACTCCCGGTCGCCGCGGCATGTCTGTAATCGATTACAGCGAATTGTCCAAAGTGGCACCGGAAAAGAGCTTGCTCGCGCCGAAAAACAAAAAAGCCGGCCGTAACAGCTATGGCCGCATCACCGTCCGTCATCGTGGCGGCGGCAACCGTAAAAAATACAGAATTATCGATTTCAAACGTGGCAACGCCGGCGTCGCCGGTACCGTGATGACTCTGGAATACGATCCGAACCGTACCGCGCACATCGCGCTGGTGCAGTACGAGGACGGCACCAAGGGTTACATCATCGCTCCTGCCGGTTTGAAAGTCGGTGACAAGATTTCCGCAGGTGCTGACGCCGACATCAAACCCGGCAACGCACTGCCGTTGGCTAACATCCCGACCGGTACTTTCATCCACAACGTGGAATTGTATCCGGGCAAAGGCGCTCAGCTCGCCCGCGCTGCCGGCACCATGGCACAGCTCATGGGTAAAGAAGGCGCTTTGGCGATGGTTCGTCTGCCCTCCGGTGAGATGCGCTACGTGCCGATGAACTGCATGGCGACCATCGGTCAGGTTGGTAACACCGACCACGCCAATGAGAAAATCGGTAAAGCCGGTCGTAAACGCCACATGGGTTGGCGTCCGCAGGTTCGTGGCTCCGTCATGAACCCCTGTGACCACCCGCACGGCGGTGGTGAGGGTAAATCCCCCATCGGTCGTCCCGGCCCTGTGACCCCCTGGGGCAAACCTGCTCTGGGTCATAAGACTCGTAAAAACCACAACCGTTCCGATAAATTTATCGTGAAACGTCGCAACAGCAAGTAAGCGAAAGGAGATCAAGATTTATGAGCAGAAGCGTAAAGAAGGGTCCTTTCGTACAGCCTAAACTGTTGAAAAGGATTCAAGAAATGAATACTGCCGGCGAGAAACGCATCCTGAAGACCTGGAGTCGTTCCTCCACCATCTTCCCGGATTTCGTCGGTCATACCATTGCCGTACACGATGGCCGCAAACATGTGCCGGTATATGTTACCGAGGACATGGTCGGTCACAAACTGGGTGAGTTTGCTCCCACTCGCACCTTCAAAGGTCATGTGGGTTCCAAAACCAGCGGCTGATAGACGGAAAGGAGAGAAACACTATGGAAGCAAGGGCACAAGCAACGTATATCCGTATTTCCCCTCGCAAGGTGAAAATTGTTCTCGACCTCATCCGCAATAAGCCGGTTGACGAAGCGATGGCGATTGTGAAATTCACCCCGAAAGCAGCCTGCGAGCCGATTGCAAAATTGCTCAAATCCGCAGCTGCGAACGCAGAAAACAATCTGAACCTCAACAAAGAAGATTTGTATGTTTCGGAATGTTTTGTGTGTCCGGGTCCGATTCTCAAGAGAATCCGTCCCCGTGCACAGGGTCGCGCCTATCGCATCGAGAAGAGAACTTCGCACATCACCTTAGTGCTTAAAGAAAGAGAATAAGCGAGGAGGAGGTACATTATGGGACAAAAAGTTAATCCCCACGGCCTTCGGGTCGGCATCATCAAGAATTGGGATTCCCGTTGGTTCGTGAAAGACAAAGATTTCGGCGACACGCTGGTCTCTGACTACAACCTGCGGAAATATTTGAAAAAGACCCTGTTTGCAGCAGGCGTCTCCAAAATCGAGATTGAGCGTGATGCTACTCGCGTTCGCGTGAACATCCACTGCGCAAAGCCGGGCATCGTTATCGGCAAAGGCGGCGCTGAAATCGAAAAATTGCGTGCAACCTGCGAAAAAATGCTGGGCAAAGCAACCCTGCTGAACATCGTTGAGGTGAAAAACCCCGACGTTGACGCACAGTTGGTCGCAGAAAACATTGCACAACAGCTCGAAAAACGTATTGCATTCCGTCGTGCCATGAAACAGGCAATCGGCCGCGCAATGCGTCTGGGCGCAAAAGGTATTAAAACCCAGTGTGCCGGTCGTCTCGGCGGTGCGGAAATCGCGCGTACCGAGCAGTACCATGAAGGCACCATCCCGCTGCAGACTCTGCGTGCGGACATTGATTACGGTTTTGCTGAGGCAAACACCACCTACGGTCGTATCGGCGTTAAAGTCTGGTTGTATCGCGGTGAGGTGCTTGCCGGTGCAGCGAAGCCCCGTCGTGAAGGAGGCCGGAAGTAATGCTGTTACCTAAGAGAGTAAAATATCGCCGCGTTCACAGAGGCCGCCTCACCGGTAAAGCCTATCGCGGCAACGAAGTGACCTACGGTCAGTTCGGTTTGCAGGCCACCGAGCCGGCGTGGATTACCTCCCGTCAAATCGAGGCCGCCCGTATTGCCATGACCCGCTACATCAAACGTGGCGGTCAGGTTTGGATCAAAATCTTCCCCGACAAGCCCATCACCGAGAAACCGGCTGAAACCCGCATGGGTTCCGGTAAAGGTTCTCCCGAATATTGGGTGGCGGTTGTGAAACCCGGCCGCATCATGTTCGAGATTGCCGGTGTCAGCGAGGAAGTGGCGCAGGAAGCTATGCGCCTTGCAGCCAACAAGCTGCCCATCAAATGCAAATTTGTTGTCAAGGAAACGGATGGTGAGCAGTAATGAAAGCGAATGAAATTGCAAAAATCCGCGAACTGAGCGAAGCTGAGTTGGTCAAGAAGCTGGACGACCTGAAAAAGGAATTGTTCAATCTGCGATTCCAGCACGCTGTCAATCAGCTCGAAAATCCGATGCGCTTGAAAGCCGTCAAAAAAGAAATCGCCATTGTGAAAACCATCATGCGCGAAAACGAATTAAAGGCCGAAGCGTAACGGAAGGAGGAGTTAATTGTGAGCGAACGCAATCTTAGAAAAACTCGTACCGGTATGGTTGTCAGCGACAAAATGGACAAAACCATCGTGGTTGCCATCGAGGACAATGTCCGCCATCCGTTGTACAAAAAAATCGTGAAGCGTACCGTCAGACTGAAAGCCCATGACGAAAACAACGAGTGCCGCAAAGGCGACGTGGTTGAAGTTATGGAAACCAGACCGTTGTCCAAGGACAAACGTTGGAGACTGACCCGCATCATCGAGAAGGCAAAATAATGTCGGTGTATTCCGTTCCCCTGTAAAAAGCAGGGATAAGGACGGGGATACAAAGGGAGAAATTCCCGGAAGGAGGAAATACTGTGGTACAACAGCAAACCTACCTCAAAGTAGCCGACAACACCGGCGCGAAGGAGCTTATGTGCATCCGCGTTCTCGGTGGTTCCGGCCGGAGGTATGCGAATATCGGCGACGTTGTGGTTGCTTCTGTCAAAAAGGCAGCACCCGGCGGCGTTGTGAAAAAGGGCGATGTCGTGAAAGCGGTTATCGTCCGTACAGTAAAAGAAACTCGTCGTGAAGATGGCACGTACATCCGTTTCGACGAAAATGCAGCGGTTATCATCCGTGATGACAAGAGCCCGAGAGGTACTCGTATCTTTGGGCCGGTGGCAAGAGAACTCAGAGAAAAAGATTATCTCAAAATCCTGAGCCTTGCTCCCGAAGTACTGTAAGGAGGTGTCGGAATTGAGTAACAAACTGCATGTGAAAAAGGACGATACCGTCCGTATTTTGAGCGGCGACGACAAAGGCAAGACCGGCAAGGTTTTGGCTGTCAGCCCCAAAGAAGGCAAACTCATTGTTGAAGGTCTCAACATGGTGAAAAAACACGTGAAACCCCGCAAGATGGGCGACCAAGGCGGCATCGTGGAAGCAGAGAGCGCAATCTACGCTTCCAAAGTGCAGGTCGTTTGCCCCGCCTGCAAAAAGGCTACTCGTGTGGGTCACAGCATTGCGAAAGACGGCAGCAAAACGCGCGTCTGCAAGCATTGCGGTGAAGAACTGTAAGAAGGAGGAGTAACGAAATGGCTGCTAGAATGAAAGAATTTTATGTCAAAGAGGTTGCTCCCGCCCTGCTGAAAAAGTTCGGTTATAAGAGCGTGATGCAAATTCCGAAGCTGGATAAGATTGTTATCAACATCAGCTCCGGCGAAGCACGTGACAATGCGAAAATCATCGACGCTATCGTCGCTGATTTGGGTGCGATTACCGGTCAAAAACCGATTATCTGCAAAGCCCGCAAATCTGTTGCGAACTTCAAATTGCGTGAAGGTATGAACCTCGGCGCAAAGGTTACTTTGCGTGGTGCGAGAATGTATGAATTCCTGGATCGTCTGTTCAACGTGGCTCTGCCCCGTGTGCGTGACTTCCGTGGTATCAACCCCAACGCATTCGACGGCCGTGGCAACTACAACATGGGCCTGAAAGAACAGTTGATTTTCCCGGAAATCGACTATGACAAAATCGACAAGGTGCGTGGCATGGACATCTGCTTTGTCACCACCGCTACCAACGATGAAGAAGCACGCGAGCTGCTCACCCTGATGGGCGCTCCCTTTGCGAAGTAAGGAGGAGAAACTGATGGCGAAGACATC
>JAZRAA010000046.1:0-13919 GCA_045634325.1 Acutalibacteraceae bacterium | reverse complement strand
CTTTTAAAGGAATACGGGTTTACGGCAGTCATTTTCTCGGTAACAGGAAAAATCTCCACGCAGTCGGTTTCGTTTCAAGCAAACCAGGTGAATATGCTGGATGCCGCATCCATGTCGGCGGGCGGGGACGTATTTTACTACGCTTCCCATACACACGACCTACACACGCTGAACGGCAAACATTCCGCACTGGTGGATGCGACCGCCTCGACGGTTGCCGCCGACCTCACGCAAAGCCTTCAAACACTCTCCGCCTACCCTTCGGCCAGCACCGCCATTTTTTCTTACCCTTACGGCAATTACAGCGATGCGGTGATAGACGTGTTAAAGCAAAACGGCATCCGCCTCGCCTTTCGTGCCACCAAAGGCAAGCTCACACGGGACAGCGACCCTTTTGCCCTGCCACGCTATCCCGTATCCTATAAAGTGTCTTTTTCTACCTTTAAAGGCTATTTTTCCTAGATTTTCATTTACTGTTAGTATAAAACGCAGTTAATAAAACTGTTTGTAAACTCTTGTAACGCCCGCAGGCATCTGCGGGCGTTACGGTTTTGTTATTCTTGTTCAGTTGCGGGTGCATCGGCGGGGTCCGTTTCGGACGGCGTTGCCGCCTCTGCCACGCCCTCCTCTTCCGCTTCTTCATGCGGAACGCAGGTCATGGACACCAAACGGTTGTCCTCCGCAATACGCATCACGCGCACGCCTTTGGACGGACGGTGGCACAAACGCACCTCGTCCGATTGGATACGGATGATGATGCCGTCAGCGGAAATGAGGATGACGTCCTCACTGCCGTCCACCATCTTGATGCCCGCCACCTTGCCGAATTCGGCGGTGTGGTAGTTGGTGATACCTTTACCGGCACGGGATTGGATGCGGTAATCAGACAGTTCACTGCGTCTGCCGTAACCTTTGTCCGAAACGGTGAGCAGGGTGGCGTTTTCTTTGCACAATTCCATACCCACCACTTCGTCGCCGTCGGCGAGTGTTATCGCTTTCACGCCACGTGCGGTTCTGCCGACCACACGGGCATCGTTTTCGTCAAAGCGGATAGCCATACCGTTGCGGGTGGCGACCAACATGGTTTGGTTACCGTCGGTCAAATGCACCCACGCAAGCTCGTCGCCCTCGTCCAAGTCAATCGCAATCAAGCCGTTTTTACGGATATTGGCATATGCAGACAGTTTGGTACGTTTGATGATACCTTTGCGGGTGACCATACACAGATAGCCTTCGGTCACGTCGCTGTCACCGTGGATAACCGCAGTGACTTTTTCCTCTTTTTCAATGGGTAAGAGGTTGATAATGTTCATGCCCTTTGCCGTTCTGGCACCTTCCGGCACTTCGTAGGCTTTCAGGCGATACACTTTACCGAAAGAGGTGAAGAAATAGATATAATCTTTGCTGCCGCACGCAAACATGGTCTCGGTGAAGTCTTCTTCACGGGTACCCATGCCGACGATACCTCTGCCGCCACGTTTTTGGGTGCGGTAGGTATCAGCCGCTTGGCGTTTGATGTAGCCGAGTTTGGTCATGGTCAGCACGCAGTCTTCGTCCGGAATCAAATCTTCGATGTCCACCTCGCCCGACACGATAGAAATGTCGGTGCGGCGTTCATCACCGTATTTATCCCGCATGCGTAAGCATTCTTCTTTGACAATCGCACGCACTTTGTTCTCGTCCGCCAAAATGCCTTCCAGTTCGGCGATGCGGGCGAGCAATGCGTTTAATTCATCTTCAATTTTCTGGCGTTCGAGCCCTGACAACTGGCGCAACCGCATCTGCACAATGGCTTCTGCTTGCACTTCGTCAAAGCCAAAACGCTCCATGAGTCTCGCTTTGGCATCCGCAGTATCCGCCGAAGCACGAATCATATTGATGACTTCGTCAATGAAATCAACCGCAGTGTGCAACGCTTCCCAAATATGCGCTTTTTCTTTGGCTTTGCGCAGTTCGAACAAGCAACGGCGGGTGATAACTTCCTGCTGGAACTTGATATATTCTTCTAAAATCTGTTTTAAGTTCAAAATGCGCGGCACGCCGTTTACCAAGCACAGCAAAATCACGCCGAAGGTGGTTTGCATTTCGGTGTAGGCGTACAGTTGGTTTAACACCACCTGCGGCACGGCATCTTTTTTCAGGTCAATGACGATGCGCAAACCCTCACGGCTGGAATGGTCCACCACGTCACGAATACCCTCGACACGTTTGCTGTCCACCAAGTCAATGATGGATTTTACCAGTTTGAGTTTATTGACCTGATACGGAATTTCGCTGATAACGATGCGGGCGTGGTTACCCTCTTCCTCAATTTCCGCTTTGGAACGCACAATCAGACGACCTCTGCCGGTCGCGTAGGCGGCACGGATACCCGCCCTGCCCATAATCACGCCACCTGTGGGGAAGTCGGGACCTTTGACGTGTTCCATGATGTCGGCAAGTTCCGCATCCGGATTGTCAATCAACAGGCAAATGGCATCCACCACTTCGCACAGGTTGTGCGGGGGGATGTTGGTCGCCATACCGACCGCAATACCCATCGAACCGTTCACAATGAGGTTGGGGAAACGGGACGGCAAAACGGTGGGTTCTTCCAAACGGTCGTCGTAGTTGCCCACGAAATCCACCGTTTCTTTCTCGATGTCGGCGAGCATATCCACCGACATTTTACTCATGCGGGACTCGGTATAACGATACGCAGCGGCGGGATGGCCGTCAATCGAACCGAAGTTACCGTGTCCGTCAATCAGCGGATACCGCAAAGAGAAATCCTGCGCCATACGCACCATGGCATCATACACCGATGCGTCACCGTGCGGGTGATAGCGACCCAGCACCGAACCGACGGTATCGGCGCACTTACGGTATGCTTTTTCGGGGGTCAAACCGTTTTCATGCATGGTATAGAGAATACGACGGTGCACCGGTTTCAAGCCATCGCGTACATCCGGCAAAGCGCGGGACACGATGACCGACATGGAATATTCAAGGAAACTCTTTTTCATTTCCTGTTCCAAGTCCACCTCAAACACCTTGGTAGGAGTGCCGCCGGCGGTCTCATTCAATTGTTCGGTTACTTGCTTTTCAGTGTCCATACTCTACTCGTTCCTTTCTTTTCTGCACGCATCCACCAGCGTGCGAAAACTATCCATATCGTCTATTAACCGTTTGGGAACGGCGATGTAGCCGTAACGGTTATAAAATTCCAAAATAGTATCGCCCTCAACGGCGTGACGCAACGCTTTCCACGGAATAGCGGTCACGCCACGGCTCTCGCCACCGTCCGCAATCACCGCTTTTTCGGTGACTTTGAACGTAAAACGGAAATTCTGCGAGGAAAATGCAAATTTTGCACGGGCACGGGAAGCGAAAAACGCATATCCCACCACCACAACCACCGTCAACCAGAAAACGATGCCGGCAGTCAAAAACGCACCTTCGTTTGCAATGAGCAACGCAAGCAAAAATCCAATGATGCAACCCGACAACACGCTCGCTTTGGCGGCACGGCGGGACAATTCTTTGGTGATGAGTGCGCTGTCATCTTCCGAATAGGAAACCGCCGTTTCAAACAAGGTTTTGGCGGGTGCGGGCGGGTCGATTTCAAACGGGGTTTCACGGGTACAACGGATAGGCGCTTTGCACTTGCAAAAAGCGGGCGGTAACGCCGCATATGCGAGCGTTCTCACCGCATTCGCAGTATCGGCGGTCATGCACCGCGCGGGTAACACGATACCACGACCTGCCGTGTTGACAAACACCAGCATATCCTCTTGTTCAAAAAACAAGATTTTATCCGAAAACGACATGGTAACGCTACCCGAAACGGTGGTTTTCATCACCGAGCGGTCATTCACCGTCACCGTGCCCGCAAACACCTGTCCGCCGGCGACCGCCGTGTCATACCCTTTTTTCGCTTGCCGCATCCGCAGCCACGGCATCACCGCAAAATTATAAAACAATAACAATGCGGCGGGGATGAGCAACGACAGTGCGTCCCAAGTGAGCAACGCTTTCACGCCATACGCTTGGTACAGCGAGCCATACGGCACCGCCACCATCGCAATCACCAGAAACAGCCCGATTTTCTTGACCATGGACGCACTGCTAAACCGTGTCACCACTTTATAAAACGAAACGTATTCTGCTTTGTTTAGGTCCACCGCAAAATGCACTGCGGCGGGTTTTTGTTGTTCTGTCATCATTAAATATCCAAGTTTTTCACGTATTGAGCGTTTTTCTCGATAAATTCTTTGCGAGGTTCGACTTTATCACCCATCAAAATGGAGAAAGTTTCATCCGCCGCAATGGCATCCGACAAATTCACTTTCAGCATGGTACGAAACGCAGGGTCCATGGTGGTCTCCCACAACTGATCGGGGTCCATTTCACCAAGACCTTTATAGCGTTGCACGTCAGCATTGCCACCAATTTCCGCAATATAGGTGTCACGTTCCTCGTCCGAGAACGCATACCGCACCTGTTTGCCTTTGGAAACTTTGTAAAGCGGGGGTTGTGCGATATACACATGTCCCTCGTCCACCAACGGCCGCATATAGCGGAAGAAGAAGGTGAGCAGCAAGGTACGAATGTGCGAACCGTCCACGTCAGCATCCGCCATGATGATGATTTTGCCGTAACGCAGTTTGGAAATATCGAAATCATCACCGATACCGCAACCCAGCGCTACCACCACCGGCAACAATTTCTCGTTGGTATACACTTTATCAATGCGTGCCTTTTCCACGTTGAGCATTTTACCCC
This sequence comes from Acutalibacteraceae bacterium, assembly GCA_045634325.1. Lineage (GTDB taxonomy): Bacteria > Bacillota > Clostridia > Oscillospirales > Acutalibacteraceae > URNF01. The sequence continues at coordinate 9,155 of JAZRAA010000046.1, read as the reverse complement.
ACAACGGGAGAATGGCTTGGTAGTTACGGTGACGACCCTGAATAGCGGAACCGCCTGCGGAATCGCCCTGGAGGATATACAGTTCGGTGCGCTCGGCATCGGTCCAGATACAGTCAGCCAACTTTTCGGGCATTCTGGTCGCAGACAACTTCTTGTTATTACGTGCGTTTTCTCTCGCCCGTTGCGCCGCTTCACGTGCACGAGCCGCATTGATACATTTTTCTAAAACGGCTTTGCCGACAGCGGGGTTTTCATCCAAGAACGGCACCAATTTTTCATTGAGCAGGGTGTTCACCAGCGTACCCATTGCGGTGTTGCCAAGTTTTGCTTTGGTCTGACCCTCAAACTGCGCTTCGGTGAGTTTCACGCTGATAACCGCAGTGATACCCTCACGCACGTCGTCGCCCTTCAATTTGGAGTCGCCGTCTTTTAACAATTTATACCGATAGGCATAATCGTTGAGAATTCTGGTGATACCCTTTTTGAACGCATCTTCGTGCGTACCGCCGTCCACCGTGTGAATGTTATTGGCAAACGAAATGATGGTTTCGTTATAACTATCGGTGTATTGGAACGCCACTTCTGCAATGGAATCGCCTTTGGCGATGGACATGTGCACCACGTCGTCGTGCAACGCAACGTTGCCGCGCACTTTATTTAAGAATTCCACGAAAGAAGCGATACCGCCCTCATAGCAGTATTCTTCCGACACAATATTTTCTTCGTCTCTGCGGTCGGAAAGGGTGATTTTCAGACCCGCATTCAAGAACGCTTGCTCACGCAGACGTTTTTGCAGAGTTTCAAAATCATATTCGGTGGTTTCGGTGAATACTTGCGGGTCCGCTTTAAACCGAATGAGCGTACCGTTCTCAGTAGATTCACCGATGACGGTCAAATCGTTTTCGGGCGTACCACGAGAGAACCGCTGTGCATACACCTTGCCGTCACGGGAAATTTCCACCTCTAACCACTCGGACAGAGCGTTCACAACCGACGAACCCACGCCGTGCAGACCGCCGGACACTTTATAACCGCTCCCGCCGAACTTCCCGCCGGCGTGCAACACGGTCAACACCACCGTCACGCCGGGCAAACCCAGTTTTTCGTTCATATCCACGGGGATGCCACGGCCGTTATCACGCACGGTGATAATATCGCCCGGCAAAATATCCACTTCAATATGGGTACAATACCCCGCTAACGCCTCGTCAATGGAGTTATCCACAATTTCATACACCAAATGGTGCAATCCGCGCGGACCGGTGGAACCGATATACATACCGGGGCGCTTACGCACCGCTTCCAACCCTTCCAACACCTGTATTTGACTGGCATCATACGCCGTATCATCCGGCTTTGTTAAACTTTCTTCTAAAGCGCGGTCCAATTCCATTTCCGTAGCCATCGTGTTACCTCTTTCTTTTGTCTGTCTTTATCAAAGCCCGCCCTCTCAGCGTTGCCGCTGAAATCTGGGAAATATATACCGTTTCTCTTTTCTGTTTATCCACACACACCACAAACGATTTGGGCAGTTCGGGGGAAACCGTGACCACCCGCCCCGCTTTTTGTGCGGCGGTTAGAAACTGTCTTGAATGTTTGGAAACGGTGGTGTTGTCCATATCGAAAATTCCGACAACCTCTTTGAGCGATACCACCGTATCCTGCCCTATATGTAAATACATGGCATTTTTCCTTTACAATTAGTATATTAAACAATTATTTTTCCACTTTGTATATGAAATACCTTGCCACCCGTCTGTCGTTCCAGTGCAATAGGGTCGCAACAGGTGATGAGCACCTGCCAATCGTGGATATGGTTTAGGATATAATCCTGTCGCTTGACGTCCAGTTCACTCATCACGTCATCCAGCAGCGCAATCGGTTGTTCACCGGTCGTTTCTTTTAAAAGTGATGCTTCGGCAAGTTTCAAAGCGAGCACCAAACTTCTTTGTTGCCCTTGCGAAGCAAATTGTTTGGACGAAACGCCGTCAATCGAAATATCGATATCCTCACGATGCGCACCCACAGTGGAAAAACCCGCACCGATATCCTGTGCACGTGATTGTTTCAATCGTGTGGCATAGTTTTGTGCAAGTTCCTCTGCCCCGTTGCCGAAACCGACAGTTTGCAGAGAAATTTCCATTTTTTCTGCGCCGCTCGACAGTCCCGCATAAATATCTGCGGCGATAGGACTGATTTTGCGGATATAGGCGGTGCGTGCGAGTGTCACTTTTGCGGCGGCCAAAGCCAATTTCTCGTCCCACACGTCCAGCAGTGCCAATCCCTCGTTGTGTGAAACCTCACCACTGCGCATTTTTCGCAACAGCGCATTTCGTTGGGTGAGGGTGCGGGCGTGTTCGGATAAAATGCCGATATATGCGGGGCGCAATTGACAAAAAGCGGCATCCACGAATTTTCGGCGTTCTTCCGGTGCACCCGCTATCAAGCGTAAGTGTGCGGGACAAAACACCACCGCATGAAATTTTTCCGCCATGACGGTGGGAGATTTTTGCGGCACGCCGTTTAAAATAAGGGAACGACGTTTTTGAATGGTGAGTGCGGCGGTTTGCACACGCTCACCCGCTTCAAATTGCATCTCCAAAATGGATTTCTCTGCATCAAACGCCACCAACTGAGCATCTTTTGCGCCACGAAAACTTTTACCGCCGGTAAACAGCCAACACGCTTCCAAAAGATTGGTTTTTCCTTGCGCATTATCGCCGTAGAGAATATTAACGCCGCTATCGAATTGCACCGTAGTCGGCGCCAGATTTCTAAACCCCGCAAGGTTTAACGTATCAATCCGCAATTTCTATCTCTTTTCCTTCACTTTCGATACATACAATGTCACCGGCACGCAGTTTCTTACCACGCATGGTACACACCTCGCCGTTGACCTGTGCCAAGCCGCTTTGAATGAGGATTTTTGCCTGTCCGCCGGTACCGACAACGCCAATACATTTGAGTGCATCATCCAAACGAATAAACGGTGCTTCTAATTTGATGATTTCTCTCATTTTTTCATCCTCACGGGCAATACTAAGAATAAGAACGCATCTCCCTGTGCGGGCAAAATTTTCATCGGGGATAAAGGACCGTTCAATTCGATACGAATTTCATCCGTTTCGCTGTTTTTGAGTGCATCCAGCAAGAAACGGCTGTTAAAGCCCATTTGTTCTTCTGCACCGTCAATTTTCACATCCACACTATCCGATGCACTGCCAAGCGGCGTAGAACAGGAAATGCGAATGGTATCATCGTGAAAATCACACACGAGAGGCGATTTCAAACGGTCGTTGATCACCAAAGATGCACGGTCTACTGCTTGCATCAACATACGGGTGTTGGCAAACACGGTGGTTTTGATTTCCTGCGGAATGGTGCGTGCGTATTGCATAAATTCGCCATCCAGCAAACGAGAAATCACCGCATACCCTTTGATAGACAACACAACGTGACGTCTGCCCACTGCAAACGAAACGGTTTCATCCATTTCATCGTCCAGCAATTTGAGAACTTCTTGCAATGTTTTACCGGGCACCACAAATTCAATGTTTTCTTGCGACGTGACCGCTTCACTGCGCACAGCCAAACGGAATCCGTCCACCGACACCAGTTTCAAGTTACCGGGGGTGAGTTCAAATTTTGTACCACTGTAAATGGGACGCGGGTCATTGGGTTGTGCCACCGCAAAAATAGTCTGTCTAATCATGCTTTTGAGTGTTTGTTGCGGTAAGGTTAAACCAATACCGTCGTCCACACCGGGCAATTCGGGATAATCGTCAGCAGGAATACCGGTGATGGTAAAACTGGTGACGTCACTCTTAATCACGGTGTTACCTTTTTCATCGCTCGCCATTGTCACCGTCTCACCCGGCATTTTGCGTACGATGTCGCAAAACAAACGGGAAGACAACACAATTTCACCCATTTCTTTGACCGATGCGGGAATGGTGGTGGTAATACCAAGGTCCAAATCAAAACCCGCCAAAAACAAAGAATTGTGACCCGCACGCAGTAAAATACCTTCGAGGGCGGGAATGGAACTTTTTGCTGCGACAGCACGCTGTACGTTGGATACGGCCGTCATCAAATTTTCCAGAGAACATTGAAATTGCATAGTGTATCATCCTTTCGTGTGGAAAGTCTATTTAAAATGAAAAATAGATATATATAACTCTTTTAATATAGAAGTAGTAGTAGGGGCTGTGGAAATGGTGGAAAACTGTAAAACCCCTTGCGGAGTCTGTGGTTTTTAGTGTTTTCAAAAATTGGAAAACATGTGAACAAAAATTGGAAAAGTGAAAGTGAAATCTGACTTTTCACAGCGCAGTGGACAGAACTTTGAAAGAAAGTGGAAAACCCGTGAAAAAACCATGACGGTTGTTCGCACTTTTCCACCACCTCTATGTGAAAAGGCGGCAAAAAGTCTGTGGAAAGGCTGGGTAAATTTCAAAAAAGTCTGTGGAAAGTCAATTTCTCGTTTTCATATCGTCAAAAAGTGGAAAACTTTTTTCTATGTATTACTTATATAATAAGGTATAAAGAAAAACAAAGCACCATCACTTTTCGCTGATATTTTTAATAATATCGTTGACGGTGTTTCTGAAATTGGAATCGGTTTCCATGCGTTTTTCTACCTGTCGCAATGCATACACAATGGTAGAGTGGTCACGTGCGCCGAATTCGTCGCCGATGCTCTTCATCGGCAGACCTGTCACGGTACGCATGACGTATTCCGCCACCTGACGTGCTTGGGAAATGGGAGCGGCACGTTTTTGGGAACGGATGTCTTCGGGTTTGACCATCATACTGCGGGCAACCTCGTTGACAATCTTATCCACCGTGATGGAAATAGGTTGGTTATCATTACGAATGTCACGAATGGCATTTTGTGCAGTGAGTACCGAGAGTTTGTCTCCTTTGAGCATGCACTGCGCTTTCATGTTTTTGACAACGCCTTCCAGCTGTCGCACATTGCTTTTCAGTTGGGTAGCGATGTATTCCGCAATATCATCGGTAATCGGGATGTTGAGCGATTCCGCTTTGCGAGAAATAATTGCAATGCGGGTTTCAAAATCCGGCGGCTGAATATCGGCGGTCAAACCCATTTCAAAACGACTGCGCAACCGTTCTTCCAGTGTCGCAATCTCTTTGGGCGGACGGTCAGACGTCAGCACGATTTGTTTGTTGTTGGAATGTAAAAAATCAAAGGTATGGAAAAATTCTTCCTGCGTTCTTTCTTTACCGGACAAGAACTGCACGTCGTCCACCAGCAACACGTCTGCCATGCGATATTTCGCACGGAATTCCTCGCCGGTACCGCTGCGAATGGCCTCGATGATTTCGTTGGTCATGGTTTCGCCTTTGGTATACAAAATGTTGGCGGCGGGATTATGTTTGCGAATTTCGTTGCAGATAGCATACAAAAGATGGGTTTTTCCCAGACCCGAACCGCCGTAGATAAACAGCGGGTTATATTGTCCTGCGGGTTTGCTCGCCACCGCTTGCGATGCGGCGTAGGCAAATTTATTGGACGAGCCAACCACGAAATTATCAAACGTGAAATTGGTTTCAAAGCTCGGCAAACCGGCAGACGGCGCAGCGGCAGTGGGCGTCGCGGGTTGTTCGGCATCTCTGGCAATGATTTTCACGCCCAGCGGAATACCCAGCACCTGCTCAAACGCACGCTGAATTCGCTCACCGTAATGCTCCGAAATGGTTTTTTTCTGAAACTCGGTTTGCACATATAAAACAACCTCGCCGTTTTCAATGGCATACGGCTCAATGCTGTTAATCCACACGTCAAATGCAACCTGCGTCAAGTGCTCCACCGTGCGCAGATATTCAAGAATTTGTGACCATGCTTGCTTAATGGATTCCATATTCAAAACTCCTTGAAAAGATATAAATAGCGTATAATACCCTATACTATAATTATAACATACATTTTTTAAAAAGACAAACAATTTTGCGCAATTTTCTATGAAAAAAGCAAAAAAATTACTTTTTGATGATAAACACGCAAAAAGCCTGTAAAAAGGGCAAAAAGACACCGTTTTCCGTAAAAGAAAGGGAAATTTGAACAATCCAAAAACCGCAAAAATCGCCCTCCCCCCGAAAAACCTTGTAAAATCAAGGGAAAAACAGAAAAATGATAAAAAGTCCTTGACTTTTCGTGCGGGGTTGGTTTATAATGTGTCTTTGCAAGGTTAGGGTTAGGTGTAATCCCCGACCAATTTGTGAATTTTGTCCGATTGTGAACAGCGAAAGGAGGACGAAAACATGCTTCGTACGTATCAACCGAAAAAACGTCATCGTAAAATGGAACATGGTTTCCGTAAAAGAATGTCCACTGCGAACGGTCGCAAAGTGCTTGCTCGCAGAAGAGCAAGAGGCAGAAAGCAGCTGAGCTATTAAAACAAAAGGGCCACAAAAGCGGTAAGGCTGTTGTGTGGTCCTTTTTTGTTTTTTGGAGGTGTTGGAATGAAGGAAACGGTTTTGCGGCAAAACACCCAGTTTCGCGCCGTTTACTATCGTGGAAAATCCAAAACCGACCCCCTGCTCATTGTGTTCGTGCGCAAAAATCGACAACCCCTCACCCGTGTCGGCATCACCACCGGCAAAAAGGTGGGTAATGCGGTGGCGCGTTCTCGCTGTCGACGGGTTATCCGTGCGGCATACCGTGCCGTTGCCCCTTGCGTACAGCCGGGGTATGACATCGTGTTTGTTGCACGCTCCAAAACCGCATTTGTCAAATCCGATGCGGTGAAAGACGTGATGGAGCGTCTGTTACAGCAATTGGGGGTGCTGTCATGATGGCGCGCGCACTCATCGCCATGATACGCTGGTATCGCCGTGCGATTTCCGCGCACACCCGCCCTTGTTGTCGTTTCTCCCCCACCTGCTCGAGATACGCTATGGAAGCGATTGCCACACATGGCGCTTTGAAAGGCACCGCACTGAGCATTTGGCGCATTTTGCGGTGTAATCCCTTTTGTAAAGGCGGCTACGACCCCGTTCCGCCCAAAAAGAAATCTTGACATCTGACTGCAAAACACCTCTTCTTCTTCCACGGTTTTGCGGTTATTGAAAAACGGAGGAATTGCTTATGATGAAAATTTTCAGTATCTTTGCCGGACCGCTCGGCTGGCTGATGTCGGTACTGTATAACTGGATGGACAGCTATTTTCTGACCATTCTGGTGTTTACGGTGCTGGTGCGTTTGCTGATGTTCCCGTTGTCCTTGCGTTCCCAAAAAATGCAGGCGGACCGTGCACGGCTCGCGCCTCGTCTGGAACGGTTGCAGAAAAAATATGGCAAAGACCAACAGAAATTGATGGAAAAACAGCAAGAGCTGTACCAAAAAGAAGGCGTGAAAATGACCGCCGGTTGTCTGCCGTCCATTGTGCAGATGTTGGTGCTGATGAGTGTTATTGCGGTGATTTATAAACCGCTGACCTATTTGCAGGACATCCCTGCTGCCGCTGTGGACGCTTCCATCACCGCACTTGCGGAAATCAAAACGGAAGACGGTAGCTCGGTGATTACCGCCGCCGAACAGAAAAGCGAATATTATAAAGAACTTTCTCTCCTGCGCCACGCAGAACAGTATCCCGAACAGATCAAAGCCGCTCTGCAGGATGCGGGTGTTGCGGATGCCGATGCCGCCTATACCAATATGGTGCAGGTGCGTGACGAATTTTCGGTGTTTGGACTGTCGCTGCTCGACGCTCCTTGGACCGGTAGTTTCACCGGTATCAGCTGGTTGTGGATGATTGCGATTTTGTCGGGTTTGACCGCACTGGGCACCAGCGTGATTTCCATGCGGTATATGAAAGCGACCACCCCCGAACAGCAACCCGGTCAAGGTTGCATGAACAATTCGATGATGTTCATGATGCCGTTGATGTCGCTGTTCATTTCCTTCTCGGTGCCGGCGGGCGTCGGTTTATACTGGATTTTGTCCAACCTGCTGTCCATGGTGCAGACGGTTGTACTCAATAACATTTATAACCCCGCAAAAATCCGTGCCGCTGCGCAGGTGGAATACGAACAACGCCGCCGTCAGCGCAAAGAGGATAAAAAACGTCTCGCCGAGGCAAGAGCCCGTGAGCAAGCGGCACTCGCCGCCGAAACTGCGGAAAAAGAAAAACAAGCAAAACAGAAAAAAGAAAAATCCGAAAACACTCTGCCCTCCTCTTCCACTCCTGCAGATGTAACGGACGGAAAGGAAGAAAAATAATGGCAAACGAAATGATTATGAGTGCCCCGACCATCGAAGGCGCAAAAGAAAAATTGGTAGAAGCACTGGGCGTCCCCGCACAGCAAATCGCATTTGAAGTGTTGGCAGAACCGAGCAAAAAAGCGTTTGGTCTGTTCGGCGGCAGTGATGCACAGGTGAAAGGCACCGTGTTGGAATCCCCCGCACAAGCGGCAAAAGCGTTTTTGCTGTCGGTGCTCGCAGAAATGGGCGCAGGTGATGTCACCGTGACGGTGAACGAAGGCGAAGACACTTGCGTGTTGTCGGTGGAAGGCGAAGACGTTGGCTTCATCATCGGCAGACGTGGTGAAACGCTGGATGCATTGCAATATTTGGTTGGTTTGGTTGCCAACCGTGTGGATAACAACTATCATCGCTTGACCATTGACATCGGCAACTACCGTGAAAAACGTGAAAAAACACTGGTGTCTTTGGCGAAGAAAATCGGCGGTCAAGCCGCCCGCACCGGCAGACGCACCTCGCTCGAACCGATGAATCCGTATGAGCGCCGCATCATTCACACCACGGTGCAGGACATCGAAGGTGCAACCTCTTGGAGCGTGGGCAGTGATGCCGCACGCCACGTGGTGATTGGCCCGTCCGATGATAACCCCGTGAAAGAACAGCGTACCCGCCGTCGTCGTTCCCGTGGTAAAGCGGAAACCAAAGGCGAAATGAACGTGGAGGCAAACGACCGTCCCCGTCGTGACCGTGACACCGTTGTTGCCCCCGGCAGACAGGTTCGCCAGTTTGTGCCGCGCAGCAACCCGTTGCCCATGGCAGACGGCGCTACCCCGCCGCAGAAAACCGATTCCGAAACCGAACGCTCCGGATTCCTCTACGGCAGAATCGACCTGTAAAAACAGCAACACCCCCGCGTTTGAAACGCGGG
>JAZRAA010000045.1:0-1104 GCA_045634325.1 Acutalibacteraceae bacterium | reverse complement strand
GTAGTGCACACCACTTTTCATATGTTCCCCCAAACAATCGACCTAACAAAAAACGGCACCCGTGCGGGTGCCGTTCTCTTTTGGTGCCGTGCGGGTGCCGTTTAATGTGCCGTCGTGATAACCGCTTCACCCTCGCAGAGCTTCACAAGTTGGTACTTCACACGGCAAAAACGATTGTTGGTTGCACGGATATCACGCGCTTCCATAGCCGCATATTGTGCAAGCGGCTTTTGGATAAGCTTGAACATTGCGCCGATGCCGTAGTGCTTCAGCTGAAGCTTCCCACGGGTATCCGTTGCAAGGTCCCACGTTTCTTCGGTGCCGTCCTCAAGGGTGATGATGAAGCGCTTCCCACGGCACTTCACGTTGCCGCGCTTATCCGTCTTCCACCATTCACCCGTCTGAAGTACGTCGAACCCGTCACCCGTGTAAGGGTCGCGGGTGACGTCATGCAAGGTCATGTCTGAAGTGTCAAGGAACCGCACGACGTCTTCGGGTGTGAGGTTGTCGTGTGCAACGTCGGAAACGTCTTCCGGAATGTTACCCTCACCAAAAGCGTCGTTGATTGCGTCGATGAAGTCAACATAAGCCGGATGAAGCGCGGCACCGATGATGCCAACCAAACCCGTGGCGCTTGCAAGCGGGTAGCGGGTATCAGAGTCTTCACTGAAGCTGATAAGGGTTTCTACCTTATCGGGTGCCGTAGGGCTGATAACTACACGGTTCATCTGATACTGTGACGTCTTCATTTTGGTTTCTCCATTCTAATCGACGTCTTGTCTCACCTGCCATATCTGCCAACCCGTGCGGGTGTAGCAGGTTTGGCGGGTGAGGTTTTCCCGTTGGCTTTTGCGTCACCCGAACCGGACGAAACCGGACGGGTTGCCACCCGTGCGGGTGGCGTGACGCTGATATGAGGTTCTCAAGGTTCGAAGCGGGTGAGGGGTTCGGAAACCCCTCAAGGTAGGCGCTGAAGCCAACCCGCAATTTCAAAGTACGAAACTTGAGATTGATACTAGCAGGGAATTGTTCACATATACGTGAACGGTACACGTATTCACAGCCTGTTCACAAATACGTGAACATAGCCCACGATAGCACCCG
>JAZRAA010000044.1:0-3834 GCA_045634325.1 Acutalibacteraceae bacterium | reverse complement strand
AACGCCGCAAACGTTCGCGTGCTTTGAGGGCGACCCGACGCCGACGCCCGCCACGCCCACAAAATCCGGCTACGTGTTCGCAGGCTGGACGCCGACGCCTGCAGTGACCGTCGCGGCGGACACGACCTATACGGCGCAATGGACGGAGCTTTCCGGAATCATTGTGCGGACGCCGCCGACAAAGACAACGTACAAGCCCGGCGAAACGCTAGATTATACGGGGCTTGTCGTTGCGTTCGGGACAGAGGGCGCGGAAGTTGACGTTACGTCCGAATGCGAGATTGACCCGGCGGAAGGCGTGACGGTGAAATGGGAGGAGGCGGAGACATGATAGCAAGCGGCGACTGGTGGACGCTGGATAATTACGGACGGCTGAGTATCTTCTGCGTCGGCGATATGCCGGATGGTATCAGTCAAATCCCTTGGTATTCAAACCGAACTAACATTTTTTCTACGTCTATATCAAACAGTGTGACGAGTATCGGAGAAGAAGCGTTTTACGGTTGCTCCAATCTGACCAGCGTTACGATACCGGACAGTGTGACGAGTATCGGAGAAGAAGCGTTTTGCAGGTGCTCAAGACTGGCCAGCGTTACGATACCGGACAGCGTGACGAGTATCGGAGAAGGAGCGTTTTACGAGTGCTTTAAACTGACCAGTGTGACGATACCGGACAGCGTTACCAGTATCGGAAATTACGCGTTTTACAGTTGCAGACTCCTGACCAGCGTTACGATACCGGACAGCCTTACCAGTATCGGAGATGGCGTGTTTGCTCGGTGCACCTCATTACAATCTATCTTTGTTGATTCCGGGAATCAAACCTACGTGTCTGACAACGGAATTGTATTCAACAAAAGCCGCATAACTTTAATCTGTTATCCCGCAGGAAAATCAGGAGCGTATGCGATACCGGACAGTGTGACGAGTATCGGAGAAGAAGCGTTTTACGGTTGCTCCAATCTGACCAGCGTTACGATACCGGACAGCGTGACAAGTATCGGAAGTTACGCGTTTTATCTAAATACTAGGTTGACGGACGTTTATTATGGCGGCAATGAATTGCAGTGGAACGCAATCACGATTAAATATGGCAATGACCCGCTACTGAACGCAACCATACACTATGCCGTCCCTATCCCGCCCGGCGAATTTACTGTCGCCGTCAGCTATACGCACGACGGGCAAACGTTCACAACGTCCTTTTCGCTTAATATGGCTTCGTCCTATTGCGAAATCACGGCGTATCCGGCGAAAACGGATTACGCCGTCGGAGAAGCCCTTGATTACGCGGGCTTGAAAGTGACGGAGTTTTCGCGGGACGGAACGACGGTTGACGTTACTTCTCGTTGTGTGGTAAATCCGCCAGACGGAACGGAAGTTACGGAAGCAGGGGACATTATGGTTGACGTAACGTATGGCGGAACGTCGCTAGGGACGTTCTGGGTTTCAGCCACGTAAGGGGAGGGCGAGGCTATGGCAAAGCCGCAATCATGGGGCGACGGGGAGTATCCGCGTATTGCGCGTGAAGTCATGCAGGAAATTGCCGACCGTTGCGGCGTGGAAATTGACCCGCGCAACCTTCAGCCAAGCCCGGACGCGATTCCGTCCAATGACATTGAGGACAACGCGCTGGAAATGAGTATGCGTGAAGTCGCGGGATACATTGCCGCCATGATGGGAGGCGTATGGACAATCACCGACGAAGGAAAACTTTATTGCGTTCCGTTGGGCGACGCAAGCCGCCTCCCGCCTTCCGTGCCGCCTGTCAGCGTCACGGAGGATAACGCCGAAAGCCTGAGCGTCTCCGACCCGCTGGAAGCGTGGAGCGGCGTCAGGGCGGTTTGGGACGGCGACGAGTACGACGCTTCAAGCGCTATTATCAAGCGCGGGGACGAGCTGATTCTTAAAGGAAGCGAAAGCGGGCGCGTCATGGAAGTAAAGTTAGCGTTTGGGCAGGTAACGAACCCCGCGCAGGCGTTGGACAGATGGGCGACATGGTTGTTGGGCAAAATCAACAGCGACGTATACTGTCCTTTTGAGGCCGTTAATGCCGTGATTGACCCCGCTGCCGAACTCGGCGACGCCGTGACGCTCCCGGACGGGCAGTCCGTGATTTTCAGCATGTCCGGAGAACTGGACGGACTGTGCGCCGTGGATGTGTCCGCGCCGCCTGATGAGGCATTGAACACGGCGTATCCCGCAAGCTGGCAAGCGGCGTCAAGCGGCGCAAGAGTGACGGGCGTAGAGGTGGAACAGATTGTGACGGACGCATGGAATGCGGCTTTTGATGGAGGTGGTTGAAGGTGGATACTCCGATTACCAGACAAGAGCAGTACCTTTCCGCGATTGCGGGAAATCCGGGCATAGTCCCGGAATATCCCATAACGCGGGAAGAGCAATACTTAGCCGCGATTCTGGAAGGCGGCGGAAGCGGAGGTACGACCAATTACGAGAGGCTTTCCAACAAGCCGTCCATTAACGGCGTGGAGCTGATAGGAGACGTGACGTTATCTAACATCATGTCGGACGTAACAGAGGATGACGTGGAGGAGGCGTTGCCGGAAGCGGATATTGAGCAGATTGTGACGGACGCATGGAATGCGGCTTTTGAGGAAGGAGGCGGTTGATTTGGATTCCGTTGAAATTGCCGCGAAAATGGTACGGGACGCAGTAACCGCAATGTCTACCAAATTTTCGGAGTTTGTCAAGGCAGGGCTGGATGACAAACAGGACATTGCGACAATGCCGACCAAAGTCTCCGATTTTACCAATGATTCCGGCTTTCAGGACGCGCAACAGGTTGAGGATAAGATTGACGCAAAAATTTCCAGCGCGTACAAGGCAGGCGGTTCCGCGACTTTGGCGACGCTCCCGGCGTTGACCGCCGCGAAACTCGGCGTTGTTGTCAATATGTCGGAGGATTTCACCACAACTTCCGACTTTCTGGAAGGCGCTGGAAAGACGTATCCTGCTGGAACAAACGTTGTTGTCGCTCTTGCTGGCGCAAATACGTATAAGTACGACGTGCTTGCCGGGTTTGTTGATTTATCCGGATATGTGCAAAATACGCGCAAAGTGGGGAACGTCCCGCTGTCGGCTGATATTCCAGTCAGCTTGACAGGCGATACCGCGATAACCGTCACGGACACTGGCACAGCGTCCGCTATCGGCTATAGCGTCACACACGCCAACAGCGGCGTGACCGCCGGAAGCAAGGGCGACGCGTCAGCGCAGACGCCCGCGTTTGGCGGGACGTTTAAGGCGTTATCGGCGACAGTGGACGCGAAAGGGCACGTTACCTCATTAGGCGACCATAACGTGACTATTCCGTCCGCTACCGCAACAAGCCAAGCCAACGGGCTTATGAGCAGTAGCGACAAGGCAAAGCTGGACGCGCTAAGCGTGACGGCAAGCAACCCGTTGGAAGTCACAAAAACGGGCGAAACGTATAATGTGACGCTCAAAGACAGCGGCGTGACCGCCGGAAGCAAGGGCGACGCGTCGGCGCAAACGCCCGGCTTTGGCGGGACGTTCAAGGCTCTATCCGCGACCGTGGACGCCAAAGGCATGGTAACAACTCTTTCGGAGCATAATGTCACGGTTCCAAATTCAGCGGCAACGCAAAGCGCGGCTGGATTGATGAGCGCGGAGGATAAAACGAAACTTGACAAATACGCCTCAAAAGGAAGCGCGACAAAAGGCGTTTATATTGACGCAAACGGCGCACCTCAACCGATGACGTATTCTCTGAACGCCGACGTTCCGGCCAATTTCGCGCCCGCGACCGCCGCGCCGCTCATGGACGGCACCGCCGAAGTCGGATCGTAGCCA
>JAZRAA010000043.1:0-13263 GCA_045634325.1 Acutalibacteraceae bacterium | reverse complement strand
TGCGACGCTTGCATGGTCGCCATGTTGAGCGCGTTCTGCAAGCCGACGTTTTCACGTTGCGCCTGCGCTAACTGCGACTTGACGGTATCGAGTTCCAGTGCACAGAGCTTGTCCAGAATCGCTTGCGTGTTGGCGGTCTGCGACGCGATAATGTCCCGCGTCTCCCCGGCGGACGCATACCGAGACGCCGCGCCCTCAGCCTGAATGGTGTTGTTCGTCTGGCAGTTAGCAAGGCGAATATCGGCGGCGTTCTGCGCGATTTGTCCCTGCAAGCCGCTGAATCCCTGCGTGTTCGCCGTCTGTTCCGCGAAACTGCGATTGAGATTGGCGATTTCATTGTTGTAAAGCTGTCCCGTCAACGCGCTGTGTCGGGCATTGGCGGAAATCTCTCCCTGCGCGGCGTTGGAGGCGATAGCCTGATTGACGCCGGAGAAACCGTTCGCCATGCCCAGATTCACGCCCGCGAAACCGTTACAGAGCGAGTTCTGAATGTTCGCGCCGACGTTGGAGACGTTCTGATTCACGCCCGCAAAGCCGTTGCAAAGGCTGTTCTGAATGCCCGCGCCCGTGCTGGAAATGTTCTGGTTGACGCCCGCGATACCGAGCTGAACGTCTCCGAAACCGGAAGTCATAGCGTTCTGAATGCCCTGTACCGTGGTATTGAGTTGCTGGTCGCGGAAGCCGTCGGACATGTGCTGACTGTTGTTGAGCCACGGATACAGGTAATCAAGACCGAATCCGGCGCCCATGCCACCCATCATCATAGGCCACATGCCGCCCATGCCGAATCCGCCGAGGCCGCCCCAGCCGCCATTACAAATGAGTAAGAGCAAGAGGAAATAGCCCCAGTCCCCGCCGAACATTCCGCCGAATCCGTTACCGAATCCGCCGCCGTTCATCATGGGATAGCCGCCGTATCCGGCGGGAGCGAGCGGAAGCGTTGCCTGAATGCCGTTGCCTTCATCCGAAAGAGCCATAGTTTTTAGTTCCTTTCGAGTGTATTATTCAAACCGTTACGTTGCGCACCCGTGACGGAAAGAACCGAAAATACGAAAATAGGGTTGACATAAGGAAAAATGCGTGTTATAATAAACACGTCGATTGGCGTATATCGTTTGACTTGAAACAGCTTGACATTACGCCGTGCGGCGTGGTATCCTGTGCGTGAGGTGGTTCCATGAATTTTGCTGATTTACTCCGCGCAAAGGGTTTTACCGCGCTTTCCCTGTCCGAAAAATCCGGCGTATCAAAGCGGACAATCGAACAGTACACAGCCGGTTACAGGAGCCTTGCGAACGCCCACGCCGCGATTGTTGCGGATTTAGCGGACGCGTTAGGCGTAACTGTCCGGGAACTGGTGGAACTGGATTCCAGAAAGTGAGGGACGAAATGAGATATATTGACGCTGACCATTTTATTGTTGACACTCTCCGCACAATGCCCGCCGCCGATGTTGCGCCTGTTGTCCACGCGAAATGGATTCCAGACGGAAATGAATACCGTGATTTTCACTGTTGCTCCGTTTGCGATAGCCTTTCTTTTCGCAAGGAGGATTATGACGGGTATGAGTTCGCGGAAGTTTTAACGGAGTTCTGCCCGTATTGCGGCGCGAAAATGGACGTTGAGGAGGTGTCTGGATGAGATATATTGACGCCGACGCCTTAAAAGCGCGTGTCCATGAGCGGACAAAACGGTGTAACGCCGGGAGCGTCCTTGAATCGGCGTACATGGAGGCGGAGACTTTGATTGACGAAGCGCCCGTCTTTGATATTCGCAACGCGGCTGAATCGGCGTGGAACTATGCCGAGCAACGCCCCGGAGAGTACGCACTAAATTGCCAAAATTGCGGCTTTTGCCTGAATCGCATTTCAAACCCGCGCAATTATCGGTACTGCCCTTGTTGCGGGGCGCGGATGGAAAATGCGGACAATATCGGCGCGTGGTAACAAAAAACGGGCTACCACGCCTAAGCGCGATAGCCCTATGGCCTTCCGCCCGTCCAATGACGGACGCTATTCAATTTTGCGGCGCGTAACCGCAATCACGGCGAGTTGTCCCTG
Organism: Acutalibacteraceae bacterium; assembly: GCA_045634325.1. GTDB lineage: Bacteria > Bacillota > Clostridia > Oscillospirales > Acutalibacteraceae > URNF01. The sequence continues at coordinate 11,203 of JAZRAA010000043.1, read as the reverse complement.
CTCTACCTTTAATATGACTTCATGGACGCCGCGCCCGGACAGGGCGGTTTGAATGCGGCGTATGATGTCGTGGGTAATGTCAATTTTCATGGAGGCGGTATCCTTTCATGGGACTGGATGTTTACGCAAAAGGCCTTGTCAATAGCGAACGCCCGGAAGCGTCATTCATCACTATCGGCTATATCGGGTATTCGTTTATCATGAAAGAGCTTGCGCGGATTGCGTATTGCGCCGAAATGAGCGATTTGTACAGCGACTATCGTCACATATGGACGCAAGCCGATTGTGATTTCTGGAATGCCCGTTGCAATGACGATTTGGATTTGCTTTTGTTTCACTCTGACTGCGACGGGAAATTCACTCCGAAAGAATGCCGCCGCGTGTACAACGCAATCAAGGGCTTTCGCCTTGACAATGAGCGATTGAACGCATATTTGGAGAAATTCAAGGCGGCGTTCAAACACTGCGCGGAACGGCGCGTGAATCTGTATTACGGTTAGGAGGACCCTTATATGCCCGATTTGATTTCAAAAGACGCGGCGATTGCCGCTATTGAGGCGGCGAAGCGGGATTTCCCTGACGCGGAATTTATGAACGCTGAATTTGTAATTAATGAATCCGCTTGTATCGGACTTTCACGCGCCGCTCTTGAAGTGACTACATTGCCGTCTCCGTGGTTATCAGTCAAGGACGGACTACCGGAAGAGGATAAGCGCGTCCTGATATACGATGATGTTTGCCGGGAAGTTTGCATATGCTATTTGTACGGCGGCGTATGGCATGGGGAATCGTATCAAGAGGAGCATGACGCGTCCCACTGGATGGAGTTACCGTCCCCGCCTAAGAACTGATTGGAGGCGTCTACATGGGAGAATGGATTTCAGTCAAGGACAGACTGCCAGAAAACGGCGCCCACGTTTTGGTTTACTGCCATGATGACCCTTACACTACGATTGCGAGTTACTGCGAAACGGAAGGATACGGTTGTTTCCGTGAAATTCCTATCGGGCATGGATACATCTATTACCATGATGTTTCGCATTGGCAACCGTTACCCGCGCCGCCTGTTGACTGATTGGAGCGTGTGCAATGGGAGAGCGATACAGCCAATACAGCCGCCTACTTTGCCCGATATGTGGAAGTGCGCCGAAACTGGATGAAATCGGAAAGCATAGCAAGAAAGTATTCTGTTCCGGCAACGGCATACACATTTCTTGCGGAGACTGGAAGCGGACAAAGGGCGCGGCATGGGCTGATTGGGCGCGGCGGCGTGTCGATAAATCGCAACCGGATTTCTGGTATAAATCGAATGCTACCGCGATATTTGGCCCGCACAATCCGTCGTTCCCGCGTGACAACGCGAAAGTCGCCGATTTCCTGCGCCGCGTCCAGTCTGGCGAATTTCAGTTGCCGGAAGGTATGACGTGGGAGACGTGGCTTGACTATCCTGCGGACGGGAAATTCCCTGCGGGGTATCCGTCTGAATGATTGGAGATGATGAGCAATGTTTGAGATTCAAGGCAAATACAACACGGCGAAATGTTTCACGGATTACGTGGAGCCTACCGCATTTTCGCAAATCCTGACGCTGTGCAATCAAGAGGCGTTCGCCGTAGCGAAAATTCGCATTATGCCGGACGTACACGCCGGGAAAGGCTGTGTGATTGGATTCACGGCGGATTTGGGAAAGAAAGTCATTCCTAATATCGTCGGCGTTGACATTGGGTGTCTTGACAAAGATACAGAGGTGCTTACGCCTACTGGGTGGATTCATATCCCTGATTGGAACGGTCAAGAAATATTGCAGTATGACAAGCGCAATGATATTGCGCATTTCGAGAAACCATGCTGTTTTATAAAAAAACCGTGCTCTGAGTTCTATTATCTTCATACGCGAGCCGGGCTTGACCAGATGGTATCCAGTGAACACAAAATCCTCTCTTGGGAAGGAACACGCGGACGCGGCTACATTCTGCGTGACTATTCGGCAAAAGAATTTGTGGAGCGCCATAATTCACTTACTAAGGGCGTGTCCGGCGGGATTAAAACAACTTTCAAAATAGATTCTCGCGGAGTTGATATGACAGACAACGATTTGCGTTTAATCGCAATGATTAGCGCGGATGGCTGTATTCGCAAGTCTACACCGGACTATACTCGAATTGAAATTCACTTGAAAAAAAGCCGCAAGATTGACAGAGCGCGTATGTTGCTCGATATGGCGAATATTGAATATCGGGTAGGGGAAAACGCGGACGGAACCACTACTCTTTACTTTCGTGGAAAACCTTTTTACACGAAAGACCTGACGTTTCTCTATAAGGCGAATCAACACCAGCTTGAAGTGTTTATAGAAGAAATTCCTCATTGGGATGGGACAAAACAGAAAAAGCAAATCTGTTTTTCTACATCCAATAAAGTGAATGCTGACGCTGTGCAGTTTGCATATCACGCTTGCGGACATCGTAGTGGAATTTCCACAATAACTTACGAGAATCATCCGAACTGGAAAACGACTTATCAGGTGTACACGACAGGAAATGAGATAGTACGGTTTCCAGAACGCAAGAAAATTGGGACTGTTCCGTGCGTAGACGGTTGGAAATATTGCTTTACAACGACAAGCGGATATTTTGTCATTCGACGCAATAATCGCATTTCAATCACTGGGAATTGTGGTATGCTGACTGTTTGCGTCGGACGGATTGCCATTGACTTTCCGAAACTTGACGCCGTAATCCGTGAATATATCCCGGCTGGGCGTAACGTGAATGACAGCGTTATTCGTCCGTTCGACTTGAAGAGGCTGTACTGCTATGACCGCCTGAGAGAAAAGGACTGGATTGCAAGAAGCCTCGGTTCTTTGGGCGGCGGCAATCACTTTATTGAGATTGACGCCGACAAAAGCGGACGGAAATACCTTGTCATTCATACGGGGAGCCGCAATCTTGGAAAGCAAGTCGCCGAATACTATCAGGATGTGGCGATTGACTTGTTGCAAGGCCGCGCCCGTCTTGCGGAAGAAACGCGAAAGCTGATTGATGAGTACAAAGCCGCCGGACGGCAAAAGGAAATTCAAGACGCTGTAGCTGACTTAAAAAGGCGCGTTACTCCCGGCGCGGATATTCCGAAAGAGCTTTGTTACCTGACGGGAGAATGGCGGGAAGCGTATCTTCATGACATGGAAATCTGTCAGATATTCGCTTCCGTGAATCGTAGTACAATCGCCCGCGCCATTACTGACAATATGGGATGGCATATATACGGTTCGTTCGAGACAGTCCACAATTACATTGACACGCAAAGCAACATTGTCCGCAAAGGCGCGGTATCCGCTACCGCTGGGAAACCCTTGCTGATTCCTATCAATATGCGCGACGGCAGTTTGATTTGCGTCGGCAAAGGAAACCCTGATTGGAACTACTCCGCGCCGCATGGAGCGGGGCGCGTCATGAGCCGTGGAGCCGCGAAAGAGGCTGTAACGATGGACGAGTACAGGGCGGCAATGGAAGGCATATATTCAACGTCCGTCTGTGAGGGTACGTTGGATGAAAGCCCTATGGCGTACAAGAGCATGGAGGACATTGTAAGCCAGATTGGAGAAACCGCCGATATTAAGGCGCATATTAAGCCGCTGTATAACTTCAAGGCCAGCGCGTGACGGATTGGAGGGGATAGCATGACAAACGCGGACGCTATCAGAAACTTTGACGATGAAAAACTTGCAAAGACGTTAAGCGCTATCGCCATTGGCATTGTGCGGAAAACTGCGAAAGTCGTAAGCAAGGATGTCCTTGATTGTTGCGGAGTTCCCATGTCAGCCGAACGCTTGAATAGAGCCATTGATGAGCGTTGCAAAGAGGCGAATGAAGGCGTTTTTGAGAGTACGTTGCGTTTCTTGCAACGCGAATTTGGAGGCAAAACAAATGGAGCGTGAAATACTGGAGCGTGAAATACTGTTCCGTGGAAAGCGCACGGACAACGGCGAATGGGCATACGGGATTCCAGCGCGTTTCCGCAAGGTGGACAATATTGTACGCGTGACCATGATTCCTGAAATTGACAGCGAGCATATCATGTCCGAATGCGTCTGCGTGGAGCCAGATACCGTCGGACAGTTCACCGGAATGCTGGACAGGAGCCAAAATCGAACCCGTATCTTTGAGGGAGACATTATCGACTTTCGCATTCCGGGAGATTATGTCGGCGATGTCTATGTTCCATGCAATGTTGTCCATTTCGGCGTTGTCAGGTATGCGTGTGGAGAATTTACGGTATATAGTCCGCACAGCAAAGGGAAAGTCTATGGCCTGTTCTCCGTTGTTGCCGAATATTGCGCGAAAGTCATTGGCAATGTCCACGATAACCCTGAAATGCTGGGTTGATTGGAGGAAACTATGCGTGAGATTTTGTTTCGTGGGAAGCTGTTAGCCGGAACATCTGCCGGGGAATGGGTATACGGCAATCTGGTCGTGAAACCGGATATGATGAAGGGCGGACAAGTCACGCTTATTGTGCCGGATGATACGCCTATCGGAAAATACGGGCAAGTTGACCCCTCCACCGTCGGACAGTTCACGGGTTTGTACGACTGCAAGAAGAACCGCATTTTTGAAGGCGACATTCTTGCCGGGTATGACCCGGATGAAGGGACTACCGAAGCGGTTGGTTTTCCGATTTCCTATCTTGACGCCGGATTTGGCGTCAAATATCAAACCGCGCCGCCGCTCTATCACGTCTTAGAGCGTAGAGACTGCGAGTATTACGCGGTTATCGGCAACGTACACGATAACCCGGAATTGGCGATTAACGCCGTATCATGATTGATTGAGGAGGTACAGTGATGATTGTCATAGCAGATATGCAAATGCCAGAAAATTGCCAGACGTGCCCGTTTTCTCACAAAGTGCATGGTTTCGCCGCATGTATAGCGAAAGCCCGGTATGAATCGCCCGACAATGGCGGTACATTCAGTGCGGCTATCTTGCATGACGGCAACGGCGAACAGCGCGATAGTACCTGTCCGCTCTATGACGATACCACGATTGACGCCGCGCTAGAAGAAATCGCACGGTTGCGCGGAGAAGTGGCGCGGCTGACGGGCGCGTATTCTAACGCCGTCCCATAAATCCCGGCGGCGGGGAACCGTAAAGCCGCTGGACAATCTGCATGGGGTCGGTCATGCCGTCCGGGATGTCGATACCGAATTGTCGGAGAAACCCGGCGGGGTTTTGCTTCAACTGTCCGACATACGCACGGGGATTTTGCCGGATAGCCTGTAGCAGTTGCTGATTGGCCTGTCCTTGAGGGGATTGGCCTTGCTGGAAAAGGTTTGCCATTGGTAATCCTCCTGAATGTGGTGATATGATGGATGTCTTTCAAGAGTTCGTGGAGCGGTGTTTCACGCAGAAAGTCGAGTATATTATGACGGGCTGTAAAACACGCGTCGTTGTCTATCTGCCGCCTGTCAGACTGCGCGGCGGGTATTACGCGAATGTCAATCGGGAATGGCGCGTGATACCGTATGACGTGGAGGGTCAATTATGATTGTTGAATTTAATGCGCAAAGCGTGAAAAGCCTGAAATCGTGTCCGTTTTGCGGTGAAGCGGTTGATGAATCGAACGTGGAGCAAGATACTGAAATCTGCTTTGTGATGTGCGGGAACTGCGGAGCGTCCGGTATGCCTTTCAACGTAAAAAAGCTGGGAGCGAAATTTGCGCAACGCAAAGCAATTGAGGCATGGAATACACGCGCATATGAGGAGTGATTACGCATGAAATATAAAGGTATAGAAATCACGCCTGTAAAACGCCCGAATGAGCCGTACTGCAATTCCTGCGGAGACAGCGGCGAACGCTGGAAAGTACGGGTCAGTTTGGGAGACGTGGGCGGGACTGTGGTTGTCCTTTGCACGGACTGCCTGCAAGCGTTGAAAAGAATCGCGCCGTCTGTCAAGAAACATCCTCAATACATCAACCACAATCTTTCCGGCGCGTTCGTAACTGTCTGCCCGTCATGCGAGCGTGAACTTGCGGACGATGGCGAACCAGAAAACTTTTGCCCGACATGCGGTCAAGCGTTGGATTGGAGCGTTGTTGAAGGGCTTGACGTTAATTAGCTTTCCTGCGCCGCTTCCGCTTCATCCTGACGCTTTCGCTTTCCCTTACCCGTTTCCCTTCCAGCCGCCCATTTGTCAAGGGCGTCTCCCAAAGCGTCCCATGTCACGAACTGCGCCGGGTCGATTGGCGGCGGAACGGGCTTTTTCGGTTGCTTGGCGTAAATGTCGGTTTCCGTCTGCCCGTTAGGGTAAACCGACTTGATGACAAAGGCGGAATCGTCCGCAAGTTGGAAAAGCTGTGACGTTCCGGCGTTCACGGGAAATTTCTCGACTTCATCCGCATTCTTAACCTGAATGATTTCCGCGTGAATCGTCGGAGGCGTCATAGACTGCGGCGCGGCCTGTTGCTGTATCTGTTGCGCCTGTTGCGGGTACTGCACGGGGTACGGCGTCGGATACTGCGGCGTCTGGTATGTCTGCGGGTATACTGATTGTAAGTATGGGTTGAAATAACCTGAGTATCCTCCTGCCATTGGTGGAGCCTCCTAATCATGAAAGGGTGGTATATATGGAAAAGTTGGAGCCGTGCCCGTTTTGTGGCGGGGTGGCGGAAGTGGAACAAGTACCCGGAAATTTTCAAGAAGGCAAACGGATTCCGTGGTCTATCTGGTGTTATAATTGCAATCTCTCATTCGGGTATGACAGTGACTATGGCGGGGATTTCCCCTCTAAAGCAAAGGCAATCGCCGCATGGAATCAGTGGAAGAAAAACCTCAAAACATCTGTCGGAACATTTATAGAGCCAGAAGTAACGGTTGTGAAGGCTGGGGATTATATCAACCTCGCTAATCCGGTGCCCGCCACGCGAACAGAGGGATAACGCCGCCGGAAGGCCAGCTATCCCAAATCACGCCGCCCTTGACGCATACGGCGTGACTGCCAGTCCCGGCAATCCATACGCCGTCTGGATGGTCACGGGCAAACTCCGCCAGCGTATAACAGCGCGGGCATGTGTCGGGAATCCTGAGCCACTTCCAGCCGTGCGCCTCTAAGAAGTTCCCCCACACCGTGTCATTTGCGAAATTGTCCCCGTCCGCAAAGCCCTGAATCGTCAGCGCGGCGTAGGCTTGTTCCCAAGGCCAGTTAAACGCCGCGCAAAACGCCCGGACAACGCAATCCGCCTTCCCGTAAGGGTTGGATGTGCGCGGGTTCGGGTTAAAAAGGAAAAAGGCGGCGTTTTCTATCTCATTTGACATAGAATCGCCGCCTTTCGGTTTCAGAATGTTTCAAATTTTAGCGAAAATCCGCTCTCCGTACAATGACGGAAAGCGGACTTGACTTTGACATAATGCGGACATTTTCAGGACGCGCTTTCCATAGCGGCGTCCACGCTCTGCCACAACGGATGGCAAAAATACCGGGTATTGTCGCCCTCTTGCGCATACCACATAGCCGCCTTGAAAGCGTCCATTGTGGCGCGGTCAAGATGGAAAACCTTGTCCGCAAGCAGGAAATACTTTTCAAGCATTTGCTCTAAAGTTTCCCCGGCGTAAAGGTTCTCGCCACGCCGCTTGTCGGGATTGTACCCCAGCATGACAAGGTTGCCCGTTGCCTTGTCCGTGAAACACGTGCCGTTATACATGCGGCACTCCGCCAAGTTCGCCGCAAAATGCAACAGGCGGCACGTGCGCGGGTCACTTTTACGTTCCATTTTTACCTCTTTTTGTTTCCGCAACGGTGGGACAGTTAATCGCCACCCCACCCCATATATGGCACATCCGATAAAGAGGCGTACCATTTATTATATGCAGGGGACGATACATTTATCTTAGATATATCATCCCCGAATTGGTAGCCAATCCGCTCTCCGTGAGCGGAGTAGAGGCCAAGGAACCGAAAAACGATTCCGTTTTCCTCGTATGAGCAAGATTTCGCGTAATCCTGCTCCGTTTCGTAGGTTTCGGCGTTATACGCCGAAATTATGTGATACAACGCGTTTTCGGCGTTTTTTTCAGCGGCTTTGCGCTTTTCTGCGTCATGCTCCGCAGTCCGCGCCGCATTACGGTTTGCCGCCCGCGCTTTCTTTTCTTTTTTTGTCATAATACTCCTTGCGGCGTATCTTTCAATTCCCCGCCGCTGGGAATCCGGGCGTCAGTCCGCCGTGAGGCGGATAAACGCTAAGGCCATGCCGTCGGGCAATGTGGTCGCGCCCTCCGGGAGACGCCCGCCCGTGACTTGCGCCACATAAAGCGTATCCGTTGGGGCAAGGCGGATATTGACGCGGTTGCACTTCACGTCAATATCCAACAGACCGGAGACCACGCGGGCGGTATCGGCGTGCCCAATCGCCGATACAAAGCCGCCCCGCAAGGCCTCCGCCGTCTCCGACGCCGTGACGGGCGTCGTGCTGATAACGTGCGGCTTGTCAGCCTCCGTCATTTGGAGACTAAAGGCGTTGCTCAGGTAAACCATTCTCTCACCTCCTCTCTACCTATATATCCGCTCAAACCCGGAAGATTTCAGGGTTGGAGCAAAAATTTTTTCAACGTGACGCAGGCTAATGAGATTCGTTTCCTTCCGCTTCCCATTTCTCAATCACAGGCGAAAAGTATCTTTCTTCCGCTTGCTTCCGGGCTTCTTTAGCGGCTTCTTTCGCCGAAAACCGCCCTATTGTAATGCTCTTGCGCTGGAACGTGATTTTCGCAATCCAGCATTGCTCCCGATTGCTCCAATACACGCCTTTGACGCCGGACTTGCTGTTGGAGTTCGCGCCGCGTTTCGGACTAATCGCTGATACGGATGTTCCCTCAAAATGTCCAACGTCATGTGACACGCGTTTCCGCGCCTGTTCGCCAATCAGACAGCCGCATGACTGCGTTCCCGACGATACCAAAGCGCGGCGCGGTATGACAATCTCGTTGCCGCATTCACAACGGCAACGCCACCCGGTTTTAGCTCCCCCGTCAGGCTTCTCCAGCGGCGCGGCCTCTAAGACGGTAAGACGCCCAAAGCGGCGCCCCGTCAAATCCTCAAACCGTCCTTCCTGATTCGTCAAAAGGCGGGAACACCCGCATGACGTTGTGGGATTGCGTTTCGTTGTCAACTGGTTTTGCAACACCGTGACGCGCTTCCCGCAATCGCAGACGCAATTCCAACGGCGCGTTGGCTTTCCCCCGGGGGAAATGTACGGCGACGGGTTTTCGCCCGTCACCGTCAACCGCCCGAACTGCTTCCCAGTCAAGTCAACCTTGCGCATTTACGCCTCCATGATAAGCCGCTCAATGTAGGCGCCTAACCCGATTCCGGCCTTGCTTGACGCCCGTTTCGCGGTCTCATACGCGCCGACGGATACCGTACACGTCATAACGCGGCTTCCGTCATCGTCAGGGACGGCGCCAAACGCCGCCTGATACGCGTCGGCGTCAAGATGTTTTTCCGCCCATTCCCGCGCCGCCTCATACGACAGCGGGCGGATAGCTTCGCCTCCGGCCCAGTTGTTTTCTCCGACAGCGCGGGCGTAACAGGTTCTTGCGCCGCCTTCGCCGTGGAGAAAGTATTCTCCGGTTTTTTTCCGGTAGAGCGATTCCGACAGATAATCAAAATCGCCGATACCGCAGTTGTTACTCCACGTTCCGACGCAGACGGCGGTTCCCGTGTTGTACTGCTTGTTAGCAATGATTCTTTTCATTTGGCTTTCCTCCTGTTTGATTCACGCCCCTTGACGGGGCGGGTGTATTAGCAGCTCATCGCCTTGCGGACGCGCTCATAATCCGCGTTGTATGCCGCTTCCGCCGCAAGTTCACGTTCCAGTTTTGCTTTACGGGCGCGGCGTTCCTCCCCATAAAGAGCCTCCACCACGTCGGAGGAAAAGACAGCGTTGCAATGGCGTTTATAGTGTGGGAGGCGTCGAAACTTCAAAAAAGGCCGTTCCGAATGTGGACGCACATTTCAGACGCTTCTTTCCCCAAAACGCTGGAAACGTGTCAGGCCGTCGCCGAAAGAATCGGTATGCCGCTTGATGTGAGTGAAAGCGAGAAATCCGCATTTGATTATTTGAGCAAGCCAAAAAAGCAATCATTCGGTAAAAGCGGCGTATTTTTTGACGCAATCAGAGAATACGCAAAGGGCAAAGATTTGTCTTTCGTTGGAGTAAGGGCGCGGGAAAGCAAGCGTCGGATGAGCGCGGCAAAAGCGCATGGGCAAGCGTTTCATAGCGCGTCAATGGGCAATGTAGCAGTGTGCCACCCTATACTATGGTTTACGCTGGAAGATGTCGCCGCGACGCTATGGGAGTATGACGCGCCAATTCATCCGATTTACCGCAAGGCCGCTGTTGGCTCTTATATCAACTCATTCGGAGAGGATTCTTTTGTCAGGCTGTCCTATATCACGTCAAAAGACCTCCTGAATAAAGGGACGGCTGTATTCTTGAAAGTCAATTATCCTGAGCAATTCTTCAAACTCTCTGAGGCGTGGCCTGAAATCAAAGCGTGGGTTTGATTTTGTCTTCCGCCAGTTCAACGCCCCATCCACTCTTTTGGTGTGGACGGGGCGTTTCTTCATTTGTTCAGCTTCGCACGGAGTTCGGCGTTCAACGCCTTTTCGCGCTGGTAGTGTTCCAAAAGGCGCTTTGCCGTCGGTAACGCGTCGGGCGCGGCGCAACGCGCTATTTGGGCGTTTGTTGTGTTCACGTAAGCGCACAAGGCGGTCAAGAGCAATTTCGCCTCTTCCAGCGTCAGCGTCAAAGTCAGTTTGTTCATCTTGATTCTCCAATCTCCCCGTCATGCCGATAGGACAGCATTCCATTTACGCGCTTTTGCGATTCCGGCGCGTCTTGCTCGGCGTCACGGCGGGGCGGTTCATGTTTGCCCACACTTCACGATATGTCGGAATTGTGGACGGGTCAAGGCCAGCGTACAGATAACCGCCTACCTTACTTCCGAAAATGTACTGTTCCAAATCCTGAAAAGCCGCTTCTGAGAACTCCGCGCACTTGACGCCGTGCGTATGCCAGACATTGAAAACGCCCGTCAAGCCAGTGTCGCAATATTCATGCTTGAATCCGTTCAAAAACGGCTCTACCATGTCGGAAAAATCGTTGTTGCAGTACGGGAAGTCGGATCGTAGCCATGTCGTTCTGTGAG
>JAZRAA010000042.1:0-3364 GCA_045634325.1 Acutalibacteraceae bacterium | reverse complement strand
GAACGACGGGATTCACCAAAACGGACGCACGGATGACGCGCTGGAAGATGAGCTATTTTACGGAAACGTCTATCCGCTGTCCATTCCCAAAGCGTTTCTTGCGCTGGTATCGGAGATAGCGGACTGGCAGACGAAAAACGGCGCGATTGTGACAAGTCCGTTTTCGTCAGAATCATTCGGCGGCTATAGTTATTCCAAAGCAAGCGGGTTATCGTCCGAAAGCGGCGCAGCAAGCTGGCAGAACGCTTTTCAAGGGAGGTTGACGCCGTGGAGAAAACTTTGAAACAACACGCCCTGTCTCTCTCATACGGCAAGGACAGTATCGCCTGTATCGGAGCGATACGGGAATTAGGCTGGCCACTGGACAGAATCGTACATTGCGAAGTCTGGGCGACGGATACGATACCCGCAGATTTGCCGCCGATGGTGGAGTTTAAGGTGAAAGCCGACGCCGTTATCAAAGACTTGACGGGTATCACGGTGGAGCATGTGCGTGCAACGCGCAATTATGAGGAGATATTTTATCGTGTGCGCAAAAAGGGAAATCGAATCGGCGAAATAAGCGGATTCCCGATGCAACGCAATCGGCTTGGCGGCGCATGGTGCAATAGCCAGTTAAAAATGCCGCCGCTGAAAAAGCTGGAACGTGAAAATATCGTATATGTAGGTATAGCCGCCGACGAACCAAACCGCTTCCACGTTTTGAGCGAAACGAAAAAGTCTCCGCTTGTGGAAGCTGGCTGGACGGAATCGGACTGCCGCGCATGGTGCGAGGAGCGTGGACTATTATCGCCGATTTATTCAAGTTTTAGCAGGGGGGGGTGTTGGTTTTGCCACTATCAGGGCGTGAAACCGCTACGCATTCTCCGCGCAGATTATCCCGACTTATGGCGACTGTTGCTCAAATGGGACGCGGACAGCCCCACAAAATTTCATGCTGACGGGCGCACAGTGCGCAATTTTGAGCGGCGTTTCGCCGCCGAGGACGCAGGACTGATTGACCCGAAAAAGCCGTTCCGGTGGAGTATGCTGGATGAAACGTGAGGTGGAGCATTTGAAAGTATTCGTTTCCGTCCCGACGCTGGGACGCGCTGACAGCGAGGTTGGCGCCGAAAAAGCCGCGATTCTTGACCGTCTCCGCGCCGTCCATGATGAGCCTGTTGAACTCATTGACAGTTACGTTTCCGAGGACGCGCCTGTTAGCGGAGGCCGCGCCGGGGCGTGGTATCTGGGCGAAAGTATTAAACGTCTTGCGACCGCCGACGTTGCTTGTTTCGCTGACGGCTGGGAGAAGGCGCGGGGCTGTCGGATTGAGCGGTTAGTGTGCGAGAGGTACAACATCCCGGTTTTTCCTAGCATGGAAGAAAAAGCCTTTGAGCGGCAATGTTCCGTTATCGGCTTTGGTGACTTCTACGAACTGGGCGAAATGAGCGGAATTTCGGATTGATTGAGAGGGCTTTATGGGGCACCGGACAATTCCGCCTGAAACCATGCAACGCTTCCGCGAACTGTACGAATCCGGCTTGCACGACGGCGAAATCGCCGCTGAAATCGGCGTAACCCGTTACACAGTCATACGCTGGCGCAAAGAACAGGGTTTGCCGTCGAAGCATGGGCGCGGAGGCCAAATATTATACGACACGCCGGAGGAGCACAAAGAAGCCGCCGCCGCGCAACGAAAGCAACACCGTGAATATTACATAGCGCGTAATCGTTGCGCTATGTGCCACAAACAGGACGCCTACACCTTAAACGGGCGGCATTATTGCTTTGAATGCGTGGAATACAGGGGCGAACTGACGCGCAAAAGCCACGAAAAACCGGAGATTGCGCAAAATATTCGGGACAGTCAAAACAGGCGAGCCGCGCAACGCCGCGCCGACGGATTGTGCATTTCTTGCGGGAAACCTACGCGTGGAGGCAAAGCGCGTTGTGAGCGTTGCCTTGCGAAACGGAAAGCCAAAGCAGTAGAACAGCGCATTGAATCCGGCGTGAATTATCCAAGAGGCGACAACGGCTTTTGCTGGCTGTGTAACAAGCGTCCCGCGCTGGCAGAAAAGCGGCTTTGCGCTGAATGTTACGAACGCAATCAGGATGTTTTGGAGCATTACACATTGCCCGCAAGACGCAAAACCAAGATGAGGCCGTTTGTTTTTGGGAGGGCGCTGTATGGCAAAGCTGACGCCACTTGAACGCTTGCGCGACCTGTTGGCAAATATCGACCTTGCGTCCGAATCGTATGCGACAAGGCGACGCAAACGCGCCGCAAGGCTTACCCCGGCGGACGTTTCCAATTTGCGCGTCATGTATTCCGATTTACGCCGGAGCGGGCAAAGCGTAACGTCATGGACGCCGATAAAAGCAGTCTGCGAGAACTGCGGCTTGACTGTGGAGCCGTGGGACGATGTTTCATGGTTGATTAGAGCATGACAAAGCAAGCTGAGTATCGCCGCTGGTTGCACTCCAAAGGGCTGTGCTGTGATTGCAAGGGGCGCGACGCGTTCACAATGACAGGCCGCTGGCGTTGCGCCGAATGCGGCGAGAAAATCAACCAAAGGAAAGCCCAAATCCGCGACCGCGCAAAGGAAAAAGCCGCCGCGAACAGTCGAAACGCGGCGCGGAGGGCGGCGGGGCTGTGCGTCCAGTGCGGCAAGCCCGCCGTATCCGGGAGGGCGCGTTGCGCCTGTTGCCTTGAAAGGAATTGCAGGGCGAAAAAAGAAAGTTTCCGGCGGCAACATCCCGAAACGAACATTCCACGCGGCGACAATGGAATTTGCTATCTTTGCAACAAGAAACCTGCTCTTGATGGGCGGACGCTTTGCCAATCGTGCCGCGATACATGCGCCGCGCAAGCGTCGAAACTTTCAAGAGACAGGAGCGGGCATTTCTGGAAGCGGTTGAATTATGCGACATTTGTCAAAGGATGAGCGCGTCCGCAAGTATGGAGAGGTTTTCACGCCGTCCGACATTGCGTCCCAAATGTGCGACATGTTAGCCGAAAACAGCGACATTGACCCGTGGGAGCCGGAAGCGACCTTTTTGGAGCCGTCATGCGGCGAGGGCGTCTTTGTTCTGGAAGTCTTGCGGCGCAAATTCAAGCGTTGCAAAATGCGCAAGGATTTCGAGACCGCCGCGCTGTCTGTTTGGGCGATTGAGATTCAAGCGGACAACGTGCAAAAGACGATTGACAGCGTTTTGACGCTATGCCGCGAACATTTCAAGGTATCGAAAGCAATGGAGCGTGAAATTAGCGACCATATCATCATGGGAGACGCGCTGAAAATCATGAAGCTATTGCGCTGGCAGAATCAAACAGGAGGGACTATGACACTGAAAGACATTGCCGCGCTTACGCTGAGCGCGG
>JAZRAA010000041.1:0-8868 GCA_045634325.1 Acutalibacteraceae bacterium | reverse complement strand
AAAACGCGCTGTTGCTCGAACTCATAGCGGGCGTGGACGCCGCCATTTACCGCACGGCGTCCGGCAACCCGGCGATTTTCCAAGACGGCTACGCCGCCAACATCCAAAGTCTTGCCGTTACGCTCACCCCGACGCAAAACGGCTCCGGCGACCCGTCGCCGTCCAACGTCCGCCCGATTTCCGGCGTCTCGTCCGTGACCGTCACAAGAACGGGGACGGGAGGCGCAAACGCCCAGTCCGTCACGGTTTCGCTCGTCGATTCCAACTCCGACCCGCTGACCGTCTACGGCGGAACGCTCGACGTGACGGCGGGAACGCTGACCGTCACGCATAAATATTGGAAGCCGTCAAGTTCCGAAACACCCGTGATGACGGGTAATGCAACAATATCGCTCGGAAACAACGTGCGGGTCGTCTACGATAACGTAGGTGTCTCGGCGGGAACTGATAACGGGCTCTTTTCCCACGGCGCATACAAGACGGATTATAACGGAGACTTTCCTCACGCTTATGTTTCGCAAAATTCTCCAACTCGCAGGGGTCAAATCGTATTGCCAATTCCCGAAGCCACCGTGGAAGCCGTGCAGTCGTACCTCGCCGCGCAAGAAACGGCGGGAACGCCCGTTGAAGTTGTATTCCCACTGTCCTCACCTGTCACATATCAACTCACCCCTGCGCAACTTGCGGCGCTCTCCGGCTATAACAGCGTCTCCGCCGACAGCGGAAGCGTCACGGTTGAATACAGAGCCGACGTGGGGCTGTCTATTGACGCGATTGAAAGCAACTTAACCAATGCGCTTTTGTCGCTTGGAGCGGGATTCTAAAGGAGGGGTACCATGTTTTCTTTGCGTGATTTTATCAAAAACGGCTATCTGAAAGCCGTCGGCAACCGCCCTGACTACTGGATTATCCTCAACGCTGCCGGGTATCTGGACAAAGGCATTTTGACAGAGGGTGACTTGGAGGAGATTCAAGAGGCCATTGACGCCAAAAACGCCGCCGTTATCCCGCCTGACGTTCCCGACAATCAGAGTGCGGACGAAACGCCGCATGACGTTCCAGAAGAGGCGCAATCATGAAGATTATCACAAGCGGCTTTTTGACTGCGACCGTCGGCGGCATTCCTATTAACGCCGCGTTTCCGTGCGCCCGTCAAAACCTGACGCCGCAGGCGTTGCGGACTGTCAGCTATATCGTTATCCATTACACTGGCAACAAACAGGACACCGCCCTTGCCAACGCAAAATATTTCCAGACGGCGGGGCGCGGCACGTCGGCGCATTTCTTTGTGGATGAGGGTAGCATTTTCCAGTCCGTCCGGCTTTCGGACAGGGCGTGGCATTGCGGGGCGAAAGCCTACTTTCATCCGGTATGCCGAAACAGCAATTCCGTCGGCGTTGAAATGTGTTGCTCAGGCAATTTCCGCGTATCGGAAAAAACCAAAGAGAACGCCGCGCAAATGTGCGCGTATCTCTGCAAGGAGCTCAATATACCCGCCGCCGACGTGGACAAGTACGTGTTGCGGCATTGGGACGTAACGAGGAAACAGTGTCCGGCGCAAATGTGCGGCACGGACAATGCGGAGTGGAAGGCGTTCAAGGAGCGTGTCAAGACTATTTTGAACGCGCCCACAAAGCCGCTCTTACTTGTGGCGCAGGAAGTCATTGACGGGCGTTACGGCAACGGCGACAATCGCGTGAAGGCCTTGACTGCCGCCGGATATAACCCGGCTGACGTGCAAAAGCGCGTCAATGCGCTTGCTGGCGGCGGCGTCCGCGTACAAATCACGGCGTCCACGCTCAATATCCGCGCCGCGCCTGACGTATCCGCCGAAAAGCTGGATATTTTCGGCGCTGGCCTTATTGTCCACGTGGAAGAAGTCCGGGCTGGAAACGGCGCGTCCGCATGGGGGCGCGTCGGTAACGGGTGGATTTCGCTGGATTATGCGCGGGAGGTTTGACACATGGGTAGCGCAATTACCATTGGATTGGTTGTGGCGGCGTTGACAAGCGCGGCGACAGTTATCGCAACGCTGACCACGATTATTAAGCCTATCCGCGAGCTGATAGTCGATATTCGCGCCGTCAAATCCGGTTTGAAATCCGTGCACCGTTACAACATGCTGAATACCTACTACAAATGGCACGAGCAGGATTCTATTAAACAGTACGAGCGGGAAAACTTTGACGCCGAATACAAGGCGTATAAGGCTTTGGGCGGCAACAGTTTTATAGACACCATTTATGAGGAAGTCAAACGCTGGGAAGTCATTCCTTGAAAGAAAGGACGTGCAATTGTGATTGACCTTACTCCCATCATGCAAGCCGTTATCGGCCTGTGCGCCGCGCTAATTACGGCCTACTTTATCCCGTGGTTGAAGGCAAAAGCGGGACAGGCGAAAACGGAACGGCTTTTCCGAATGACGGAAATCGCCGTCCGTGCCGCTGAGGAAATGTTCGAGACAAGCGGAGAAAAGCGCGACTACGTGCTGAAATACTTTGCGGAGCGCGGTTTCACGCTGCCCGCCGACGAACTCCGCGCCACGCTGGAAGCGGCGGTGTACGAAATGAATCAGGCCGCCAAAGAACAGACTGTTGACGCGGACTGGTAATGATGATAACATAGGCGCGGAGGTGTTGAACATGAACGAAAAGCCCATTAAGGACATCCCGGAACAGGGAAACCCGGAACCCGCGCCTGTGCCATTCATCGCATACGAAACGTCGCTTGCAAGCGAGCGCGAACATTCCCGCCGCCTGTTTTGGCTGGTAGTTGTACTGATTGCCGCGCTTGTCGCCACTAACCTGAGCTGGCTCTACGTATGGCAACAGTACGATTACGTAAGTGAAACCTATACGCAAGACGGCGGCGGCGTGAACTTCATCTGCGGAGGTGACGGAACATATGGGACAGCGTTACAAGAAGAAGAAACGAACCCGTAAAGACGGAGGCGGCAAAGGAACCAAGAAGCGGAAAGGCAGTTAGAAGGATGAGGGATTACACCAACAGCGAAATGGAATCCCTTATCTCAGAGCACATCCACAGTGACAGAGACGCGGAAATCATGCGTTTGCGCCTGATTTATGGGCATACGTATGAACGCATTGCGGAGGAAATTAAGCCGCAAATGTCGCCGCGCCATGTGTTCCGTATCGCGTCTAAGAACGCCGCGAAACTTTTCCGCTTCTTTGAAAACCCGCCTGAATCTTGACGGAAACGGGTGTTTTAAGCCGCTGGAACGCGTTTTCAGCGTTGCCCGTATCCATTTGTCGCATTTGCCAATAATGGCAATAAAACGGCATGAAAGCGCAAATAAAGCCGCTTCCGTATGGAGGCGGCTTTTGGTATTGATTCAAGCGCTTTTAATCCGGCAAAGATTGATATATCCGCCGTGGGCGTATTCCGTAACATCACGCGCCATTTCCGCCGCGTCCCGGAAAACGTGGTGGGTTGTCGGCTCCAATTCGCCGTTTTCCCGGAGAAAATGCGTCCGGCGAATGCGCCCGCTTTTCGTATCCCGCGTGTACAGTTCCGCGCTGTTCTTGCGGCGATAGAAAGCATAGTCACATTGACCGCTTTCCAGTTTGGCGTGAATCTCCGCAAGAATCGCGGCGTTTTCGGCGTCCAGACGTTCCACTTCCTTTGTGTTGCCCGTGCGGAACATCCGAATAGAGGCGCGGTATGTCGCTTTCAGGTAGTACCTCATTGCGCGTTCAACCCCTCTCTCCAACGCTCCCCGCGCCTTTGCTGGTACTCCATACACGCCGTGCAAATGCCCGCCCCGTGATTGCATACGCCGAAACGCCGCTCAATCCCACGTTCCGGGCAAGCGTAGCACGGTTTGGCTTCCGGGGGAAGTTTCACGGTTGTTTTCGCTTTACGCGCTTTCTTTTTCATGACGTTCCATCCTTTCCGCGTTACGCCGGGGCATTGCGCCCCGGCTCCGCGCTTATCCGACCTTTTTAATCAGCGTCCGAAAGTGGAAGCACTGAATATTGTACCCGCCCGCGCCGATAGTCTCGACTTTGGCAGTACCAGACGCGCCCTGAATCCACCCGTTCAAATCGCCCTTATCGCCGACAGACAGGCCGGAAGCGTCGGTAATCTCACCCGTGATTTTCGTAACCCGCTGAATGATGAAGTCATACTTGCGGTTGGCCTCATCGTCAAGTTCCCGCGCCAGTTTCTTTTCGTCAAGAATCAGGCTTGCGCCTTCCAGCGTCGTATACGGAACAATGAAATTCCATTTTTGCTTGAATGCGCTTTCCGCGTTATGGTATGCCTGTTTGCGTTCCTTGCGGTTTTCCAAGCTCTCACGGCACCCGCCGCCGTTCCACCAATCGCCATATTCGCGTTGCGTTTGAAACCACGCTTCCCTGTCTCTCAGGTAATCAGGAAACGCGCCCTTGTAGAAATCCATGCAACGGGCTTTCCAGCCGTTCAGGAAATCCACGATTGCCGGAACGTTGCGGCTGTTGGCCTTGTCTGTTTCCGTTTTGAGTTGCGCCGTGTAATCTTCCAGCGCGGCGCGGGCGTCTTGAATTTCCTTTTGGGTACGGCTCAAATCGTACTCACTGTAGCAGTACGGATTGTTCTCCCAGCCGGAAGCGGCGGCGTCCTGAATCCGCGCCATTTTCTTTTCCAGCTTCGCAAGCTCTTTCCGCTTGCCTTCCATGCGCTTTTGAATAAATTCTAAGGTTGCCATGTTACGCCTTCCTTTCTTTCCACGCGCCGTGGCGTAATGCCCCGGCTTTGCCGCCTGTCCGTGATTATCGGCCTTTGACGGAATCAACGAATATGTCCGCCTCAGTTTCAAGCCCTCGTATAATATAGGTACAGGTAGCGGGCTTCCCATAGTCATTGATTTCATAGACTTCGACGACATCTTCAAGGTATTCCGTAATGTCGGTTCCGGTTTCCTTTTCGACGCGCCGCGCTATCCGCTTGATAGCGTCTCTGACTGTCTTTTTCATTGTACATCGTCCTTTCTTTCCGTGCGCCGGGAGACGCGCTCCCGGCTTTGTTTCCTGTTGCGGCCTTACGCCATCGCCATGGCGTCATCGCGGCGGGTGAATACGCGGCTTCCGTACTTGCTCCGAATGTGCTCCATAGAAGCGTTACTGCCTCTGCAATAGCTTCCGGCGGGCTTCCAGTACCACATCTTCTTTTTCGACGCCCAGCGGAATCCGGCGGCTTTCAACTGCTCCTTGACGGGCTTTGTATCGCCGTATGCCCATGCCCAGCTACCACAAATTTCCAGCGTAATATTCCCGCCCATCTTCATAACGGCGTTAATGACGTTGATGAAATCCGCCGCCGTTTCCGTCGTGTTGTTCGTGGCCTTGCCGTTCATCCGGTTGAAAGCCGCCTCATACTGCGCGTTAATGGCTTGCATTGTGGCAGTATCGCCGCCCATGTCCGGGTGGTACTTTTTCGCAAGCCGCTTGTATTCGGCTTTCAGTTCGTCAAGCGTCCGGCAATTCTCAAAGTAGTTTTTCATGTCTATTTCCTCCTGTTTCTAATCCGCTTGTTTGTCGTTCTATGGCGGCGGGGTTATTTATCGCCTCACCCGCTATTCGGCGCCGCTTGTCAGCGAAACAGGACGTGAACTCACTGTCACAATTATAGTATATGTGTACGCATATGTCAACTGTTTTTTTGTTGCCAATTTGCACAAAAATTTTTCTTTTTATTTGTGCAGATTGCATGTGTACACATAAGCCAATATTTGATATACTTGACTGCGGGAGGTGGGAGTATGCCAATCACGAACGCACAAAGGAAAGCCGCATATAAGTACAAAGCCGCAAACATTAAGCGCGTCCCGCTGGATATACAAAACAACGAATATGACGCACTAAAAGCCGCCGCCGATTCTGTCGGAATGGCTGTCAACGCCTTTATCAAAGCGGCAATCCGGGAGAAAATGGAACAGGCCGCGCCGTGGGTATCCGTCACTGACAGATTGCCGGAAGGCGGAGAGGTTCTTGTATACGACCCGGAAGTAAGAGAGGTTACTGTCGCCTTTTTTGAAAGCGGGCGTTGGATTGGGCGCGGATACAATGAGGAACACACCGTGACGCATTGGCAACCGTTGCCCGCGCCGCCTACAGTCAGCGGAACGCCTGACAGCGATACCGCCGACGGCGCGTGACTTGAAAACCGCGTGGCAGAAAGAATCCGCCTTCCCTGAAAAGGGAGGGCGGATTTCTCGATACAGAGGCGGGTTTCCGGGAATTGCAAGGTTCTATTTTCAAATGATACCCTTCCAAAATGCCTCCAATTTTGGAGACATCCGGCGTGGGAGTTTCCGCATTTCAAATGCAGAAATCCGGCGTCGCCTTTTGTACTCATATCAGGCCGAAAGTCCGCTCAGTCCAATTTTGGATTCAGTGACTGCGTGGATTTGAAATCCAGCCTGTAGAAACTCCACTCCACGGCGCACGGGTGGACTTTTGAGTGGAGTTTTATTTCAAAAGTCCACTCGCATTTTTTAACTTTTAGCGTCATTCACGCGCTATATTGTGCTGATTATTTGCTTTTACGTAACTCTATGCGCGAAAAGTGGAAAAGTGGAGTTTCAAAGCCGCTTTCACTCTCTCCAAAATTTTTCTCTGTCTCTTTTTTTGCACTTTTTTGCAAGACTGAAATTGTTAAAAAAACTCCACTTTTCCACTCTATCCCTTCAAAAGTTACTAAAATTATGATAAATAAACATAATCATCATTTATTAGGCTGGAAAACTTCAAAAATGGGAGTGGACTTTTGAGTGGAGTTTTATTTCAAAAGTCCACTCCTTCCCAAAAACTCCACTTTCAAGCCGCCCTGTGGAACGGTTCAGGCCATAGAAAAACCCGCCCATTTCGGGCGGGTTCAGGCGTGTATCTATTAGAGATAGGCCTGATAATAGGAAAGCGCGTATTCGTTCAGGCACCAGCGGGAGACAATCATCCCGTTGTTGCGGTTCATGAAAAATTCGTCATCCGGCATATCGGCTTTCCCGGCGATTGCCTTCAATGCCCGCTTCAAGGCGTTGCGTTTCAGCTTATAGCCGTTTTCGCATTCATTGCACCACGCGCAATAAACCTTATACAGACTGCTCCATGTCGGCTTGTTTCCGGCCTTATTCCATTTCTCCACGGTTTCCGCTTCCATAGCGTCAGCCGGGTTTTGCACGTCGATACAACATTCCGCAAGCCATTGACGCACCGGGTCATTCTCGAAAGCGTAATCCTTCCGGGCTTGCGCGGCTTCCAGCGGTTCCGTGATTTTATAGTCACGGTTTACCACGTCGGGCAAATGGGAGAGTATATACGCCACAATATACGGCGCTTCCGCTTTCAGTTTGCTTAACAGGAACTTGTAACGCTCTTCTACCGGGATAGTGTCAGGCGCTTTCAACAGAATCATTCTGTCATATACGTGGTCGCCCTTATCGCCGCCGAACTTCGGCAACTCATTAGCGCATACCCACACAAAACCGTCGAACTTGCAAGTGAAGCTGTCCCGGCCTTTGCGCTCCACGTTGATACCGTCGCCCGCTCCTACCATCGTCTTGAATACGCTCAACTGGTCAACCTTGATAAACTTCTGGTCGGGAGAGTAGACAAGACGCTTGTTAAAAGCGGCTCCCGTTCCGAAACGGGCTTCCAGCTTTTCTAAGTCCGTGCTAAGTGCGTTCGCGTCGCCTAACAGGTATTGCAAAAGCGCAAGCAACTGACTTTTTCCGCTGTCGCCGTCGCCGTATATCCAGAGCGATTCTTTGACGTGTTCGCTCTTGACGTTGGAGAGTATCAGCGACATGAAGTCATTCAGGCAATGCCAGCGGCTGTCGCCATCATTATACGGCATTCCCGGACGGTAACAGAAGCGATACATATACTTCTGAAAATTCTCCGTTTTGTCGGAAACAGTAACCATCCAGTTTTCGCCCAGCGCGTCCAGCGGAAAGTCAATCGGTAATTGCCGCGTCGTGAAAATGTCGGGCGTGTGCGGTTTTAACTCCCATGTCATCGGATAAAACAGGCCGTTCTTGAAATTTACAACCAATTCTTCCGTGTCTTTCGCTTCCAGCGTGACAAACCGCTCATTTCCCGGCTTCCGCTTAATCGTCTTGTAGACTTCTTCCACGTCCCGCATTTTGACAAGTTCCGGGTTCCATGCGTCGATAATGTCAATAATTTCGCCCATTATCTCATCTTCATAGACTTCACGGTAGACGCCATCCCGATACCAGAAACGCACGGGAGACTTTGCGTCTGGAATCTTTACGAACTTGAAATGACAGTGTTCACGGATATACTGCGCAAGGCGCGGACAGTCCACGCTTTCCACTTCTACCAGTTCGCCCGTTTCCGGGTCTTTCCGCTTCTTGACGCGGATAAAGTCAGGGCGTTCGTCCCTGTTGGTAATAGCCGCCGCGCCTGTTGCCCGTTTTGCCTGTTTCACTCGCTCCGATTCACGGCTTTGTTTCCGGTTTTCTTCACGGTTCCAGCCCAGAATATCATACATGAAATATTCACGGGCAGTCTTGCGGTCATATCCGTGACGGGATTCCAGATAGTTGATGATGTTCCCGCCGCGTCCGGGCCCGCTTGCTCCAAAACATTTCCACGTGTTCCCTTGCGTGTAAAAATCGTCCTTATGCCCGCAAATGGGACAGGGATTGAACATAAGCCGCCCGGAACGCCATTTTCCTTGTATGCCTTCCGTCATGGACACATAGCCGCCCATGTCAAACTCTTCAATCGCCTGTGCAAGCGCGGAATCCTCGCCGGAATACGGCTTGACAGCGGTTTGTTCCGGCGGTTCGTGGTAGAGCTCCAACAGGCGGGAAACGGGGTTAGTCAGGCCAGTATACGGAATAGC
>JAZRAA010000040.1:0-125599 GCA_045634325.1 Acutalibacteraceae bacterium | reverse complement strand
AAGGCGGTTTTACAGCCGCAGACAGAGTCGGGCACCGCAAACGTATGGTCGGTAGTTCGAATCTATCCTCCGCAACCAAAAAAATCGGCAACGCCAACAGGCGTTGCCGATTTTTTTCTGTTACGAAGTACAGACTGCGGATTATCAACCTTTGGGTTATGAGCCCGACGAGTCGGGCGAATAACTTGTGGGCGTTTGCGAGCGCCGCCGGTGGCGGATACAGCGAGGGAAAAGCCCTGTGCCGCGGTCGACGATTGGCAAGGCGGTTTTACAGCCGCAGACAGAGTCGGGCACCGCAAACGTATGGTCGGTAGTTCGAATCTATCCTCCGCAACCAACATTGCGAACCGATTTAGATATCGGGGCAGAAAAGTCCGAAACCAAAACGGTTTCGGACTTTTTTTATACAAATTTTCACAGTTGATTTTTATAGATATCATAAACCAAAAATTGCTTTCGGGGAGGAATTGAACTAAATTCAATAGATATCAAGGGCAGATTTTGCGTTTTATGTAAAGTTTACTTGACATTTAATAAAATCTTTGTTATATTTGTTTTGTAAAGTAAGCTTTACATCCTAAATATCTTTTTAGGGGGTATTTCTTTGAAAAACAAAATAGAAGCTATCCGAAAGGAAAAGGGGATTCTCCAAGAAGAGTTTGCCAAGGCAATGGGCGTATCTCGGCAAACAATTAGTTCTTTGGAGAACGGACGCTACAACCCCTCCATTCTTTTAGCACATAAAATTGCAACATTTTTTGGGATGACCATTGAAGAGATCTTTATTTTTGAGGAGGAATAATATGAAGAAAAAAGATATTATTTTTGGTGTGATCTGGCTTTTGCTCGGTCTTGTTTTGACCGTTCTGAGCTGCCTGGAAACCCTAGACGCATTTTGGAGCGGTATGGGTTCGGCTTTGACGGTCGTTGGTATTGTGCGTCTGCTCCGCAGTTATCGTTTGAGCAGGAGTGAGATTTACCGAGAAAAAAGAGAAGTTGCCGAAACTGATGAACGGTTTCACTTTATTCGTAACAAAGCCTGGGCTTGGGCGGGTTATCTGTTTATCATCATCTGCGCCCTGGGCACTATCGTGTTTAAACTTTTGAACCAAAATTTGCTGTGTATAACTTCGGGTGGCGCCGTATGTTTGATGCTTGTGCTGTTTTGGGTATCGTTCTTTATTTTAAAGAAAAAGTATTAAAGCCATTGCGAAAGGATGGATATCTAAATCGGTGCAACGTGCCAACAATGCAAACCGATTTAGATATCGGGGCAGAAAAGTCCGAAGCCATAACGGTTTCGGACTTTTCTATACGAATTTTCACAGTTGATTTTCATAGATATTCTCCAACTAAAACTGCTTTCGGGGAGGGTTTGAACTAAATTCTAAATAGTGTTAGGTGGAAAAATTAAAGTTTTTATGATATAATATGTCTAAGAACAAAAAATTGACGAGGTCAAAAAGATGTTAGATATTAATGTTTGGATACAAAACTTCTTGCAAACCTTAAATAATACGTTTGGAGCACGGGTATGGTTTGTCGGATTGCAAGGCAGTTACAGTCGTGGTGAAGCAACCGAAAATAGCGACATTGATGTTGTTGTCATTCTGGATGAATTGTCTGCTTCGGATATCAAAACCTACAACGCAATGTTGGATTCTCTTTCGCACAGAGAATTAATTTGCGGTTTTCTTTCCGGCAAAGATGATCTTATGAATTGGGAATCGTCCGATCTGTTTCAGTTTTGCCATGACACCGCACCAATCAAGGGAAGTCTTGATGAAGTGATGGTACTTATTGACGAAAGTGCTGTGGACAGAGCAATCAAAATCGGTGCCTGTAATATATACCATGGCTGTGTTCACAATATGCTCCATGAAAAAAGCGAAGATATTTTGCGGGGACTGTATAAATCTGCCTCTTTTGTTGTACAGGCGATTGTGTTTAAGCAAACCGGAAACTATATTAAACATCAAAAAGAATTGCTCCAAGTTGCAGCTTCCGATGAACGTGCAATAGTGGAAACTTTTTTGAATTTGAAAAAAGGCGGAATGGTGGATTTTAATTTAATGTCCGAAACATTATTTGCTTGGTCAAAGAAATGGATTGACGAAAACAGTTAAGTCAATTCCAATTATTAAACGTTTTCACGCCGATATCTAAATCAGTGCAACGTGCCAAAATGAAAAGGACACCCAATCGGGTGTCCTTTTCGTTTTATTTATTTTTCGATTTTCGCAGAAATGGTATTGAAAATTTCTTTTGTTTCTTGGGCGGTTTTGCCGTTGAGCACTAAGATTTTGTCGCCCGATTGCAACACGACAGCGGCATCGCACCCGATGTAGCAGTAGCGGGTGTAGTCGCCGAATTCGTCGTTGCGGAAGATGCCCATGTGCAGTTTTGCAGAGCCGAAACCGAAGGTACGCATACCCGCTTTCACATTGTCACGGTATTGGATGGTATCAATGTCTGCATAGGGGATTTCCAGGTCTTCGTAGTACGAGGCCTGTACCGTAAAGGCGGTTTCGCCATACTGCATCTCGATATTGCCGGTGAACATGAGAACGCCTACAAACACAAGCAATAACGGTATGAAAACGGAGGTAACACGCACGGCTACTTTATTATTTTTTTGTTTCTCATCATACACAATGCCTGTTTTGCGGTGCTTTCTGTAAATACTATAGGAATACAGCAGAGGCCACACAATGCCGGTTAAGATAGCTATGGTGCTGCTGCTGATCATCCAATACATCGGCAAAAATGCCGCACCTACTATAACCAGTCCGCAAAGTACGTACACTTTGCCGGCTAAACGATGGGTTTTGCTCCAATTTTCTTCATTTCCCAGTGTCCAGAATATACGGATACCCATTGTACGGTTAGGCTTGACTTTGGGCAGATAGTTACCGATGCAAATGAACATCACACTGAGCAATAACGGCAGTATGCGGACGGCATTGATGGTGCCGCCCAGTGCGACGCTGTACAGCATACCGTTTGCTGCCAAAGAGACGGCGGGCATAATCCAGAAAATGATCCCAAATGCCTTGGGGTTTTGGTCTTTCTGCTTTTTGTCGAGTGAGGTTACCCATAGGCACAACCAGTAGAGCGCTAATAAAATGAAAGGCAAGCCAAACACGGCAAATGCTTTGGGAGCAGAGCCGTCGGCGGTGCCGTCCATGCCCCAATGTGTTGTCATATTGGCGGGCAATTTATCCCACAATAGTAAACCGGCAACAATCGGCGACAATGTCACTAAAGAGGATAGCAAAATTTTTATTTTATTCTTCTTCAACATATTGACCCTCTCCTTTCAAATCGGCAATCCACAGCATCGTTTCTTCCAAAACGGATGTGTTGATTTCATAGAAAATAAATTTCCCTTCTCGTGCATCTCGAATCAAATCCGCTTCTTTGAGCACCGATAAATGACGGGATATAGATGCGGCAGTGACAGGGAAATGTGCGGTGATTTCGCCCGCTGACAACCTGCCTTTTTTCAGCATATGCAAAATATCACGCCGAATAGGGTCGGCAAGCGCTTTTAAAGTCCGTTGCAGAGACATGAAGCACCCTCCTTTAACGTTTAACCTAATTGTTAATTGTAGTGTAACACGATATTTTTGTTTTGTCAAGGGGTGCGTTGCTTTTTTGTTTTGTTTCTTTTGTTGACATACCGACGGGGGTGGGATACAATAAAGATAATTCAACAAAGAGGAGCGAAAACCATGCAAAAAGAGTATATGGCGCATCCGTCCACTGTATGTGGCGCAGAATTTTTTACATATGCCGACGGCAAAGCAAAAGGTGTGCGTGCGGTTAGAATGTATAACGGCAAATTGGATTGCACGGTCATTTTGGACAGAGCGATGGATATTTTCCGTTTGTTCTACAAAGGCACTTGCGTTTCGTACATTTCCAAAAACGGATTGGTGTCCCCGATGCTGTGTGAGGGTGGTGCTTACGGTTTCTTAAACAGCTTTGATGCGGGATTTTTGTACACGTGTGGTCTGGATAATATCGGCGGTCCCGTCGAGAAAAACGGCAGACAGTTGTTGCAGCACGGCAGTTTGTCGTATATCCCCGCTGAAAACGTGCATGTGGAGACGGCGGAAATGAATGGTGAATACACCATTTCGTTGGTCGGTGAAATGCATTTCACTGCTTTGTTTGGCTGTCATTTGACGTTGCAACGCACCATCAGTATGTCTTATTTGGGTGATACCTTGACGGTAAATGACAAGGTGACCAACTGTGCGTTTGCACCGGCAGAATATATGCTGATGTACCACTCGAATATTGGTTATCCGTTGCTCACCGAGCGGGCGCATTTACAAGTAGAAAGCGAGCGCATAGATGCGGTCAGCGAAAATCCCGATTTTGAAAACTGCTATTCTTTTACTGTACCCAAGACGGACAGCGCTGAAGAGGTATTTTTACATACGGTGCGCGAGGGACGCGGTGTCAAAGCTCGTTTGCAAGGCGAAACGCTGGCAATGGACGTCACATTTGATAACGCGGATTTTCCGTATTTGGTGGAATGGAAAAGTATGGCGTGCGGGGAATATGTGTTGGGCATTGAACCGTCTACCATGCCGATGCCGGAGAAGGTATACCGTACTATCGCAGCGGGAGATACCGATGCGTATACTGTCACTTGGAGATTTGAAGAATTGTAAAGCGTATGCACTTTACACCCGTGGTGCGATTGCACCGCGGGTGTTTTTTCGCACAAATTCCGCTTTCGTGTTGACATTGAGTCGGTTTGTGGTATAATATCTTACTAAGTATAGATGCGCGTGCGCGTTAAAATATATAGTAGGAGATGTAAGTATGGAACATTTGGATATAGTGCAAGTATTTTCCGACAAAAGCCTCATTGGCACGCAGGTGGTGATTTGCGGTTGGGTGAGAACGGCAAGAGAATCCAAGAACGTTGCGTTTATCGAACTCAACGACGGCACCACTTTGAAGCATATCCAAATTGTTGTGGATAAAGCCAAAGACATTGCGTATGAGCCCGCCATGAAACTCGGTTGCTCTTTGAAAGTGGTCGGCACGGTGGTGCAAGCCAGAGAAGACGCCGTGGAAATCGATGCCAAAGAAATCACGGTATTGGGCGAATGCCCTGCGGATTATCCGTTGCAGAAAAAACGGCACACGCTGGAATTTTTGCGTACCATGCCGCATCTGCGTGTGCGTACCAACACCTTTAATGCGGCGATGCGTGTCCGTTCTGTGCTTGCAAGCGCATTGCATCGGTATTTCCAAGACAGAAACTATGTATACGTGCAACCTCCGCTGATTACCGCCAGTGACTGTGAGGGTGCGGGCGAGATGTTCCAGGTAACCACCATCGGTTACACGGACAAATATGAAAACGCTGAGGAGTATTATGCCGATGACTTTTTCGGCAAACGCGCGGGTCTCAGCGTGTCTGCACAGTTGGAGGGCGAAGTCGCCGCTATGGCGTATGGTAAGATTTATACCTTTGGTCCCAGCTTCCGTGCAGAAAACAGTAACACCCCCCGTCACGTTGCGGAATTCTGGCATATTGAGCCGGAAGTGGCGTTTGCGGAATTGCCGGACGTGCTGAAAATTGCGGAAGGTATGATTAAATACGTTATCGGGGAGTTGCTTCAAAAATGTCCCGATGAAATGAAATTCTTTGATGAACGGTTTGAACCGGGTCTCATTAAAAAATTGGAAGACTTGATTGCTAATGATTTTGCGGTGATGGAATACACCGAGGCAATCGAAATTCTCAAAAACTCCGGCGAAGATTTCACCTATCCGGTGGAATGGGGCGCTGACTTACAGACCGAACACGAACGCTATATTGCAGAAACTGTCTGCAAAAAAGCGGTCTTCCTTATCAACTATCCCAAAGCAATCAAATCGTTCTATATGAAACAAAATGCTGACGGCAAAACGGTTGCCGCAGCGGACTTGTTGGTCCCCGGTGTCGGTGAAATCATCGGCGGCAGCGAACGTGAAGCGGATTATGACAAGCTGGTTAACGAGATGAAAGCCCGCGGTATGAACCTCGATTTGTATAAAGATTACCTCGATTTGAGAAGATACGGCTCGGTACCGCACGGCGGTTTCGGTCTTGGTTTTGAACGTTTGATTATGTATGTGACCGGTATCAAAAACATCCGTGATGTGATTTTGTATCCCCGCACGGTAGGCAGCATACGATAAAGGGGTTGTAGAAATGGCACATTCTCTGACGATTCCCAAAGGGTACAAACCCACTTTATCCCTGCGGGAAACCCAACACGCAATTAAATATATCAAGGATACGTTTCAGCAAACGCTGGCGTTTGCGCTCACGCTTGACCGTGTGACCGCCCCGCTCATTGTGCAGTCGGGCAGCGGTATCAACGATGACCTGAACGGCGTGGAACGCAAGGTGGATTTTTCCATGAAAGAAATGGATTGCAACGCCGAGGTGGTGCAATCCCTCGCCAAGTGGAAACGAATGGCACTGTATCGGTATCAATACAATGCCGGTGAAGGCATTTACACCGATATGAACGCTATCCGTCGTGATGATGACGTGGATAATATCCATTCCATTTTCGTTGACCAATGGGACTGGGAAAAGGTTATCAGCCGTGAAGACAGAACGATGGCGTATTTGCAGGAGACGGTGCGCGCGATTGTGAAAGCGATTGCGTTCACCAATCGCAAGGTACATATGCGTTGCCCGAAACTGGGCGAAACGGTGATCGTGGAAGAACCGTTTTTTATCACGTCGCAAGAACTGGAAGATATGTATCCCGACAAAACGCCTGTGGAACGTGAAAAATTGATTTGTAAACAACACGGTACGGTGTTTGTGATGCAGATTGGCGGCACGCTCAAAAGTGGTGTGCGTCACGGTGGCAGAGCACCCGATTATGACGATTGGTCGTTAAACGGCGACTTGTTATTGTGGAATGCGGTGCTCGAAGATGCGCTGGAAGTGTCCTCGATGGGCATTCGTGTGGACAAGGAAGCACTGCGTGCGCAGTTGACCGCTTGTGATGCGCTGGACCGCTACCAGTATCCGTATCATGCGATGATTGATGAAGAAAAATTACCGCTCACCATTGGCGGCGGTATTGGCCAGTCCCGTCTTTGTATGTTGATGCTGGGCAAAGCGCACGTCGGCGAAGTGCAGGCGTCTGTTTGGCCGCAACAAATGATTGAGGAATGCTCTAAAAACGGCATGGAATTACTGTGATTTTATTTTGAACAAATGTATATACGATTGAAAGGAGTGTGCGGTATATGGGATTGATACGATGGCGTAGCCGTCTGATTGCCGATACACACGTATATATATTTGGGAGGAAACAATTATGCAATTAAACGGTATTGATTTTAACACATATTTCCGCAATTATCCTGATGATAATGGGTATTTCGGAAAATACGGCGGTGCGTATATTGACGATGATTTGCGTCGTGCCATGCAGGAAATCAGTGAAGCATATTTCACCATCTGCAAATCCAGAAAATTCATTGATGAACTGCGTCGTATTCGCAAAGAGTTCCAAGGACGTCCCACCCCGATTTCGCATCTGGAAAGATTGTCCAATAAACTCGGTAGGGTGCAGTTGTATGTCAAACGTGAGGACTTGAACCACACCGGCGCACACAAACTCAATCACTGTATGGGTGAAGCTTTGCTTGCTAAATATATGGGCAAGAAAAAGGTGATTGCGGAGACGGGCGCAGGCCAGCATGGCGTGGCACTTGCTACGGCGGCGGCATATTTTGGTTTGGAATGTGACATTTACATGGGCGCTGTGGATATTAAAAAACAAGCTCCCAACGTCGCACGTATGAAAATTCTCGGTGCGAATGTCATCGAAGTGACCGAAGGCCTTGCTACCTTGAAAGAGGCGGTAGATGCGGCTTTTGCGGCATACAAGAAAGACTATAAAGACTCTATTTATTGCATTGGTTCGGTGCTCGGCCCGCATCCGTTCCCCGTGATGGTGCGTGATTTCCAGAGCATTATCGGCATTGAAGCGAGAGAGCAGTTTGTGGAAATGACCGGTGACCTGCCGGACGCAGTAGTTGCGTGTGTGGGCGGCGGCTCGAATGCGGCAGGCTTCTTTGCGGGCTTCCTCAATGACCCCGTTGACATTTATGGCATTGAACCGCTTGGCAGAGGCGCTACGTTGGGTGATCACGCGGCATCGCTTAAATATGGCACCGAGGGCGTTATGCACGGTTTTAACAGCATCATGCTCAAAGACGAAAACGGTGAGCCCGCTCCCGTATATTCGGTTGCAAGCGGACTCGATTATCCTTCATCCGGCCCCGAACACGCTTTTTTGCGTGATTGCGGTCGTGTGAAATATGATGTCATCAACGATGAAGAAACCATTGATGCGTTCTTTGAACTCTCTCGTATGGAGGGTATTATTCCCGCTATCGAAAGTGCGCACGCTGTTGCCTACGGTATTAAGTTGGCGCAAAAGCTCGGCAAAGGTTCGGTGCTCATCAACCTGTCCGGTCGCGGCGACAAGGATATGGATTACGTGATTGAAAATTACGGTATCCGCTAAATAAAAGTAAAAAGCCATACGGTTCACCGTATGGCTTTTTGTATCGTTGACATGCTTTTATAAAAATAGTATAATATAGTATAAAAATGAGGAGGTGTTTGCCGTGCTGAAGAAATGGGTTGCAATGTTGTGCATATTGGTATTGTTTTGTACCGGTTGCATGGATATGGAATCGTATTTACAACCGCCCCGTGCACAAGGACAACAACGTGCGGTACAACACGCCTTGGAAGAAGCACTCAAAGCGGAGGGATATGCCGCTTCGTATATTCTCAAATACCCTGTCGGCAGCGATATTTCCTCGGCATTTTTGTTGTTGGATGAAAACGGTGCACAAACCGATGCCGATAAAGCGGTAATGGCGGTGGCGTTCTACGCACCTGCGGCAGGGCAACACACCCATATTCGATTGTTGTGCCGTGGAGAGAACGGTTGGTATACCGTCAATGATATGAAAGGGCAGGCAAAAGACCTGCACAAAGTGGCGCTTGGCGATTTAGACGGCGACGGCAAACTGGAATTGTTGGTCGGTTGGCAGTTGTACAGCAGCGATTATCAACTCAGTGTGTATACACTTTCCGGCAGGTTGCAGGAAACGGCGGATATTGGCAGATATACTGCATACACGGTAGGGGATTTGAGCGAACACGCGGGTGAAGAAGTGCTGCTGTTGCATATCGGCGAAACGGCGACTGCCACTTTGTGTAAATGGACTTCTGATACGACTAAGACGTTGGGAACAGCGTCATTACGTGCGGATACGCGCGCGGTTGAAAGAACACTGCTTGGAAAGATCAGCACGGGTGAAAACGGTTTGTATGTGGACACCGTGTTGGAAAGCGGCAAATACGCTACGGCGCTTATTTATTGGGATGGTAATGGTTTGCAGACACCTTTATATCGTACCGGTGTTGCTTCTTCTCGCCTTGCTGACAGACCGGCCGGTTTTGTGACAAAGGATATTGATGATAATGGTGTGCCGGAAATTCCGGTGACCGTGCCACTTGGTGGTGTGAACAGCGAAGCCGCAAAAAGTTGGCAATGGTTGACCGAATGGTATACTTGGGACGTTGCCGCAGGTACTGCTGTTAAGCAGTCTGCGGGTATTGTCAACAGTGATGACGGGTACTATATTGAATTGGATATGGCATGGTTGTCCACCTTGTCCACTCGTTACGAGGAAGCTACTTGCACACTGTGGTTAGAAGCGACGGATGGTAAAGGTCAAAAACAACCTTTTTTGGCTATTCAACATATGGACGGTGCTAAACAACCTTCTGACGACACCTATGATTTTGAAGAATTGCCCGGCGAATTGCCGTTGCGCATCTGGTATCAGACCGAGGCACCATACCGTTTGACTATGGAAAAAGTCAGTTATATGCTGGTGCAGTGACTAAGAGAGGAGAAACGCCTTGAAACGCATTTTGGTTTGTGAGGATGAAGCGTCTATCCGCGAATTTGTGGTATTCAATTTGCAGCGAGCGGGCTTTCTTGTGGAACAGGCCGCAAGCGGTGAACAGGCGTTGGAAATATTTGGGGAACAAAAAGAGCCGTTTGACGTAGCTTTGCTGGACGTGATGTTGCCGCAAATGGACGGTTTTTCTGTTTGCCGCGCACTGCGTGAGCAGGATGCTTTTCTGGGTATTATTATGCTCACTGCTCGCTCGCAAGAAGCAGAAAAGGTGGAAGGTTTACAGTGCGGTGCTGATGATTATGTCACCAAACCTTTCGGCATGGCGGAATTGCAAGCGCGCATCGAATCGTTGTGTCGTCGTGTGCAAATTTTGCGTGAACGGGACAGGGCATATGCAGATAAATTGCATCGCGGCGATTTTGCATTGGATATCACCAACCGCACACTGCAAATGCAGGACAAAACGGTGGCGTTAACCCCCATAGAATTGCAAGTATTGGAATTTTTCTTTATGCATCCAGATCGGTGTCACACCCGTACGGAGATTTTGCGGTGTGTGTGGGGAGATGCATATGCGGGCGATGATAAGGTCGTGGACGTTAATTTACGGCGTTTGCGTATGAAAATTGAGCAAGACCCTTCTAATCCGCGACATTTGATTACGGTTTGGAAAAAAGGATACAAGTGGGAAGATTAGGGCAATATGGGTAAACCCAAAAGGAGGTGCGACGGCACGTGAAAAAAAGTATTACGTATCGCTGGTTTGTGTACGGCTTTTCGATGATAGCCGCCGTGCTGGTTTTGATAGGCGTTGTATCGGTGTTGTTGTTACGCGCATTTTATCAACAACAGGTAGCAGACGTGTTGGAAGATCGTGCAACCCTCTATCGTCGTTCGGCGGTGTTGAGCGTGACTTCTGCTGCGGAATGGGAGCGCACTGCGTTGACCTACGTGGAGAATTTTGCAGATAAAGAACTGATGGAGTTGCAGGTATTGTCTGCCAACGGCTCTGTTTTGGCGTCTTCCACAGGCTTTGTGGCCGTGGGGAAAGATGCAGGTGTTGATTTTATTGCGGCGCAGGCGGCAGGTGGCAGTATTGTGCGTAGCGGACATAACGGCACCGGTGAACACATTATGGCGTTGACCGTTCTTGAAAAGGACGACAAAGGCGCTCAAATCGGCGCTTTGCGGTATGTAGTATCCATGCGACTGGTGGATAAACAATTGTTACTCGCCACGTTCAGTATCGGTGTGGTGGTGCTTTGTATTTTGTTTTTTACCGCTTTGGTGGGATTGTATTTCATCCGTTCCATCGTGCAACCCGTTAAAGAAATCGGTAGAGCGGCACGGCGTATTGCCAAAGGGGACTATGCTTATCGTGTGGAAAAACGCAGTCACGATGAGTTGGGCGAGCTTTGTGATACCATTAACTATATGGCGGGCGAGATCGAGCAATCGGAAACACTTAAAAATGAATTCATCTCTGCGGTTTCTCATGAGTTGCGCACGCCACTTACCGCTATTCGCGGTTGGACCGAAACGTTATGTACCGCCGGAGATGCAGACGCACAATTGCGTGAAAAAGGCCTTGATATTATTATGAAGGAAACCGACCGATTGTCAGATATGGTGGAGGAACTGCTGGATTTCTCGCGTATGCAAAGCGGGAAACTTTCTTTGCGGTTTGAAATGGTGGATTTGTCGTCCGTTTTAGAGGATACATTACTGCTGTTCCGTGAACGTGCGGAGAAAAAAGGCGTTTCGTTGCGGTGTGTAGGACGTGGTGGTTTGCCGCTCATAAGCGGTGACGCCGATCGTCTGCGGCAGGTGTTTATTAACATTTTGGATAATGCGGTGAAATATACCGATGCCGGCGGAAGCATACGGGTGGATTATGCCACCTTACCTAAGGCGGTGCAGGTGGTGGTCGGGGATACCGGCAGCGGTATCTCGTCGGAGGATCTATCACTCGTCAAACGGAAATTTTATAAAGGGGATACCACCCGCCCGGGCTCGGGTATTGGACTTGCCGTTGCAGATGAAATTGTGAAAGGACATGGCGGCAGTCTTGAACTGGATAGTAAGCAAGGACAGGGCACCAGTGTCATTCTGACATTCCCGCTTTGAAAGGAGAACGCGTATGAGCGAAAAACAAGGTGTGACTAAAAAGACCTCTATCGGCGGGCAAGCGTTGATTGAAGGAATTATGATGCGCGGACCGCAAATCACCGCGATGGCGGTGCGTCACGTTTCGGGCGAAATCATCGTGGAGGATTGGGAAACCGAGGGACAAAACAAACCTCGTTTTATGCGGTTACTGTTTATTCGCGGTATTTTCAATTTCATTGATTCCATGCGATACGGCTATAAATGCTTGATGCGTTCAGCGGAACTTAGCGGACTGGAAGAGGCTGAGG
This sequence comes from Acutalibacteraceae bacterium, assembly GCA_045634325.1. Classification (GTDB taxonomy): domain Bacteria; phylum Bacillota; class Clostridia; order Oscillospirales; family Acutalibacteraceae; genus URNF01. The sequence continues at coordinate 113,192 of JAZRAA010000040.1, read as the reverse complement.
ATGAGGAGGAGAGCAAGCCGCTCAGTGGATGGGTGATGAATATACTGATGGCGGTCTCTGCTGTTGTCGGTATCGCCTTGGCGGTGGTGCTGTTCATGTGGTTGCCCGCCTTTTTGTTCCGCTTGCTGATACAAGCGGTGCCCTCTTTGAACACAGCCGTGGTTCGCGGCGTTTTTGAAGGCGTGTTCCGCATGTTGCTGTTTGTCGGATACATTGCAGTCATCTCGCTGATGAAGGATATTCGGCGGGTGTTTATGTACCATGGTGCTGAGCATAAAACGATTTTTTGTTATGAACAAGGACTGCCGCTCACGGTGGAAAACATCCGTACACAATCTCGTTTTCATCCGCGTTGCGGCACTTCTTTCATGATTTTGATGTTGCTGGTAGGTATGGTGGTTTCCATGCTTATCCCCGATATGAATGCGTGGTTGCGCACTGCGTTTAAAATCTTAACCTTGCCGCTCACGGTTGGTGTCGGATATGAGCTGATTAAATTGGCGGGCAGAAAAGATAATTTGTTTACACGCATCACCTCTAAGCCGGGCATCTGGATGCAACATTTAACCACAAGAGAACCGGATGACGGCATGATAGAATGTGCTATTGCGGCGATGGAAAAGGTCATTCCCGCAGATGCGGAGGCGGATACATGGTAACCGCTCTCTCTTATGCGAAAACGGCGGTAGAGCGTCTGCGTGCAAATGCTGTTCCCGACGCTGATTTTGAAATGCGGTGTTTGTTGGAAGATATTGCACATCTGCCGCACGGTGTGGCACATGACGTGGTATTATCGGTACAAACGGTGCAAGCGTTGGATGCGGCATTGGAACAACGGTTGTCCGGCAGACCTTTGCAATACATACTGGGCGAATGGGATTTTCTTTCTTTGCGCTTGAAAGTAGGGGAAGGGGTGCTCATTCCGCGCGCCGATACGGAATTGCTGTGTGAAACTGCGGCGGACAGGTTGCGTGGCGTCCAAAATCCGCGTATCTTGGATTTGTGTGCGGGCAGTGGATGCGTAGGCATCGGTGTCGCCTCTCTTTTGCCGTCTGCGCAGGTGGTAGAAGTGGAAAAATCACCGCAGGCGTTTGCTTTTCTAGAGGAAAATATCAAGCGGTATCCGCAATATGCCGTGCAAGCGGTACAAGCGGATATGTTAACCGATTTTGATGCGGTGGATGGTTCTTTTGACGCTATTCTCTCCAACCCGCCGTATATCGCCTCGGCAGAGTTGGACGGGTTGATGCGAGAAGTACAACACGAACCGCGCCTTGCACTTGACGGTGGGGCAGATGGATTGCTGTTTTATCGTGCAATTTTGACCCGTTGGTTAGGGAAACTGAAAAAAGGCGGTTTTTGTGCAGTGGAAATCGGTTTTGACCAAGGCGAACAAGTGAACCGTTTGTTCGGTGAATTTGGGTTGAAAAATACTTGTGTTTTGAAAGATTACGGTGGTAACGACCGCGTTGTTATCGGAGAATTATAAAAAATGTAGAACGAATGTTCGATTTTTTCGCAAAATCTATTGACTTTTCGTGTGAGTTTAGTATAATGTAGGCAATGAAAGTCGTTTTGAAAGGAATGGACAGTATGGCGGAGAAAAAGACAGCGGCAAAAGCGGCAAAGGCAAGCGGCAATGAAGACAGAAAAAAAGCATTAGATGCGGCGTTACAGCAAATTGAGCGCAATTACGGTAAAGGTGCTGTGATGCGTTTGGGCGAAAATATTGGCATGAACATTGACAGTATCCCTACCGGTTCGATGGCGTTGGATGCTGCGCTGGGTATCGGTGGTTTGCCGCGTGGCAGAATTATTGAGATTTACGGACCGGAAGCTTCCGGTAAAACTACGCTCGCTCTGCACGCAGTAGCGGAAGCGCAGAAAAAGGGCGGCGAAGCGGCATATATTGACGTGGAGCACGCACTTGACCCTGTGTATGCACGCGCTCTGGGTGTAGACATTGATTCGTTGTTGGTTTCTCAACCGGATGCGGGCGAACAAGCGTTGGAAATTATGGAAGCGCTGATTCGTTCGGGCGCAGTGGATATCGTGGTACTCGACTCGGTGGCAGCATTGGTGCCTCGCGCTGAAATTGAAGGTGAAATGGGCGACAGCCACGTGGGTTTGCAAGCACGCTTGATGTCGCAAGCGATGCGCAAACTCGCACCTGTGGTGGCGAAATCTAACTGTATCGCTATCTTCATTAACCAGTTGCGTTTGAAGGTCGGTGTGGTATACGGTAACCCCGAAGTGACTTCCGGCGGTAATGCGCTCAAATATTATGCGTCGGTGCGTTTGGACGTGCGCCGTACCGAAACCATCAAGAGCGGCGGTGAACCGATTGGTTCGCACACCCGTGTGAAAATTGTGAAAAACAAGGTTGCCCCGCCGTTTAAAGAGGCAGAGTTTGACGTGATTTACGGACAGGGCATTTCCCGTGACGGCGAGTTGATTGACCTGGCGGTGAAACTGGATATTATTCAAAAAGCGGGCGCTTGGTTCTCGTATAAAGAGGATAGATTGGGACAAGGTCGCGATAATACGCGCGAATACCTCAAAGCGCATCCCGAACTGTTTGCGGAAATTGAAGCGCAGGTGCGGGAAGGATTACCGCGTCTGAACCCCGTGCCGCAAGGTCGCGCGGCGGCACCCGCACCGCAACCGGTGGAAATTCCGATTGAAGCGGCAAAGCTATCTGCGCCGGTGGCTAAAGCACAGATTGATATTGTGGTTGAAGATTGATAATAGGAAAAAAGGCGGCAATGCCGCCTTTTTTCTGTTGGTGTGGTGACTGTATGAAAATTACCGAAGCAAAACGCGTGCGGGGACAACAATATATATTGACGTTTGATGGAGATGCCGTAACGCAAATAACGGTGGATGCGTCTACTTTTGAAGATTCCCCGTATCGTGTAAACGGAGAGATGTCGGAGGAACAATTAGAAGCATTGTTGGCTTGTTCACGGTATAACCGCGCGCGGTCGAGAGCGCTGTACTATTTATCCGCTCGTGACTATGCAGCAAAAGAATTGGAACGAAAGTTATATCGTTGTGCCGATAAGGAAACCGCGGCGGCGGTGGTACAGCGGCTGACCGAGGTGGGTCTTATTAACGATGCTGCTTACGCTGAACGTTTGGCGGTAAGTTTGGTGCGGTATAAACGATATCCGCATCGGCGGGTTTTGCAGACGTTACTACAAAAGGGTATCAGCCGTGAAGATGCACAAGCGGCAGTGGACGCACTGGAATCGGATGATTTTCAACAAGCACTTGCACTTATCAGAAAAAAATATTATAATAAGGTGCAAACGCCGGAAGGCAGACAAAAAACCGTTGCCGCATTGGCAAGGTATGGCTTTCCGTACGATGCGGTGCGCCGCGCAATCGAAGCGGTGCGCACACAAGATGATAACGAGGATTGGTACGAATATAATGGCGATTAAGGTCGGAATGGTGTCGCTCGGTTGCCCCAAAAACCAAATGGATGCGGAACTCATGCTCGCAAAATTGCAAAATGCCGGTTTTGAAATTACCGGTGAGAGCGGTCTTGCGGACGTGGTGATTATCAACACCTGTGGGTTTATTCAAGATGCAAAAACCGAGTCGATTGAAAACATTTTGGAGTTTGCCGCCCTAAAAAAAGAAGGACGCATCAAAGGTATCGTGGTGACTGGATGTATGGCACAGCGGTATCAAGAGCAGATTGCAAAAGAACTGCCTGAATGTGATGCAGTTTTGGGACTTGGCGCGAATGAGGATATTGTGGATGCCGTACAAACGGTTGTGAACGGCGGCGAAAAGGTGTATGCGTTTCCCGCTTTGGATGCGTGGTCACTGGATGGAGATCGATTGCAGACCACACCGCAATTTTTTGCGTATTTGCGCATTGCGGATGGTTGTGACAACCGTTGCACCTATTGCGCCATTCCGCTCATTCGTGGCGGTATGCGCAGTCGTACTATGGAAAATATTGTGGCGGAGGCGAAAACGCTTGCCGCAAACGGCGTGAAAGAATTGATTATCGTGGCGCAAGACCCTACGGTATACGGCTTGGATTTATATGGTGAAAAACGGCTGCCGTCTTTGCTTCAAGAACTGTGTAAAGTGGATGGCATTGCATGGATTCGATTGCTGTATTGTTATCCCGAACATATCACCGACGAGTTGCTTGCGGTGATGGCGAAAGAACCCAAAATTGTGAAGTATCTGGATATGCCTATCCAGCATGCATCGGGCAGTGTGTTGCGTGCGATGAATCGCATGGGGGACTGCGAGAGTTTGGAAAAACTGATTCGTCGTATGCGACAAGCGGTGCCGGGTATTGTATTGCGCACCACCATGATGGTGGGATTTCCGGGCGAAACCGAGGCGGATTTTGCATGTTTGTGCGAGTTTGTCAAGAAAATGCAGTTTGACAAGCTGGGATGCTTTACATACTCTGCCGAAGAGGATACGCCCGCGGCTACTTTTGAAAACCAAGTATCCGAGGGGGAGAAATGCCGCAGACGGGATATTTTGATGGCACAACAGACTGTGATTGCCGACCGTATTTTAGATGCGCAGGTGGGTAAGACGGTAACCGTGCTGGTGGAAAGTTTTGACCGTTATGCAGAATGTTGGTTCGGTCGTACCGCGGCGGATGCGCCGGACATTGACGGCAAAGTGTTCTTCCCGCAACCGCTTGATGAAAATGGCAAGCGGTTGGCGATCGCGCCAGGCGATTTTGTTGAGGTGCGGTTATTAGAGCGATTAGACTGGGATTTGATGGGAGAGTATGTAGATGAATGTGCCCAATAAACTGACGGTGATACGCATTGTGTTGGCGCCGATTTTTCTGTTGTTGTTGATGGTGGAATTTCCCTTTCATCATTTGGCGGCAGGATTGGTGTTTGGTGCGGCGGCGTTTACCGATATGCTGGACGGCAAAATTGCCCGTAAATACGGTTTGATTACCAATCTTGGCAAGTTTTTAGACCCGCTTGCAGATAAAATGCTCACCACGGCGGCGTTCCTCGGCTTTTTGGCAATGGGTCACGTGGATGTGTGGGCTGTGATGCTCATTCTCACCCGTGAATTCATGGTCACTTCGGTACGTTTGCTTGCTGTGAAAGACGGCACGGTGATTGCCGCCAGTTTGGCGGGTAAGCTGAAAACGGTGATGCAATTTGTAGCCATTATCTATATGCTCGCCGCACTGGAAGTGTGCAGCTGGCAAAACGGTTTGTTGCAAGGTGTGTTATCGGATGCAGGTTGTGTCGTTTTGATGACAGTGGGACAAATACTCGTTTGGATTTCGGTGGTGTTCACCATTATTTCCGGTGTGCAATACGTTTGGAACGGACGACAATATTTTGTTGACAAATAAAAAATTGTAGACAATTTGAAAAAAGTCGTATATACTATAGTAAACTTATAAAAGATGCAATCGGCAGGAGAAGTAACTGTTGTGAGTAGGTGCCAGAGAGAAAACGCCTTGGGCTGTGAGCGTTTTTCACCGAAAGGACCGTGAAATGCACCTGACGGCAGAGCGGGGGAACCGTTGTATACGCAGTATCCCGTTCCGGTAGCCACCGTTATCGGCAGGGGGATGATGCGTGTCCCCGTTGAGTGATAAACAGGAGTGGAACCGCGATAACGCCTCCGACAGACCGGTTGTCTGTCGGCGGCTTTTGTTTTTAGGAGTGATAGATATGTTTGACCGTATGCGGGAAGACATCCGCGCCATTCGTGAGCGTGACCCTGCAGCAAGTTCGGCATTAGAGGTTATGTTGCTGTATAATGGATATAAGGCGTTGCGTTCGCATCGTCTCGCCAACTTTTTTCATCGGCATGGGTTTCGATTGATTGCGCGTTGGATTTCGCAAAGAAGTGTGTGGAAATGGAATATTGAAATTCACCCCGCAGCGAAAATCGGACGGCGGTTTTTCATTGACCACGGTACCGGCGTTGTGATTGGTGAAACCACCGAAATCGGCGACGATTGCATTGTGTACCAAGGTGTGACGTTGGGTGGTACGGGTAAGGATAAAGGTAAACGGCATCCCACACTCGGTAATCACGTAATGGTGGGTGCGGGTGCAAAGGTACTCGGCCCTATCAACATCGGTAATAACGTGCGGATTGCCGCAGGTGCTGTGGTGCTCACCGACATTCCCGATAATTGCACCGCCGTGGGTATTCCCGCGAAGGTGGTGCGTCGCAATGGCGAAAAAGTAGAAGATTTGGACCAAATCCATATCCCTGACCCTGTGGCGCAGGAGTTGGAGCGTTTGCAGGCAGATATTGCCGTGCTGCAAGCGTATATGCATGAGAAAAAGACCAAAACGGAGGAAAAACAATGAGCATCAAACTGTTTAATACCATGACCAGACAAAAGGAAACGTTTATCCCGCTTGAAGAGGGCAAGGTGCGTTTATACGCTTGCGGTCCGACGGTATATAATTTTATCCACATCGGCAATGCTCGCCCGCTTTGCGTGTTTGACGTGTTGCGGCGGTATTTTGAATGGCGTGGATATGAAGTGAATTTCGTGCAGAACTTCACCGATATCGATGATAAAATCATTCGCCGTGCCAATGAGGAAGGAACGACGTATGACGTAATTTCTGAGAAATATATCGAGGAGTTTGAAACGGATGCGAGAGGACTTGGTGTCAAACCCGCTACCACCCATCCGCGTGCCACTGAAAATATTGATGAAATCCAAGCGATTATTGCAGGCTTGATAGACAAAGGATATGCTTATGTGTCCGCAAACGGTGACGTGTATTTCCGTACCCGCAAGGATGAACATTACGGCAAACTGTCCCACCAGCCGATTGATGATTTGGAATCCGGCGCACGTATTGCGGTGGGTGAAGTGAAAGAAGATCCGCTGGACTTTGCGTTGTGGAAAGCGGCAAAACCGGGCGAGCCGTTCTGGCCGTCTCCGTGGAGCGATGGCAGACCTGGTTGGCACATTGAGTGTTCTGCCATGGCGCGTCGCTATCTGGGTGAAACCATTGACATTCATGGCGGTGGACAGGATTTGATTTTCCCGCACCATGAGAATGAAATTGCGCAGAGTGAATGTTGTAATGGTGTGCCGTTTGCACGCTATTGGATGCATAACGGCTATATCAACGTGGACAACAAGAAAATGTCCAAATCTCTGGGCAATTTCTTCACCGTGCGTGACGTGGCGAAGATGTATGGGTATGAGGCAATTCGTTTCTTCCTTATCTCTTCTTCTTATCGTAGCCCCATCAATTACAGCGCTGACATCATCGAACAAGGCATTGCGGCGCTGGACCGTTTGTATAACTGCAAAAATGCATTGGCGTTTGCTTTGAAAAATGCACCTGAAGGCGCTGCGGATGCGGCGTTCCTCGAAAAATTGGAAGTGCGCCGTGAGCAGTTTATCACCGCAATGGATGACGACTTAAACACGGCTGACGGCATTGCTGCTGTGTTTGAATTGGTGAAAGATATCAATCTGATGCTCGCCACCGGCACGGCGACGAATGCCACCATTACCGCCGCACAAGCGTTGTACGCTGAATTATGCGACGTGCTCGGACTGTTGTATTCCCGCACCGATGATACCGAGGGGGATGCGGAAATTGAAGCGTTGATTGAGGCGCGTGCAAAAGCCAGAGCGGAAAAGAATTGGGCGGAAGCGGACCGTATCCGTGATGAACTCAAAGCTAGAAATATCGTGTTAGAAGACACTCCCCAAGGTGTCAAATGGCACAGAGCATAATATTTTAAAAAGTGCGTATGCGGGTCACTGCATACGCACTTTTTGTATTTTCGGTCATTTCCACTGCCAAAATAGCAAAAAACGCACTTTGTTTGCGACAAAATTATTATGAACCTCGTTATATACTGGTACAAGAACGTGTAAAACACGGAATTTTGTACGGTGGTGAGGAAGTTGAAAGAAAAAGTAAGGACGGATGTTATATCAAGCATGCCGACCGAAATGGTGACCGAGCAAGTGGGCGGTATGCGATTGCTGACCACGCTTGCATTTACGGTATTGGGTTTAATTGTGCCCGGCGGACATTTGTATGGTTCCATGGCACCGTTTGGTGTCAGTTTGGCGGCGGCGGTGGATGGTACGGGTGCCATTCTCGTGTACATAGCAACTTTGGCGGGATATGTATTGGCGGGTAACACGCAAATTCCGTTACGGTATATGGCGGCGGTTGCGGTGGCTTCTGCGGCACGGTGGGTGTTCGCCGTGTTACCGCAAGTATCCCATAAAAAGTTTTTCCCGCCTTTGTTGGCGGGCGGCGCCACACTCGCCAGCGGGTTGGTGATGGGGCTGTCGGATGGACTGCTATCCCTATTGCTATTGTTGGCGGAAAGTTTGGCGGCGAGCGGGTTTGCCTATTTCTTTGCCGAAAGTTATCGCTATTTTTACCGTGTGGACAAGCGGAGTGCAATGACGGTATCCGAACAAACGGGTTGCATTTTAATCAGCGCAGTGGTACTTACCGCTTTGTCGGCGATTGAGTTTTATTATATAGCGCCCGCACGCATGTTGTCGGGTATTTGCATTATGTTGTTTGCACGCAGTGGCAGAGAACAGGGCGGTGCGGTCGCGGGTACAATTTTGGGTGTATCACTCGCCCTGGTCAGTCCTGAACGTCCGTATATTGCGCTCGGATTTGCTTTTGGTGGGTTGCTTGCGGGACTGTTTGCACGGTATGGGCGATTTGCCATTGCAGGTGTGTACCTCATCGGGAATTTATTGTTGTGTCTCACGGCTGTGACCGATATTGCCGCTGCTGCCGCCATATATGAGGCGGTCACGGCGTGCGTGGTGTTTTGTATCTTGCCACGCAGTGTGGATAAAGTGTTGCGTCGTTTTTTGGTGTTTGGGCAACATTTACCTGCGGTAGAAGGGTTGCGCCGTTGTATGACCTTGCGGCTGGATGTGGCGGCAAATGCCATGCAAGAGGTTGCTTCTACCGTTGAACAGGTTTCCAAAAAACTTACCCACTACGGCGCACCCGATTTGGGCTCGATGTATCGGTATGTGGGTGATGCGGTGTGCAGGGACTGCAATTTGAAAATGTATTGCTGGGAAAATAATTTTTCTGCGGTGATGGATGCATTTAATCAACTCACACCGTTATTGCGTGAGCGGGAGGCGGTGGATAAGGAGGATTTGGTCGGCTTTTTGCAACGCAATTGCAGACGACAGACACAGGTTGCGGCATACATCAACCGTGGGTATCAGCTATATTTACAGCGTGAGAACGCTTGGCAACGGTTATCTGAAATCCGTGCGGTCATTACCGACCAATTCGTTGGTATGGGGGATGTGTTGTCACAGCTCGGCGAGCGGTTTTCTTTGGAAAAACGTGTGGATGCAGAAACGGCGGGACGTATTGTTTCGTTGTGTGAGGATTTTGGCATGCCGGTGACCGAAGCGGTTTGTCTTTTAGATAGTCGAGACCGCTTAACAGTGGAATTGCTCGCAGAGGATGTCGGCGTGTGCTTGGATGGCGGCAGATGGTTTCGGGAATTGGAACTTTGTTGTGGCAGAGAGTTTGACAGACCTGCTGTGTTGGAGATGCGCGGTATGGTGAAAATCACTGTCACCGAGCGTCCTCGCTTTCGTGCTCAAATCGGCGTTTCACAGCGCACATGCGAGGGAGAAAAATTGTCGGGTGATGTGTGCGAACATTATGTAGACGGGGATAAAACGGTGTGCATTTTGAGTGACGGCATGGGCAGTGGCGGGCGCGCGGCAGTAGACGGTGCCATGGCGGCGGGTATTACGGCGCGGCTTTTGCGTGCGGGATTACAACCGCAAACTGTGCTCAAAATGGTGAATACCGCTTTGCTGGCAAAGTCGGGGGACGAAAGTCTGACCACGTTGGATGTGTTGGAACTGGACGTATACACAGGAGCGGTTTGCTTGTATAAAGCGGGCGCGGCAACGTCTCTGCTAAAAAGTAACGGCAGAATTTCACGTGTTGCGCCACCGTCAATGCCGGTAGGCATTTTACGGGATGCGGCGTTTGAGGAGCACCATGATGCGCTCAAAGACGGGGACGTTTTGGTGATGATGAGTGACGGCATGCTGTTTGACGGGGTTGCGTGGATAGAGGAGTATTTGCGGGAAAGCAACGAAAATTCCACCGATTTGGCACAGGGACTTTTGCAAGCGGCAGTGTCCAGACAGGGTGAAAATGCGCATGCAGATGATATGACGGTAGCGGTGATTTGCTTGCATGAAATAAAAAATGAAAAAAAGTGAAATTTTTTCTTGACAAGTAGGGTGAGTTTGGGTATAATAGGTCAAGCGCGATACGAGCCATTAGCTCAGCCGGCAGAGCACTTGACTTTTAATCAAGGTGTCCGGAGTTCGAATCTCCGATGGCTCACCAATAAAACCCCACCATCTTTTGATGGTGGGGTTTATTTATGTATTTTGAGAATATGGTTTCATGTATAAAAACGAAAAGAGACACCACGAGGGTGTCTCTTTTCGTTTTGGTGGAGCCGAGGGGAATCGTAACCCCCGGTTTTGCATTTTGATGCGAGCGGGTTTAAAATGTGTACACGCAAAACCTTGGCATTTCTGACGAAATGCGAGGGGCTCTCACACTGACTGCTACGAAAAAGAAAAAAGCACCACGAGGGTGCTTTTTTTCTTTTTGGTGGAGCCGAGGGGAATCGAACCCCTGTCCGAAAACCACTTGATACAGCTTTCTCCGAGTGCAGCCTCATCTTTTGAGATTCCCCTCACAAATCGCCGATAGGCAGGCTATTTGCTACGGTAGCCACTACGTCGTGACGGGGAGGGTGGCACCTTCCCGTTCATGTTCACCACTAGTCGACGCCTTTATCCCGACCGTGGTACTTCGGGTAAAGACGGGCGGCCTAATTAGGCTGCCAGAGCAACAGTATTGTTGTCGTTTAATTTTAAAGTTTGCAGGTTTTATAGCGGGCCCGCACCGCTACTCGCTTACCGTACCTCACAATCCCCGTCGAAACCTTTGCGACCCCATATAGATTGTGTGTATACCTTGCATCGCTATTGTATCATGTTTCGTATTTTTGTCAATAAAAATGATTTCCAAAAAAGTCTTTTATTTTTTATAAATATATGTTATAATGAAATATAGTATATACAAAAGGGAAGGACTGTATGCACGTATGGCAGAAAACGGTTTTTTCAAAACAGTGTTTCGAGGTTTTAAAAAAGAGGACGTTTTAGACTACATAGAATCGTTGCATACCACGCATTGTGAGGAAGTCAACTCCTTGCAAGAAGAGCTGACTGCTTTGCGTAGCGAGAAGGATGCGCTGGAAAACGAGGCAGTTTCTTTGCGTGAACGCGCGGCACAGACAGATGCGGCGCAAGCGGCGCTGCAGGATGCCACCGCGCGATTGGATGCCGCGAATGAACAGACGGCAGCGTTGCGTCAAAAGGTTGCTGATGCGGAAATACGGTTGCAGGAATGCGCACGTTTGAAGGATGAGAACGTACTGCTCCAAGGCCAATTGCAATTACAGCAGGGTGAACTGGACGCTTTCAAAAAGATGTTCGGAGACAGCCGTGATGCAGTGGCGTTTGTGAAAAAGAATGTGCATGCTCGTATGGACGACAGCCGTAAGCAGACCGAGCGCGCGTTGTCTGAGGTGGAGCAGGTAACTGCACAGATTTCCGCGGAATTGGAAAAATTGCGTGTTCGTACCGCCGCTATTCATAATGATGCGATTGCGGCACACGAAAAGGATGCCGCCGCTCTTGCGGAATGGTTTCACCAGTTTGACAGTCGCGTGTCCAAGGACACCGAACGTCACTTTTTTCGATAAGCCGCCAATGAAACCGCGAGCGGTTTCGACATACAAAGGCGGCGTTTCCGAAAGAACAAGTTCCTCTTCACGAGGGATTGGTGCCTTGCTGGATGCAATCGGCACATGGTTATTGGGTTAAAATTGTCAGGTGTTGCATACACTTGACTGTAAAATAAAGGAGTTGTTATACATGCCTGAATTGAAGTATGAAATCGTGAAAAACTGCGGCGTATTGTCTGAATCCGCTAAAGGTTGGACCAAAGAGGTCAACCTGATCAGCTGGAATGACCGTGCTCCCAAATATGATATCCGTGAATGGTCTCCCGACCACAGCAAAATGGGTAAGGGCGTGACGTTGTCCCCCGATGAAATCATTTTGCTGCGTGATTTACTCAACGAAATTGATTTATAAGCAGAAAGGGTGTCAGCATGGCGTTTATTGAGTTGCTCAAAGCAGTCGTACAGGGTATCCTGCAAGGCATCACCGAATGGTTGCCCATCAGCAGTACAGGACATATCTTGTTGTTGGATGCTGTGTGGAAAATGCAGGTATCTCCGGAATTTTTTGATGTTTTCAAGGTGGTCATTCAACTCGGCTCGATTTTAGCGGTGTTGGTGTTGTATTTCCACAAACTCAATCCCTTTTCGCCGAAAAAAACAACAGCAGAGAAAAAAGACACGTGGGTGCTGTGGTCTAAAGTGTTGGTCGCCAGCATCCCCGCTGCGATTGCGGGTCTTTTGTTGGACGATATCATTGACGAAAAACTGTCTGTGCCGTTGGTGATTGCGCTGGCACTGGTGGTTTACGGTGTGGCGTATATCTGGATGGAATCCCGCAAGCGTGAAGCGAAGGTGACTGCACTTTCCGATATGAGTTACAAACATGCGTTTGCTATCGGCGCATTCCAGATGCTTGCGCTTATCCCCGGCACCTCACGTTCCGGTTCCACCATTTTGGGTGCAACGTTGGTGGGTGCTTCCCGCACCATTGCGGCGGAGTTCTCCTTCTTCATGGCGATACCGGTTATGCTGGGTGCCAGTTTGCTCAAAGTGCTTAAATTCGTGATGGATGGTCTGTCCTTCACCACGATGGAATGGCTGTTGCTTGCTGTGGGAAGTGTGGTGGCGTTTATCGTTTCGGTTCTCGTCATTCGTTTCCTGATGCGCTTTATTCAGAAAAATGATTTCAAGCCGTTTGGTTGGTATCGCATCGTGCTCGGTGCGGTTGTCTTGCTCTGTTGGGCGTGCGGCTGGCTGTAAAAACACAACACCCGATGCCGTTTGACATCGGGTGTTTTTCGTTGAAAAGGGGATGATGTAGTATGAAAATCATAACAGTATGCCTTTGCTTGCTATTGTTAGTCGGGTGCGCCGTGCCGCCCGCTACATATAGTGATTCCTTAACCGAAAGCACTGTTGCGGCAACTACAACCATAACCACGACAACCACCACTACTGCGAGCACCACGACCCCGACCAGCGCCAAAATGGATACAGTGCGTGCACAATTGCAAGAAAGTCATGTGGCGGACATGTATCGTGACAGTTATGGGAGTGTTTTTGGACGGCTTACCGATGCCGGCTTTTTACAGGAATCGCTCACGGGACTGTATAAGGGCGAATATGTGCGTTCGGTGGGCGCATTGGCGATTCTTGCGGATAAGGTGGGAGAAACCAAGGCGGCGGGGAAGGCTCTGCGGTTTGTGACTGACGTTATGCAGGAGAAAAACCTGCAACACATACCGTTTACCATTTCCGCTGACCGCGCAACCGTGCGCACCGAAGACGAATTGGACGGACGGGCACATTTTGTGCTGGGATGGGCGCTGTATATTCTCAAAAGCAAAGACACCGCCTATTTAAACGAAACGTATGCGCTGATGAAACGGGAAGCAGATGCATTCTGCTCGGATACATATTTTTATGAGAACGTGGGATTGGTACGCAATCGTCGTTTTACCCATACACGTGTGTATAACGGTTCGGATTATGTGGATGTGTTTGACATTCTCACCAACAGTTTTGTGGCGGCAGCGCTGGAACAAATGATAGCGGTGGCAAAAACCGCAAGTAAAGAGCAGGATGCAGTGTTGTGGCAAGAAACGCTTTTAAAATTGCAGAATGGTATTGCAAAAAATCTCACCCGCGAAGTTGACGGTAAAACGGTGTACCGAGAGCAACTGTATTTTAACGATGGAAATGTCATCGCGGAGGATGGCGTTAGTTGGGTGTGTCTGTCTGCGTTTGCGAGCGGGTATGGCGGTTTGGATGCGAAAATTTTGCAAAACACCGCTCGGTATGTGCACGAAAAGTTATGGAAAAACGCGCAAAACGGCGGGTATCTTGCGGTGGAGTGCAGTGGTTTGGGCGTTGTGAAAGATTGGATACTGGGTAAAAGTGTCGGTTGGGATATTATCGCCGCCACCGCAGCGGGAGATATGTTGCATATTTGCGACACTTTCAAGTTTTTGAACAGCACACATCAGGGCACTATATTTATGGAAAAAATGAAGAAAAGCGGCGATGCATGGAAAACCATCGATGCCGGAAACGCCGAGCAGGTGATTTGGTTCTTATACGGCATGGCGACTATGCGTGAGCAGTTAGGGTTGCCCGCAAAGCCGACGGCGTGATAAAAACACCCCTCTTTGTCCATACTGTAATGGGAAGAGGGGTGTTTTTGTATGGCGGGTGGTTGTGCGATTGCAAAAGAGCATCGAATGGAAATTTGTGTGATGCAGTTGTGGACTTGCGTTTGCTGGTTGTTGCCGATGGCGACGGAGCTTTTGGTGCGGCGGTTTGTATCGCTCACGCCTATCATGCAAGCGGTGTTATTATGCGGGAGTTTTTTACTCAATCGCCTATTGGTATCCTGCGCACATGCGGGGTATTGTGCAGCGGCAAAACGAGTCGCAACGCTCATGGCAGTACCATCTGAAAACACCTGCGTAATGGAAAATTTGCATATTGTGTGGGAAGGCAAAACCTTGCTGCAATGCTTTTTTGGCGCTTATCGGCATCCGCTGGTGCATATCAAATCTCAACTTCGCTGGGACGCTTGCCGTTTTGGCTTGTATGCAGCAGCACTGTTTCCCGCTTTATTTATTTTGGCGTGCGGCGCGCGGGAAGCAAGCGCTATTGTAGGGTCGTTGCTTTTCGGCATCAGCACGTTGTTGACGGTGTTGGGTGCTTTATCGGTTTGGATTGTAATACGGCGTTTGGAAACGGCTTTGTGGATCGGATTGCCTGTTTTGAGCGGTTTTCATCTCACGAAAGGATGGAGCGGACAACTATTACATCTGCACTTTCGTAGTTTTTTAACTGCGTGGTTGCCGTTTTCGGTGTCCCGGTTTGCTTTGTATACCGTGATAATACAGCGTACACGTCATCGTGTGGTTACCGCGCCCACTAAAAAAAGCGCGTGGGCAATTCATACGCGCATCACTTGATTTTTAACGAAAAATGCAGTATACTGTAGGAAATATCGGTTTCGGAGGTTGTTATGGCACTGAGAAAAGAAAAACCCGAAGCAATACAGTTGTATAAGAAGTTGCTGCTGATTTTTGCATTTGTAACGGTGGCGCTGTCTGCGTTGTTGGAAATCACGTCTTTATTGTTGGCATTGGCGGCGGCGGTGTTTGCGTTGCCGGCTGTTTTCCTTTGGAAACATACAGCCGTGCGTGTGGTGACGCGCACGCTGACCATTGTTTTGCTCGCTTCCTCGCCGCTTTTGTTGTTGGTGTTAGCGGTGAGCGGTATGTTCCAAACGGAATATATATTCACGTTGGTATGCATACAAGCGGCGTTGCCTATGATGGCGGTGGCGGCAAATAACGGAAAGAAATGTGACATCGTGTTGTTACAGGTTGTCGGTGTACTGCAAGCAGTGGCGGCGGGATCGCTTTGTGCATACATACTTTCGGTGCAGAAATGGGTTGTGTTGGTACTGTTTGCCATCAATGCGCTGGTGATGTTGCTGTTGCCGTTTATGGCGCACGGCATTTCACATTTTTTCAAAAAGAAAGCATAAAAAAACTGCCTTTCGGCAGTTTTTTAAAGTTGCGTTATTGTCCTTGCATATATGTTTCGGCGTTGCGCAACAAATTGAGCAGGGAATTGGAGAACATGGGATATTGTCGTGCAATATCATCCGGAAGAATATCTGGCAAGTTCTCTGCCTTTACACCTTCCAGGCCGCTCACGTTCTTACCGCGTGCCAACTCGCCGCTGCGGGCGATGGATTTGCTGATTTCTGCGATAGCGGCAGATTGGAATAAGTACTTGTCTACCGAGAACATAGCAGCCGGGTTTTTGGGATTGGCGGCATAGATTTGTCTAAATAGCGCATACACCGTGAGGGTGAGTGCTGCGGATACATCAGCCGTGAGGGCTTTGTTATTGCATTTTTGCAACATATCGAACAGGATATGTAGGGAGTTGACAACCAATTTTTTGTTGAGGACCGGCAGCACGCCGCCTCTTAAACGGCTGTCTTGTATCGCAGGGTCGTTTTCGGGAATATCGTCTACGGCAATCATAGCACCGCTTTTGTCAGCGGTGCGACCCAGCAGATAGTCACAAGAAACACCATAGTAATCGGCAATACGTACTACAAAATCCAAACCGCATTCGCGGATACCTTTTTCATAGTGAGAAAGCAATGCCTGCGAAATACCCAAGTCCGCAGATGCTTTTTTCTGACTAATACCCTGTTCTTTGCGCAAGAGGGTAATTAGTCGTGGGAACGTACTGTTCATGGGGAATCCTCCAAAGATTTTTCTCAAAAAAATTACAGTGAGTTTAATTATTATATAATAAATGATACCATTTGTAAATCGTCAAATTGCAACAATTAGGAGGAAATTTTGATGAAAACTTACAAAATTCATCTCATTCGCCACGGGCAAACCGCCGCGAATACGGAAGGATTGTATATTGGCAGAACCGATTTACCGTTATCACCGGAGGGGTTAAAAGAACTTCTGACTTTAAAAGAACAGATGGAATATCCCGGTGCCGCACGCTTTTTTACTGCACCGCTCAATCGTTGCAAACAGACGATGAAGGTGTTGTATCCGCAAGCAAAATTGGAAGTGGTAGAAGGATTGACCGAATGTGATTTCGGGGCGTGGGAAGGCAAAAGTATTGCGCAACTCAAAAACAGTGCTGATTTTCTGGAATGGATGGAGGGCACGTCCCAAGTGATTCCGGGCGGTGAGTCTACCGAGACGTTTTGTGCACGTGTGACGGCGGCTTTTGAGGCGGTGGTAGAAGAACTGATGCGTAGCGGAGATACCGAGGCGGTCATTTGCACCCACGGCGGTGTGATTATGATGTTGATGATGACCTATGCGTTGCCCAAGTTGTCCATGGGAGATTGTGTGGCAAATGCGGGTAATGGTTTTACATTGCGTATCACGCCTTCTTTGTGGATGCGAGAGCCGGTTGCGGAAGCGCTGTGCATCATTCCTTGGGAAAAACAAAAAGAAGAATAAGTAAAAAGCGGTTTCACCGTCTTGGACGGTGAAACCGCTTTTTTTAAGTATTTTCGGATAGAGCAGACTCGGTTGTTGTCGTCGTTATAGTGGTTTGTGATTGGGTAGCCGCCGTGTCTGCGGTAGTGGTGCCTTGTGTAGAGGAGGTTGTATCGGTAGTAGAAATGGTCACATCGGTGGTCGTCGGTTGCGTATGGGTGGTTGTCGATGTGGCATTCGTGGTAGTTTCTGCCGAGGTGGTCGTGGTTGTATTTTGCGTCTTGGAAGCGGTAGTGTGCTTGGTGACGGTGTTCTGTTGGTTACGCACCCATGCACGCGGCATAATAACCGTCTGGTTCTTTTTGACGGTCAAAGGTTCTTTCTTGCTTGCCGTATTCGATTGGGTCAGCCGTTTGCCTACCACCACAAAAGTTGCCCCGTCAAATCCATATGTCTTTTCTGCTTGCGTTACCAGTACTAACAGACGGTCGTCGGGGTTTACGGTGACGTTGGTGTTGAGCAAGGAGCGCTTGCGTATCCCTACGATATGGTCGGTGAAAGCCTGATGGTCTTCAAATGTTGTTTGATTAAATGCAAATGCGTTGACTTCTTGTGGGTCAATGACCATCACGGCAAACAATTCCCATTGTTCAGCCGCATATAAGGTGCTCATTTCTACTACGGCGTGGTTTTTGAAAAAGTTCGGGTCACGGTAGGACAGCAAATCCGAAAACATCTGTCCGTCTTCTGTGTTGTTGCCGTAGACGACCAATACTTTGTCTTGGCTCTCTGCTGATGCCAAGTGGTTATCTTTATCCAGAAAAGGCACGCCATAAGCAGATGCTTGTTGGCGGAAATTGTGGTCTGCGTAAAAATTACTGCCCGCATTTTTCATCACGGGATAGTTGATGCCGGTGTCGGCAATGCGTATCCAACCGCCGATATCCGCATTTTGCAGTCTCAGCGAGGAAAAACGCGGAAGAATATTTTTAGGGTCGGAAGGCGTTGATGCTTGGGATTGTTCGGTGGTATACATATCTTGCAAGTCGCTGTACAGCGAGCGATTACCGCTTTCTGAAAACAGCTGATACCCACTTGAAACAATTCCCACTAAAACACACAGTGCGGCAAAAGCTCCGCCCGCTTTGTATAATTTTTCTTTAATGGAATCGCCTTGCCACGGAAAAATAGTGGCCAAAAAGGGCTTGTGCTGATGGGTGGTAGGTTGTTCGGGGATGACCACCTGTGTTTTTTCGGCTTGCACAATCGGTATGCTGCCCGCCATCATCAGTGGGAAATTTTCTGCATATTGCAGTATGAGGGAAAGTGCGGTCAATACAGCCGCATTGCGAATATTCTCACGGGTTTGCGGACCATCTTGCGTGGGTAATTGTGTCAGCCACACACGGTTTTTGTCGGAGAGTGCGATGTGCACTGTACCCACGGGTTTTCCCTCGCTTTGTGCAGGTCCTGCGACACCGGTAATGGCAACACCTATATCTGCGCCGCTTTTGCGGCGCACACCGTCTGCCATGGCGGTGGCGGTTTCACTACTAACAGTGCCGTGCGCTTCCAATATAGCGGCGGGCACTTCTAAAAGCTGTTGTTTGATAGCAGGAGAATATGCCGCAATCCCGCAACCAAAAACAGCGGACGCACCGGCTATTTCGGTGATGGCGGCGGACAGCAGTCCGGCAGTACAGGATTCCGCGGTGGAAACGGTGAGTGCTTTCGCACACAAAACATCTACCGCTTTTTGTGCCGTTTCATGAATGGCAGTGGATATCGTTTGTGCCATGCTGTCCCTCCTTTCATCTCAAATCGGTCAAATTTTTATGATGCGCACGCCCGCTAATGCTTCTTCTACCAACCCGTCAATGTCTAAAACACTTTCGGCTTTGGCAACCGCCTCTACTTTGGGGCGGGTGCAGGGATGGCGGGGTGTAAACACGGTACAACAATCCTCAAACGGTTGAATGGAAATATCAAATGTACCGATTTTACGGGAAATACGCACGATTTCCTCTTTATCCATGCCAATGACTGGACGGAACATCGGCAGGTCGGTCACGGCATCGGTGCAAGCGAGTGCGGGGATTGTTTGACTGGCTACCTGTCCGACACTTTCGCCTGTGATAAGTGCGCCGCATCCTTGTGCTTTGGCGATACGACAGGCGAGCCGCATCATAAACCGTCGCATAATCAGTGTGAAATATTCTTCGGGGCAGTTGCGCTGAATTTCTTCTTGAATATGCGTGAACGGTACGATATGCAACGGAATGCGCCCTGCATAAGTGGAAACCTGTTTCAAAAGGTCGATAACCTTTTGCTCGGCGCGTTCACTGGTATACGGGGGAGAGGCAAAATGAATACCGGTCAGTTCAATACCGCGTTTTGCCATCATATAAGCTGCAACGGGAGAGTCGATGCCGCCGGAAATGAGGATACCGCATTTGCCGCCGGTACCTACCGGCATACCACCGGCACCAGGCAACTGTGGCGCATGTATATAAGCACCGAAATCTCGAATCTCTACATACACCGTGATATCAGGGGCGTGCACGTCTACCCGCAGATGCGAATAATGCTCTAAAATTCTGCCACCGATTTCTCGGCTGATTTCAGGAGATGTAAAGGTGAATGACTTGTCGGCTCGCTTGGACTCCACTTTAAAGCTGGAGGCGGCGCATAACTCGTTTTCCAAATACTGAATAGCCGCTTTGCCGATGGCATCGATGTCTTTTTCGGTGACGCAAGCGCGGGAGAATCCGGCAATACCGAACACGCGGGATATCGCATCCACTGCCGCATCCAAATCGGCATCGGGGCTGGAGGGTTCAATATAAATGGTGGATTGGGCCTTACGAATGGTAAACTGTCCCAGTTTACGAAGGCGGTATCGTAGGTTTTTCACCAGCACCGCTTCAAACGTGCCGCGGTTCAAACCTTTGAGTGCCAGTTCGCCGTTTTTTATCAGTAGAATTTCTTTTAATACAGTATCATTCATGTGGTTGTTCCTTCCGTTTGGGTGGTTTGACTGCCGGTAGCAGCAGTAGTTGTGTTCGCTGTAGTCGTTGCAGTCGTAGTTGCAGTCGTAGTTGCAGTCGTAGTTGTGGTTGTGGTCGCTACAGTAGTGGTAGTTTTTACCGTTGTTGTGGTAGCTTTCGTTTTAGTCGTTTTGTTGTTTTTTGCCACGACTTTTTTTCTCGTAGTTGTGGTATTGGTAGTAGTGGTTGCAACGTCGGTAGTGGTCGTAGGGGGAGTGGTAGTTGCCGTTACAACGTTACCTTCGTTTTGTACCGTATAGTTCTTTTCGGTGTAAAATGCGTGGGGGGACAACTGTTGTGCGGTATACCAGGCATACGGCATAATCGCATCTTCGTTTTGTGTGATGAGATTGGTATTCATTTGCGCGTTTTCGCCTTTTTTCACACGGCGCGCTACTACCACCAATCTGCCGTTACTGATTTTGACCTGACTTTTGTTGGTGCAGGTGGACAGAATCAACAACTGGTCATCACCGCTGACGGTGATGGGGTAATTGTACATAGAACGTGCACGCAAATTGGACACATATTCGAGGAACTCGGCTTCTGTGTCAAATGAGGTGCGCAGATACGGGAAATAGGCATCGCCGGTTGCATCTTCATCACACACCAACACTGCAAACACTTGATACTGTTGCGTGTCATACAACGTGTTGAGTGAAATAGTGGTAGCAGCACGTGCGCGGTAGACGTTATCTACCAGTTTGTTTAGTCCTGCAAACATAGCACCGCTTGCCATGTTGTGCCCGTAGATGATGCTGACTTTGTTATCGGTATCTTTGGCAATGCTGTTACTTGCATCAAAAAACAGTGTACCTGAACGGCTTTGTTCACCGTCAAACGAGCGGGACAAATAGGTGTCGTTATTGTCGCAATGTACCACCGGCAGATTGACACGCAAAAATGCATCGGTGCCTTTGGAAGCGAAACTCAACCAACCTGCGATGTCGGGATTGACGTCGTATAACCCACGGAAAGAGGATTGCATTCCATCGGGATAGGTGTTGGTGTTGGGGGTCGTGTTGACGGGTTGCTCGGTATATAGTGCTAAGTACTGCTGGTTTTTGGTTTCCACTTGTTTGGGTTCAACGACCATGTAATAGCTTAAAAAGCATAACGAGACGATACATAATAGCAGACAAATCAAGAATACGCATTTGCGCATCTTTTCACCGATGGAGTCGGATTTGGAGGGGAACATATTGCGCAGACCCGTGCTACGTTTGTTTGCGGGTTTGTTTTTATCTGTTTGTGTTGCGTTGTTGACGGTGGCACTTGCAGGATGCAGTTGCTCATTGGCAAGAGGTAATATGAGCGGTGCATCTACAAAATCGGGGTTGGGCGTGTCGGGCAATTCCGGCAGGATTTTTTCGCTTGTCGGTTTCTTCTCTTGCTCGGTCTTTGTGGACAAGGATTTTTCTTGCATTTTTTTCAGCAAATCCCATATCTCTTGCTCAACCGCTGCGTATTCTTTTTCATTGAAATCACGATTCATGATTGGAAGCTCCTTTTTTTCTGGCAATGGTTTGAATGGCAAGTGAAAGGGCGTCTGCAAAGGCGTCTATATCTTGCGCGGTATTGGTATGACACAAGCTGACACGAATAGCACTGTCAATCTCCGCCGAGGGCAGTCCCATAGCGGTTAATACGGGGCTTTTCGCACCTTTGGAGCAAGCGGAACCGCTGGATACGAATATGCCCCGCTCGGATAAGAAATGCAACACGGTTTCACTGCGCAGGCCTACTGCAGACAGATGTATGATATACGGCACGCCGTCTTGCGGCAGATGCAGCACAACTTCTTCAAGCGTAGATAAACGTCCGACCAGATGGTCGCGTAAGTTTTTAAAATGTTCCGTTTGCGCTGACAGGGAGGGTAAAGCTTTTACTGCTTCGCCGAAAGCGGCAATCAGTGGTACCGCTTCGGTACCGGGACGCACACTTTCTTGTTGTTTGCCGCCCAGTAGCAACGGTTTCATACGTGCACCGCGTCGCAGATACAGTGCGCCGCATCCTTTCGGACCATGCAATTTGTGTGCGGAAACGGTCATGGCATCCAGTTGCCATTTTGCACCGTGTAACGGCAATTTACCCGCGGCTTGCACTGCATCACAGTGGATGAAGGCGAGCGGAGCGCGTTTGCGAATGAGCGGAACCGCCAGTTCGGGATGGAATCGCGCACCGGTTTCGTTGTTGACCAACATAATGGATACCACAACGGTGTCTTCACGGCAGGCGGCAGCGATTGCTCCGGGTGTAATACAGCCGTTTTCGTCAGGGGTGAGACGTGTGACGACAAATCCTTCTTTTTCCAGCAAATCGCACGCTGCCGCAACCGAAGAATGTTCCACAGCGGTGGTGACGATGTGTTTGCCGCGTCGCGCAAGTGCGCGTGCGGCACCCAAAACGGCGGTGTTGTTTGCCTCGGTGCCGCCGGAGGTGAAATATACATCACGAGCGGGCACGCCCATCATGTCGGCAACGACTTCTTTGGCGGCGTTGATTTCTTTTTCCGCTTCGAATCCTAAACGGTGCAAAGAAGAGGGGTTGCCATAACATTCTTGCATGATATGTACCGCTTTTTGTGCCGATTGCGGGCACACGGCGGTGGTAGCACTGTTGTCTAAATAGATAATTTTCAAGCGCACAACTCCATAATTTATAGTTGGTTATAGTATACACGAAAATGGCACATATGGCAACTGTAATTTTCTATACAAAATATATAAGAAATTTAACAGAAAGTTTTGCATTTTTTGCAGATATATGTTATACTGTTATAGATAATACCATGAGAAAGTGTTGGGAGGTGAAAACATGGTTATTCTCGGCATTGACCCCGGTTATGCGATTGTCGGTTGGGGCGTGATTCAATACGAGAGAGGCAGGTTTTCACCGATAGATTTTGGTGCCGTTATTACCAAGGCGGGAACGCCGTTTTCGGCGCGTCTGGAAAAAATCCACAGCGATCTTGCGGCGGTTATTGAGCGATATCATCCCGATGTCGCATCTGTGGAGAAATTATACTTTCAAAACAACCAGAAAACTGCGATTGAGGTGGCGCAGGCGCGTGGTGTGATTTTGTTGGCGTTGCAGCAAGGCGATGTGCCGTTTTATGAATACACACCGTTGCAGGTGAAAAGTGCCGTTACCGGTTACGGACAAGCGCAAAAGCCGCAGGTGATGGAAATGACCCGCCGTTTGTTACGGCTGAAAGCGGTGCCAAAACCCGACGATACTGCCGATGCGCTCGCTATGGCAATTTGCCACGCGCAATACGGTGGCTCGGCGGTGAAAAATTCGTTGCTGGAAATGCGAGGGAAGAGGATATGATATATAGTGTGCGCGGCAAACTGACCCATGCGGAACCCAAATTGGCGGTGGTGGAATGCGGCGGCGTGGGCATGGCTTGCCAAATCACCTTTAACACGGCAAGACAACTGCCCGCTGTCGGCAATGAAGTGATGTTGTATACCACACTCAACGTCCGTGAGGATGCGATGGAATTATTCGGCTTTGCAGATAAAAATGAATTGGCATCTTTCAAGATGCTCACCACTGTGTCGGGTGTCGGTCCGAAAGTCGGCATTGCGATTTTATCCGAACTCACGCCTGAACAAGTGGCATTGGCCGTGGCGTCAGGTGATTACAAGGCGCTCACCAAAGCGGCGGGTGTCGGTCCGAAGCTCGCACAGCGAATCGCTTTGGAACTGAAAGATAAATGCGCATTGCCTACGGCAGGAGACGGTGTATCTTTGCCCGAAGCGGGACCGATTTCGGCGGCGGGAAATGCTGCGCAGGCGGTCAGTGCTTTGACGGTGCTGGGCTTCTCTTCCGGAGAAGCGGCGGCGGCAGTTGGCAAACTGGACAGCAACTTGCCGGTGGAGGCGTTGGTGCGCAGTGCATTGAAACTGCTTGCGAATAAATGAGGGGAGGGTGTTTGATGGAGTTTGAAACCGATTATGAAAATCGAATGGTAGCGGCGGAATATCTGCCGGAGGATGACGGGGATAACCCATTGCGCCCGCGCACCCTTTCTGAGTATATCGGTCAAGACAAGGTGAAAGAAAACCTGTCGGTGTTCATCGATGCCGCGAAATTGCGGCATGAACCTCTTGACCACGTATTATTATACGGACCGCCCGGTTTGGGCAAAACTACATTAGCGGCAATTATCGCCAATGAACTGGGCGTGAATTTCCGTGTTACTTCGGGTCCTGCACTCGAACGCCCCGGCGATTTGGCGGCAATGCTCACCAACATGGAGGAAGGCGACGTACTGTTCATCGACGAAATTCATCGTTTGCCCCGCACGGTGGAAGAAATTTTGTATCCGGCGATGGAGGATTTCTCCATTGATATTATCAACGGCAAAGGACAAGGCGCTTCTTCCATTCATCTGCCGTTACAGAAATTTACGCTGATTGGCGCGACCACCCGCGCCGGACAACTTTCTGCACCGTTGCGTGATCGTTTTGGCGTGATTTTGCGGTTGGAGTTGTACACCCCCGCACATTTAGCGGAAATTGTCCGACGCAGTGCACAGATTTTGCATACGCCGTGTGATGAACGCGGTGCTTTGGAAATTGCTTCCCGCAGTCGCGGGACACCGCGTATTGCTAACCGTATGTTAAAGCGTGTGCGCGATTTTGCGCAGGTAATGAACGACGGCGTGATTGATGCGGATACTGCTGCACAGGCGCTGGACCGTTTGGAAGTGGATGCTCTGGGGTTGGATCGTGTGGACAGAAATATGCTGGAAGCGATGATTCGCCATTACGGCGGTGGTCCGGTTGGCTTGGACACGGTGGCAGCGGTTATCGGAGAAGAATCGGTGACTATTGAAGATGTGTACGAACCGTATCTGATGCAAATCGGCTTTTTGAGCCGCACCCCGCGCGGTCGGGTGGTTTTACCCGCCGCCTACAAACATTTGGGTTTACCTGCTCCCGGTACAACTGAAAATGTGCCGGAGCAGATAACGATATTGTAAACAAACTTAATTTTAAAAAAGGAGTTATGTTTTATGGGAAGATTATTTGGTACGGACGGCGCGCGTGGCGTTGCAAATACGGAGTTGACTTGTGAGTTGGCTATCGGCATCGGCAGAGCGGCGGCAATGGTGCTGACCTCTGCTGAAAAAAAACGTCCCAAGGTGTTGATTGGTAAAGATACCCGTATCTCCGGTGATATGCTGGAAACCGCATTGTGCGCGGGTCTGTGTTCTGTGGGTGCAGACGTACATTTGCTGGGAGTAGTGCCCACCCCCGCTGTTGCGTTTTTGGCAAAAGCATATAACGCGGATGCCGCAGTGATGATTTCCGCTTCGCATAATCCTTGTGAATATAATGGCATTAAGATTTTTAACGGCGAAGGCTTTAAACTGTCCGACAGCTTGGAAGAAGAAATTGAAGCTATTGTGCTGGATAATGCAAAAGAGATCCCCTGCCCGACCGGTGGTGACGTGGGTCGCGTGTACCGTTGTGAAAACGCAGTGGAAGACTATATCGAGCATCTGGTGTCCACCGTTTCGGTTGATTTGAAAGGTTTGCATATTGCGGTGGATTGTGCCAATGGTTCTGCCAGTGTGACTGCCAAAAAATTGTTCGACAAATTGGGCGTCCAGTGTGACTTTATGTCCTTAGATCCCGATGGCGTGAACATCAATGCGGGTTGCGGCTCTACCTATTTGGAACCGCTTGCAGAATATGTCAAAGCGCATAAACTGGATGGCGGCGTTGCATTTGACGGCGATGCCGACCGTTGCTTAGCGGTGGATGAAAACGGCGAAGTGATAGATGGTGACCAGATGATTGCCGCACTGGCTACAGACCTTAAAGGCATCAATGAGTTAACGGGTAATACCGCTGTTGTAACCGTGATGTCCAACCTCGGTTTCTTCCGTTATTGCGAAGAAGCGGGTATCAACGTGGCTTCCACTAAAGTGGGTGACCGTTATGTGTTGGAAGAAATGGTAGAAAAGGGCTATGTCATTGGCGGTGAACAGTCGGGTCATATCATCATGCGTGAATTTGCCACTACCGGTGACGGTCAGTTGTCCGCGTTGCATTTGTTGTCCGCTGTGAAACGTCATGGTTGGAAATTCTCCGCAGTGGGCGCTTTGATGCCGCGTTACCCGCAGGTGCTTTCCAGCGTGCGTGCAGATGCGGCCGCAAAAGCGAAGTATGCGGCTGATGAAACGGTTGCAAAATTGATTGCGGACGTTGATGCATCTTTGGGCAGAGACGGCAGAGTATTGGTGCGTCCTTCCGGCACCGAACCGGTTATTCGTGTGATGGTGGAAGGTAAAGATTTTGCTGTTATCAATGAAGCGGCAGAAACCATTTGCAATGCGATTAAGAATTTGATTGGCGGTTGACAAAAAACATGAGAGTAGCAGATAACTGGAAAGATTATGAATTGCTGGATGCCGGTGACGGCGAGCGATTGGAGCGGTGGGGCGACGTGATTTTGATTCGCCCCGATCCGCAGATTATATGGAGCAGTGAGCGCCGTGACCCCCGTTGGAAAACGGCACACGCACGGTACGTGCGTTCGGGTACGGGCGGTGGACACTGGGAAACGTTTCGCTCGGTAGCGGCGAGTTGGCAAATCGGTTACGGTGACCTGCGCTTTAATTTGAAACCGATGGGTTTTAAGCACACCGGTTTATTCCCTGAACAAGCTGTGAATTGGGATAAAATGACAGAATTTATTAAAAATGCCGGTAGACCCATTCGGGTGTTAAACCTGTTTGGGTATACCGGTGGCGCCACCCTCGCTTGCATAGCGGCGGGTGCGCACGTTACCCACGTAGATGCCTCTAAAGGCATGGTTTCTTGGGGACGTGAAAATGCAGTAGATTCGGGCCTTGCCGACCGTCCGATGCGATGGTTGGTGGACGATTGCGGTAAGTTTGTGCAACGTGAACTGCGCCGTGGTAATACCTACGATGCCATTTTGATGGACCCGCCGTCTTACGGCAGAGGTCCCGGTGGCGAGGTGTGGAAACTGGAAGAACAGATTTACGGGCTGGTGTCGGAATGTGTTAAACTGTTGTCTGACACACCGCTGTTTTTCCTGATTAACTCGTATACAACAGGATTATCCCCGTCGGTGATGCAGTACATATTGGCTTCGCTGATGGATAAAAAATATGGCGGTGCATTTTCGGCGGACGAAATTGGTTTGCCGGTCAGCGCAAGCGGTTTGGTACTGCCTTGCGGCGCCACTGCCATGTGGCATGAAACCAAGTAGTTTTCTCGGAGGAACCATGGAGATTATCAGCACGCAACATGTGGAATTTAAATATGCGTATGCAAATGAAGCTCCTCAAACGGTATTACGGGGCGTAGACCTTACCGTTGAGCAGGGGAGCTTTGTTGCGTTGCTTGGTTCTAATGGTAGCGGTAAATCTACACTCGCCAAACACTTTAACGCCATTTTATTACCCAGTGGCGGCAAAGTGTGGGTGCAGGGAATGGACACCGCGGATGAGGCGTTGTTGTATGAAATTCGTCGCACGGTAGGCATGGTACTGCAAAACCCCGACAACCAACTGGTTTCGTCCATCGTGGAAGAAGACGTGGCGTTTGGCCCCGAAAACATCGGTGTGCCGTCGGAGGAAATCCGCAAACGTGTGGATGATGCTTTGCGTGCCGTGGGTATGTACGAACATCGAGAAAGTGCGCCACACAAACTGTCGGGCGGTCAAAAACAGCGTATTGCTATTGCGGGTGTGCTCGCCATGCAACCAAAGGTGTTAGTGTTGGACGAGCCCACCGCTATGCTGGACCCGCAAGGGCGCAAAGAGGTGTTGGATACCGTGCATATGCTTAACCGCGAACATGGGATGACGGTGGTGCTCATCACGCACTACATGGCGGAAGCGGCGGCGGCAGACCGCGTGGTTGTGTTGGATAACGGCATTATCCGTCTGGATGGTACACCACGTGAAATTTTTGCGCAGGTAGATACTTTGCGTGCATTGCGTTTGGATGTGCCGCAACCCACTGAACTTGCTTATCGCTTACGAAAAGCCGGATTTGATTTACCGCAAGCGGTGCTCACCGAGGAAGAGTGCGCCGCCGCAATTGCGGCACTTGTCCGAAAGGCAGGTGACGGCGAATGAGCGTTCTTGAAATGAAAAATGTGTGTTATACCTATGCGGACGGCATGCCGTTTGCGCATGCGGCACTCAAAGACGTGTCAGTGGCATTTGAAAGCGGCGAGCTAACCGCCATTATCGGCCATACCGGCAGTGGCAAATCCACGTTGGTACAACATTTAAACGGTTTGCTCAAACCGGTTTCCGGTCAGGTGTTGTTGCACGGAAAAGATATTTGGGCAGACCCTAAAAAGATACGGGATGTCCGTTTTAAAGTGGGTATGGTGTTTCAATACCCCGAGCATCAGCTGTTTGCAGAAACGGTGTATAAAGATATAGCTTTT
This sequence comes from Acutalibacteraceae bacterium, assembly GCA_045634325.1. Lineage (GTDB taxonomy): Bacteria > Bacillota > Clostridia > Oscillospirales > Acutalibacteraceae > URNF01. Next base: position 84,415 of record JAZRAA010000040.1, on the reverse strand, counting down.
GGCCCCGCTAATATGGGACTCTCCAAATGCGAGATAGACGAGCGTGTGTTGGAAGCGGCTGACACAATCGGATTGTCACGTGACCTGTTGGAAAAATCTCCTTTTGATTTGTCCGGCGGTGAAAAACGACGTGCGGCAATTGCGGGTGTGCTTGCCATGCAACCCGAGGTGTTGGTGCTCGATGAACCCACAGCAGGACTCGACCCGCATGGAAGGGACGTTTTGTTAGAGCGTATTGACGATTATCGTAAAACGCACAACGCCACTGTGTTGATGGTGTCGCATAGCATGGAAGACGTCGCGCGCATGGCGGATAAAGTGTTGGTCATGCAACACAGTCGGGTGCAGATGTATGATACCGTGCAAGCGGTGTTTTCACATGCCGACCAACTGCAACAAATGGGGTTATCGGTACCCTCGGTTGCGCGTATATTGAATATGTTGGGGCTGGATGCCGATGCTTTTACGGTGGAGGCCGCGACAGAAAAGCTGACAGCCTATCTCCGTGAAAAGGGGGTGGGCACATGCTGAAAGATATTACTATGGGGCAATATTTCCCCGCCAAGTCGCTTTTGCATCGGTTAGACCCACGCATGAAACTCGTTTTAACGATTTTGTGGATTTGCATGGTGTTTATACCCAAAAACTGGTATGGACTCGGCGGTGCAGTGGCGTTTTTGTTTTTGAGCATCTCCCTCTCGGGTTTGCCGACACGTTTGGTACTCAAAAGCATACGACCCATCGTGCCCATTATTTTGTTTACTTCCGCAATCAATATTTTCTATGTCAAACAAGGTGCTTTGTTGGCACGGTGGTGGATTTTTGAAATCCATACCGGTGGTTTTGTCACCGCCGCGTTTATTGTAGTGCGTATTTTGTGTTTGATTGCAGGTAGTTCATTGCTGACTTACACCACGCCGCCAACGGCATTGACCGATGCACTGGAACGGCTGTTAAAACCGCTCAAAGTGTTGCGTGTGCCGGTGCATGACCTTGCGATGATGATGACCATTGCGTTGCGTTTTATCCCGACGCTGATTGAAGAAACGGACAAAATCATGTCTGCCCAAAAAGCGCGTGGTGCGGATTTGGAAAGCGGAAAACTGTTACAACGTGTGCGGGCGATGATACCCATTCTGATTCCGTTGCTCGCTTCCTCTTTCCGTCGTGCGTATGAACTGGCGACTGCGATGGAATGTCGCTGTTATCAGGGCGGCGACGGCAGAACACGTATGAAAATCTTGCATTTGGCGGCGAGAGATTATATTGCGTTCACCGTATGCACGGTTGTGCTTGTGGGTTTTATTCTTTTGAACGTGATTGTGAAACCGGTTTTGTAAAGGAGATGCGAAAGTGAGAAGGTTGTTGCTGACATTGCGGTATGACGGAACCGCCTATCATGGATGGCAGGTGCAACCTAATGCCGTATCGGTGCAAGAAACCTTACAGGATGCCATCGAGGCGTTGACGGGCACCCGTGCAGGCGTGATTGGTTGCAGTCGCACCGATACCGGTGTGCACGCCGAAATGTTTTGCTGTACCTTTGACACGGATAGTGATATTTCCGCCTATAAAATGCCGTTAGCGCTCAATATGCATCTGCCGGAGGATGTCGCGGTGTACGATTGTAAAGAAGTGCCTGCCGATTTTCATCCACGGTATGCCGCGCGCGGCAAGCGGTATTGTTACCGTGTCTGGAATTCTCACTGCCGCAACCCATTCACCGATAAATTTGTGACCAAGCATCCGTATCCGTTGGATGCGGAACGGTTGCACCGTTTCGCACAGGCGTATGTCGGCACCCACGATTTTTCGGCGTTTTGCGCTGCGGGTGCAGATACGTCGGATGCAGTGCGTACCGTGACCGCATTTTCTGTGGAGCGTCAGGGTGATATGGTCACTTTTACGGTGGAAGCAAACGGATTTTTGTATAATATGGTGCGCATTATGGTGGGCACCTTGCTTGATATGGCGGCGGGAAGACTGTCGCCCGATGCCATTGAAACAGCGTTACATACCGGTAAGCGTGAAATGGCAGGCACCACTGCCCCCGCAAAAGGGTTGCGACTCGAAAAAGTGTTTTATGAGGAGGTGACAGTCCCACATGGGAGCGAGAAAGCGTAAACAAGAAAGCACACAACGCCATAGCCGTCGTGTACGTCGCAGACGACGTTTTTGGTTGCGTTTGGGCGTGGTCGCGCTTGTGGCTGTGTTGGTTGCTACGTTGGTGCGTAACTGGGATAAACTGTCGCCTGCGGCATTAGTACCGCAAATCGGCAACTTATTTACCGAGGGAGAAACAAACGGGTATCCCGTGGATGTGTCGGGCAGTCCGATTTATCAAATGGATACCGCGGACAGTTGCGTTGTTTTGCTGAGTGACACGTATGTTACTATGTTGAATATGCAGGGCAAAGAGGTGATGCGCCGCACCCATTCTTATACAGCACCGTTGTTGCGCACGGCAGGAAAATATGTGTTGCTGGCGGAAAGCGGCGGCAAACGCTTGCAACTGGAGATGCGTTCTAAAACGCTGTTTACCATAACCACTGAGTATGATATTCTGACCGCTGCGGTACACACGAACGGAAGTGTCGCGGTTGTCACTGCTGCGCAGCAGGGATATAATGCGAAATTGTTGGTGTATTCGGTGCACGGCGATTTGATATATGAGCGTTTATGCAGCAGTTTGATTGCGGATGTGGCATTTTCACCTAGCGGCAAAGACGTGGCAATCGCCACCGTTGGCGCAGAACAGGGTGCAATGCGCAGTGGTATTGAGGTGTTGTCCTTGTCTTCCGCATCCGAAAAACCGCTCTACAGTTATTCTGAAAGGGATACCATGATATGTCGTTTGGAGTATTTAACCGATGTGGTCATTGCCGCGGTATCGGATAATAGTGTTTGGATGTATCAACCCAAAAAAGGCACATGCAAGCAGTACACCTTTACAGATGGAGAACTGATGTCGTTTGCAATTGGTGATAAGAGTGTTGCGGTGGTGACAAAGCCGTATGGCGCGGCATCCGGCGGCACGGTGTCATATATTAAAACCGATGGGTCGGTGGCGTTTTCGGGCAATATTGAAGGTGCTTGCCGTGACATGTCGGTGGTGAATAACACGTATCAGGTGTTGACAGACGGTATGTTATATCAGGTGAATGCACGTGGTTTTGCAGATACGATATCGGTTGCTGCGGATGGCAATCGTGTTGCTCGTGTCGGTAGTCGTGTGATGATTTTAGGATTACAAGTGTTGTCACAATATACCGTATAGGATAGGAGGAAATGGATATGGGATACATATTAGATATAGCGGTTATACTGATTTTTGTATGCCTCGTTTTGCACGGACGCAAAATTGGTTTTGTGAGAAGCATTATCGGTTTAGTTGGTATTGTTGCGGCGGTGATTTTGGCGGTCACGCTCAGCCAGCCACTCGCTAACGGTATTTACAGTGCTTTTGTGCAAAAACCGGTGATTACCGCCGTGGAAACCAGCGTGAATGATGCGATTGCCAATACGGGCTCGACTGTTATTGGGAATAATTTGGATGAAGTCCAACAAGCCTTGCCATCCTTTGTGCAGGATTTGTTGGATAAGAATAACATTTCTCTCTCCGACTCTGCGCTGACGATTGTGGACAATGGTACTGCCGGTGTCGGTATGCAGGTTGCGACCACGGTAGAACAACAGGTGGTCAGACCGGTGGCAACGGTGGTGTTGCGGTATGCGGTGGGCATCATCTTATTGCTGGTATTGTTGGTTGTCGCCGCTTTGCTCACACGCTTAATCAGCAAGCTTATACGCATCACTCCGCTCAAAGGTTTGGATGGAGTGCTGGGCGGTATACTCGGTGCCTTAAAAGGCGTTTTGTGGGTGCTGTTACTTACGACTGTGGTGCAGTTGATTGCCGGCTTTACCGCTGCGGATGCCTTCATTTCACAACAGACTATCGAGCAAAGCATTTTGTTCGAGTTAATTGCCAATAATAATCCGGTGCTCAGTGTGGGTGACGGATGGTTAGATTTGTTGATAAAATAAGAGAGTAAAAGACTCTCGGGAGGATTTTCTCATGCAATTACAGTGGAAGTGGACCATTCCAAATGTATTGTCGCTGATTCGCATTGCGATTTTGCCGATATTCATTGTGATGTATATTTGGAGTCGCAATACCGCTGATGATATCATGCAGTATGCGGCGTTTGGCTTGTTGGTGTTGTCGGGGCTGACCGACTGCTTTGACGGGTATATCGCGCGCAAATTTCATCAAGAAAGTGAAATCGGCAAACTGCTTGACCCCATTGCAGATAAATTGACGCAGGTTGCGGTGATGATTTGCTTGGCGACACAGTATACGGCGTTCTTACCGTTATTGCTCATCTGCGTTGTGAAGGAAAGTCTGCAAGGACTTGGCGGTCTAATATTGCTCAGCCGCGGCAGTGAAATGCGTGCTTCTAAGTGGTATGGCAAGGTTTCCACCGTGGTGTTTTATGTCAGCGTGGCGGCGATTGTGTTGTGGAAAGATATGCCCGCACAATTATTGCTTGCGTTGGTGATACTCGTGGGTTTGTTAATGTTATTTGCATTCATACGGTATTTGTTGTTATTTATTAGTATTCGTAAAACAATTTCTGCGCCCGTGCAAGAGGGCGCGTCTGTTTCGGAAGGGGAGTAACCGTTCATGACCTTGTGTTCCCGTTGTCAAAAGCGTCCTGCCGTGGTGTTTGTGACGCGCATGGAGGGAGAAAAAGTTATCAACGAGGGCTATTGCCTCACCTGTGCAAAAGCACTCAACATCAAATCGGTGACCGACATGCTGGATAAATTCGGTGTGGATGAAGAGGACATCGAACAAATGGAAAATCAGATGCAGGAAATGATGGGCGGTGAACTCGCGCAAACCGACGAGGATGAGAATTTCAGTGCGGGTGGTGCGCCGGTGTTTCCGTTTTTGCAAAATTTGTTTGGTGGTATGTCACCGGAAAATGGTATGCATGCTTCGCAAAAAGGCAAAAAGGATAAAAAAGGAAAAGAGGGCGACCCGAAAGAACGCAAACGTCGTTTTCTCAATCAATATTGTCATGATTTAACCGCGAAAGCCAAAGCGGGTAATATGGACCCCGTTATTGGCAGAGAAGACGAAATCTATCGTGTCACCCAGATTTTATCTCGCCGCACCAAAAACAATCCTTGCTTAATCGGCGAACCCGGTGTCGGTAAAACGGCGATTGCCGAGGGCTTGGCGCAACGCATTGCTGACGGCAACGTGCCGATGCGGTTGCAGGACAAAGAGGTATTTTTGCTGGATTTGACCGCACTGGTCGCGGGCACACAGTTCCGTGGACAGTTCGAAAGCCGCATCAAAGGTTTGCTGGATGAAGTCAAGGCGGAGGGCAATATTATCCTCTTCATTGACGAGGTGCACAGTTTGGTGGGCACCGGTGATTCCGAGGGGAGTATGTCGGCGGCAAATATTATGAAACCGGCACTTTCTCGCGGCGAAATTCAGGTGGTGGGTGCCACTACGTTTAACGAATACCGCAAGCACATCGAAAAAGATGCAGCTCTCGAACGCCGTTTCCAACCGGTGACGGTGGAGGAACCGTCCGTTGCGGAATCGGTTGCCATTTTGAAAGGTTTGCGCCCTCGGTATGAGCAATATCATGGCGTTTTGTTGTCGGATGAAATTTTGCATCGTGCGGTCACTTTGTCTGAACGGTATATTACCGACCGCTTTTTGCCGGATAAGGCAATCGATTTAATTGACGAGGCATCTGCGGCGGCTTCGCTCGCTAATCAGGATGCGGTGCAATATGCGTCAATACAAAAGGAATGCGACCGCTTGCAAGCGCTCGAAAAAACGCAGATGGAAGCAGAAGCGGTAGATTATGAACAATTGGCGCATACCAGAGCGGAATTGTTACAAGCGCAGCAGTCTGCACAAGCGTTGGAAGAAACGGCGTTACACGCACCGGTCACCGATGCCCATTTGGCACGGGTGATTGAATTGTGGACGGGTATTCCCGCCGCAAAAATTGAACAAAGCGAACTGGGTAAACTGTCCGCTTTGGAACAACGGTTGCGTGACAAGGTCATCGGTCAGGACGAGGCGGTGCATTTGGTAGCGGCGGCAGTGCGCCGTTCCCGTGTGCAAATCAGTCCCATCCCGCGTCCCGCATCTTTCATTTTTGTCGGCTCTACCGGTGTGGGCAAGACCGAACTGGTCAAGGTGCTTGCAAACGAGTTGTTTGACACCCCCGAAACATTGATTCGACTGGATATGTCGGAATTTATGGAAAAACACGCAGTTTCCCGTATTATTGGTTCTCCGCCCGGTTATGTGGGGTATGATGAAGCGGGACAACTCACCGAAAAAGTGCGTCGCAAACCATATTCTGTTTTGTTGTTTGACGAAATTGAAAAAGCGCATCCCGATGTGCTCAATATTTTGTTGCAAATTCTGGATGAAGGCAAAATCACCGATGCACACGGCAGAGTGGTCAATTTTGCCAACACGGTGATTGTGATGACTTCCAATGCGGGCAGTCAGTTTGCCGATACGCTGATGGGTTTTGGCAAAACCGATGCGCAGGCTTCAAAAGACCGTGCGATGAAAGCGTTGCGAGAATTCTTGCGACCCGAATTTATTGGGCGTGTGGACGAAGTGGTGTTTTTCTCGCCGCTGTCGCTTGACAGTTTTGAGAAAATTGCTGCTTTGATGCTGTCGCAGTTGGAACAACCGCTGAAAGATAAGGGTATCAAATTCACCTTTACACCTGCTGTTGCCGCTGTTTTAGCTAAGAAATCACACGGCGGAAAGCGTGGTGCACGTGATTTGCGCAATGTCATTCGACGGGAGATTGAGGATGCGATTGCCACTGTTTTGGTGGAAAAGGCACCGACGTCGCCCGCCGTTATTACCGCAGATGTGGGCGAGAATGGTGAAATTGATGTCACTTTTGCGTGAATTATATGAAAAAGCGCCCGATTGTGTATTGCTTTTTACTGTATAACACTGTATAATAGATGCAACGTGGCTATCAGCCACAATCGAAAATTCATAGTTCGGAGGAATTTAACATGTTAGTATCCGCAAAAGAAATGCTTACCAAAGCAAAGGCCGGCCACTATGCTGTCGGTCAGTTCAACATTAACAATCTGGAATGGACCAAAGCCATTCTTTTGACCGCACAGGAACTGAATTCTCCTGTCATCCTCGGTGTATCCGAGGGCGCAGGTAAATATATGTGCGGTTATTCCACGGTTGTGGGCATGGTCGAAGGCATGCTCAAGAATCTCAACATCACCGTGCCGGTTGCGTTGCACCTTGACCACGGCAGCTATGAAGGCGCTATGGCTTGCATCGAGGCAGGCTTCTCTTCGGTTATGTTTGACGGCTCTCATTATCCGATTGATGAAAACATTCAAAAGACCACTGAACTGGTGAAAATCTGTGAAGAGAAAGGTCTTTCTCTGGAAGCAGAAGTCGGCGCTATCGGCGGCGAAGAAGACGGCGTTGTGGGTAACGGCGAATGCGCTGACCCCGACGAGTGCAAAGCAATTGCTGATTTGGGTGTGACCATGTTGGCTGCCGGTATCGGCAACATCCATGGCAAATATCCTGAAAACTGGGCAGGCCTCAGCTTCGAAACGCTGGCGGCTGTACAGGAGAAAACCGGCGCTATGCCGCTCGTTTTGCACGGTGGCACCGGTATCCCTGCTGACATGATTAAAAAGGCGATTGACTTGGGCGTTTCCAAAATCAACGTTAACACCGAATGCCAGCTCGCTTTTGCGGCTGCTACCCGCGAATATGTGGAAGCCGGCAAAGATTTGCAGGGTAAAGGCTTTGACCCCAGAAAATTGCTCGCTCCCGGTGTAGAAGCCATCAAAGCGACCGTCAAAGAAAAAATGGAACTGTTCGGCAGTGTCAACAAAGCGTAAACATACGTGCATACACACCACACGGCAAATTTTTGCCGTGTGGTGTTTTTGTCTTTTAAAATACATTGCAAAAAGTATATATATATGGTATAATAGTGATGTATAATTTACGAATGCTATGTTCATTTTGATAATTGTTATCTTTTTGCAAAAAATATTTAGCAGAAAGAAGGAGAGTTGGTTTATGTTGAAAAACACATTTCGCGGTGGCGTGCATATGTACGATGGTAAGGCGTTGACAGCCTCGTTGCCGATACAGCAGTTGCGCCCTGTCGGAGAAGCGGTATATCCGTTGTCGCAGCATATCGGTAAGCCTGCGGTGCCGACGGTAAAAAAAGGTGATATGGTGCTGGTCGGACAGCAGATCGCCATGCCTGCCGACGGCTTATCTGCGGGTATTTGTGCAGCCGTGTCGGGTACCGTCAAAGCGATAGAAAAACGGCTGACTGTTTCGGGTAATCGTGTGCTGTCCATCGTGGTGGATAATGACGGGCAGTATACCGCTTGTGAGTGGGGAACGCCGCACGATGATTTTCATGATTTGGATAACGGTCAAATCCGCGAGATTGCGCGTGCGGCGGGCATTGTCGGCTTGGGCGGCGCAGGTTTCCCTGCTGATGTAAAACTTACTCCTCGTGAGGATAACGCCATTACGCATATCATCATCAACGGTGCGGAATGCGAGCCGTATCTCACATCGGATTACCGTTTGATGCTGGAACAAAGTGATGCTTTGTTTGGCGGTATTCGTATTTTGCTTCAAATGTTCCCGAATGCCAAAGCAATTATTGGCATTGAAGATAATAAACCGGAGGCGATTCGTCTGCTTTCTCATAAAGCAGATGAACATGCGGGAATTTCTGTGGGCGCACTGAAAACCAAATATCCGCAAGGCGGTGAGCGCTCACTGATTTATGCGTTGACCGGCAAGAAAGTACATTCCCGTATGTTGCCTTACGAGGCAGGCTGCATTGTGCACAACGTGGCAACGGTGATTGCACTGTATCGTGCCGTAGTAGAAAACACGCCGTTGCTCACCCGCATCGTTACCTTGTCGGGCAACGCCTATTGCAATCCCGGCAACTATGAAGTGCCCATTGGCATTTCTTTGCAAGAGGTTGTAGAGCTTGCGGGTGGTTTTGCGACGGAACCGCAACAACTCATTGCGGGTGGTCCGATGATGGGTACGGCGCTGATGAGCGCTGATGTGCCGGTGCAGAAAACTACTTCTGCACTGCTGGCATTTACAAACAATCAAACGGCGGATTTGAAAACCACCAATTGTATCCACTGTGGACGCTGTGTGCGTGTGTGTCCCGCAAATTTGGTGCCGCAGTTAATGGTGAAAGCCGTGCGAAAAGGCGATATGGATGCATTCAAGAATTTGAACGGCATGGAATGTGTTTCCTGCGGTAGTTGTTCGTATGTGTGCCCCGCACACATTTATTTGACGCAAAGTTTTGTGCAAGCCAAGACGGCGATTTCCACTGCTAATAAACAAACAAGGGAGGCGGCAAAAAAATGAATACTTTAAAACGCATTTCTTTTTCGCCGCATATCCATGCGCACACCAACACAGGTGAAATCATGGCGGACGTCGCCATTGCACTGTTGCCGGCAGGTGTGTTCGGTGTGTGGAATTTTGGCTGGCGCGCGTTGCTGGTAATTGGCGTTTGCGTGCTCACTTGCATGCTTTCGGAGTTTGTATATGAAAAACTGTTAAAACTCCCGGTGACTATCGGGGATTGCAGTGCGCTGGTTACCGGCTTGTTGCTGGCGTATAATTTGCCTGTCGGTATTCCGATTTGGATTGCTGTCTTGGGCAGTGTGTTTGCAATTATTGCTGTCAAGCAACTGTTTGGTGGCATCGGACAAAACTTTATTAACCCCGCATTAGCCGCACGTTGTTTCATGCTGATTTCTTTTGGTGGCTATATGACCACCTATCCTGCGGGCTTGGACGGTGTCACAGGAGCCACCCCGCTTGCTGCTATGAAGGCGGGTGAAACGGTGGATATGCTGTCACTGGTGTTTGGCACACGTGCGGGTTGTATCGGCGAGGTGTCCACCGTGGCAATCTTGCTTGGTGCGGCGTATATGTTGGTGCGTCATGTGATTAGTCCGCGTATTCCGTTGGTATATTTGGGAAGTTTTGCGGTATCTGTCACGTTGATTTCCTTGCTGAACGGCAGTGGCTTGCCCACGTTATCGTATTTGGCGGCGCAATTGTGCAGCGGCGGTTTGATGCTCGGTGCGTTCTTTATGGCAACCGATTATTCTACCAGCCCCATCACGCGTGGCGGTCAATGGTTGTATGCCATTTTGATTGGCGTGCTGACCGCGTTGTTCCGATTAGTCGGTTCGGCGGCTGAGGGTGTCTCCTATGCAATCGTGCTGGGCAACATTTTGGTGCCGCTCATTGAAAAGGTGACACTACCGCGCGCTTTCGGCGTGAAAAAGGAGGCAAAAGCATGAAGAAAATAGCAAAAGATGCATTTGCCTTGTTTATGATTACGTTGGTAGCAGGTGTCTTGTTGGCGGCGGTATATGCGGTGACTAAAGAGCCAATTGCGAGAGCGGCTCTTGAAGCACGTGCAAAGGCGTATCGCGGTATTTTCTCACAAGCGGCATCTTTCGCGGAAGATGAGACCGTCAACAAGGCGTTAACAACCGCAGATGAAGCGTTGGCAAAAGCCGGTTTTGCAGGCTGCAAGGTGGCGGATGCCTTGTATGCTACCGATGCAAACGGCGAGAAAATCGGGTATGTATTAACCGTCAGCGGTAACGGCTACGGCGGTCCTATTGATTTGACGTTGGGTATTGGAACAGACGGTAAGCTCACCGGTATTTCCATTTTGTCCCACACCGAAACTGCGGGACTGGGTTCTAAATGTACCGACGAGTCGTTTTATGGACAATTTGCCGGCAAATCCGCTACCACCCTTTCGGTGGTCAAGGGCGGTGCGAATGAAACACAAATCGACAGCATCAGTGGTGCTACCGTCACTTCTCAAGGGGTGACCAATGCGGTGAATGCGGGCGTTTGGTTCGTTTCGGAATATATGGTCGGGGGGGGGTTGGATGCATGAAAACGTGTTTAGAACGGTTATATAACGGCATTATCAAAGAAAACCCCACCTTTATGTTGATGTTGGGTATGTGTCCTACCTTGGCGGTCACCACCGCCGCTTTTAACGGACTCGGTATGGGTCTTTCCACCACGGTTGTGTTGATGCTTTCCAATTTACTGATTTCCATTTTGCGCAATGTCATTCCTGATAAGGTGCGAATGCCCGCTTACATTGTGGTGGTAGCTTCGTTTGTTACCATGGTACAATTGCTGATGCAGGCATTTGTGACCGGCCTGTATGAGACGTTGGGCATTTATATTCCGCTCATTGTGGTCAACTGTATTATTCTCGGCCGCGCGGAATCGTATGCTTCTAAAAACAAACCCATGCCTGCTTTGTTTGACGGTATCGGTATGGGTCTGGGCTTTACGGTAGCACTCACCATTTTGGGCGCTGTGCGTGAATTGCTGGGTGCGGGTACGGTGTTTGGGTTGCGCGTGCTTCCCGAAACGTATACCATTCCGATTTTGGTGTTGGCGCCGGGTGCGTTCTTTGTGTTGGCAATTCTCACGGCTTTGCAGAACAAACTCAAAGCGCCCTCTGCCACTAACCGTAAAGGCGCAAAGACCTGTAACGGCCATTGCGGTGGTTGTACGGCGTGCGAAAGCGGAGAGGGGGATGCACAATGAGTGATAATTTGTTTCTTGTTTTGCTCACCACTGCGCTGATTAATAACGTGGTACTTAGCCAGTTTTTAGGTTTGTGCCCGTTCGTCGGCGTTTCCGGTCAGGTGAAAACCGCTTCCGGTATGGGATTGGCGGTTATCTGTGTTATCACGGTTTCTTCTGCACTTACGTCGTTAATTTATACCGGTATTTTGCAACCGCTCGGTCTTGGCTATCTGCAAACGATTGTGTTTATTTTAGTCATCGCCGCTCTGGTGCAGTTGGTAGAAATGGTGCTCAAAAAATACAGCGTAGGGTTATATCGTGCCCTGGGCGTATATTTGCCGCTCATCACCACTAACTGTGCGGTGTTGGGTGCGGCACTCAATAATGTGCAGAATGAATATTCGTTTATCACCAGCGTGGTGAGCGGTTTCGGTACGGCGGTTGGTTTTACCGTTGCTATTGTCATCATGGCGGGTGTGCGTGAAAAAATCGCAGATAACGATATACCGGAATCCTTTAAAGGGACACCGATTGTGTTGATGACGGCGGGATTGATGTCGTTGGCATTTTTCGGCTTTAAGTCCTTGTTGTAAAGGAGGAAGACAATGGAAAATTATTTGGGGATTTTGATTGCAGCAGGCGTTGTCGCAGGTGTCGGTCTGCTGCTTGGTATCATTCTCGGTGTCGCGGGTAAACTATTAGCGGTAGCCGAAAATGAAAAACAAACGGCGGTACGCAATATATTGTCCGGTTCTAACTGTGGCGGTTGCGGCTATGTCGGTTGTGATGCGTATGCTAAGGCGATAGCCGAGGATAATGCACCCGTTCATCTATGCCCCGTTGCCGGTGCCGCAGGCGCCAAAGCAATTGGGGAAATCATGGGCAAACAAGCTGAGGAAGCGACGCGTTTGGCGGCAATGGTACATTGTGCGGGCAGTTGTGAGCGTGCCGGCGCAAAATATGTATACGACGGTATTGAAACCTGTGAAGCGGCGGCGTTGGCTCCCGGTGGTGGACAAAAGCAATGTGCGTTTGGTTGTCTCGGATTTGGCTCTTGCGCCAAAGTTTGTCCGCAACAATGCATCCATATGGTAGATGGCATCGCCGTGGTGGATGAAGAAGCATGTATTGCGTGTGGCAAATGTGTGAAAGCTTGCCCGAAAAACTTGATTAGTTTACAACCGGCGGGACGTCCTTACACGGTGCGGTGTTCGTCCCACGATAAAGGCAAAGATGTCAAAGCTGTGTGCGATATCGGTTGTATCGCTTGCGGCATCTGTGCGAAAAACTGTCCTACCCAAGCCATTACGCTGGATGACGGCGTGGCGGTTATCTCGCACGAAAAATGTATCGATTGCGGCACTTGTGCCGAGAAATGTCCTGTAAAAATTATATTTTAAGTAAGAGGTGTTGAAAAATGAAAAAAGTATTGGCATGTTTGTTAGCAGTATGTTTGTTGGTGACGTTTGTCGGTTGCGCCAAGGAAGCCGGCGGCAAACAAAATGATGATGACGCAAAAACCAAAATGGGCATGGCGGTCATCGCCAATGCCGAAGCAGGCGAGCAAGAAGCTTCCTTGACCGCTCTCGCAGCAGTGGTACTCACCGATGCTGACGGCAAAATCATTTCCTGCCGTTTGGACGAAGTGCAGTTGAAACCCGCTATAGAAAACGACGTTTTGAAAGATGTTGCGGATTTCAGAACCAAATATGAACTTGGTAATGATTACAACATGAAAACCTATGGCGGTGCAAAGCAAGAATGGTTTGAGCAGGTGGATGCATTCTGCAAATATGTAGTTGGCAAAACAGCTAACGAAGTTTCGAGCATCCAAACCCAAGACGGCAAAGGTGTCGACACCGACTTGAGCGCAGGTTGCACCATTGTAGTGACCGATTTCATCAAAGTGGTATCCAAGGCTGCTGCCGATGCAAAAGAAGACGGCGCAAAAGCTACCGATAAATTGGGCCTGGCTGTCACCGCTTCTCGTTATGCTTCCAGCGAAGACACCGCTCCTCGCTATGACGTTGAATTCACCGGCGTGGCTGTTGGCGCAGACGGTAAAGTAACTGCCTGCCGTGCTGACGAACTGCAAAAGGCATTCACCGTGACCGACGGTAAATTTGCAGCAGAAAGCGGCGAAGTGAAAACCAAACGTCAGCTCGGAAATGACTATGGTATGAAAGTTGCTTCCGGCATTGGTTTGGAATGGTTTGAGCAAGTAGATAACCTGCAAAAATATTTGGCGGGCAAAACTGAAGGTGATATTGCCGGTATGGAACTTACCGATTCTAAAATCACCGATGCGGCTGCCGGCTGCACCATCATGGTTCCCGCCATGTTGATCAACGTGAAAAAAGCAATGAATGCTGCTGTGTAAGATTGAAACGGGGAGGAAAAGGGCATTGAAACGATTGCTTGTGCTTTTATGCATCTGCGGGATGCTCTTTTCCTTTGTCGGTTGTGCCGATACTGTAAAACGGTTCCAGTACACCTATTTGGATGTGTTTGATACGGTGACCGTTTTACAGTTGTATGCAACGTCACAGCAGGTGGCAGATGATTGGGCGGCACAGTTGCACGCCCGACTGTCTGCTTTACACAATGAGTTTAGTATTTACGATACCATACAAGGTTTGCAGAATGTAAAAGCGGTCAACGATGCCGTGGGGGAAGCCGTGACGGTTTCAACAGACTTGATGCGTATGCTCCAATACGGCAAGCAGGCATATACCCTTACCGACGGCAAGGTCAATATGGCGATGGGCAGTGTTTTGTGTTTGTGGCATCAAGCACGTAACGCAGAAAAACCGCTCCCGCCGTCGAACGCGGCACTGTCAGCCGCTAATCAGCACACGGACATAACGAATGTTGTGCTGGATACTGCGGCGGGCACCGTGCAATTGACCGATACCGCAATGTCGTTGGATGTGGGCGCCTTTGCAAAAGGATTGGCGGCGCAATGGGTCGCCCAATACGCTGTGGACCTTGGCGTGCATAGCGCTTTAATCAGTGTGGGTGGTAACGTGGTCGCCGTGGGGGACAAACAGGGCAAGCCGTTTATTATCGGCATCGAGAACCCCAAAAATCCGCAAGAGCATCTGCTGACAGTGGATGTACAAAATTGTGCGGTGGTGACCAGCGGCGATTATCAGCGGTATTTTGAGGTAGATGGTGTGCGTTATCATCATCTGATTGACCCTGATTCGTTACAACCAGCACAGTATTTTGCCTCTGTTTCGGTGATAGGACCGGATTCAGGGATGGCGGATATACTTTCAACCGCCTTGTTTTTGATGCCGCAGCAAGAGGGGGCGGCGCTTCTCAAAACCGTCGAAGGATATGAGGCGGTTTGGGTGGAACATACCGGCGATTTGGTATATAGCGATGGATTTACTGCATTTTTACATCAAGGAGATACCGTATGAAACGAAAAAACAAAGTGGTGCGCATAGGCGTATCGATTGTGTGCATGGCGGTGTTGACCGCAGCGTTGTTATGGTGTGCCACGGCGGCACGGCAAGCGGTTTTTAATTCTTTTGAACAACCTGTGGAAGGGTTGCCGGAGATTGTGTCTAAAACCGCTATTTTCACAGATGAACAAGCGGCGATTTCGGTCGTTGAATCCTGTACGGATGCACAGGGAAATGTGATAGCTTATCGTGTGCAAACCGCTGTCACGGGATATAACAGCGAAGTGCCGATTAAATTGGCGATTACGGTATCTTCGGATACAACGGTATTGCGTGGCATCGAGGTGCTGTCTCAAAAGGAAAGCGAATATTATGGTGCCAGAATTAAGGAATCTTCTTTTAAAGAACGTTTCAAAGACCGTGTGTTGCCAATGTACCTGACAGGCGAAGCGGGCCGCGGCAGTCATGTGGATGGCATTGCGGGTGCAACAGTGACCTCTCAGGCGGTGGTTAAAGCGGTGAATGATGTTGCCGCTTTTGTGCAGGAAAAGTATATACAAGCTGAGTAAGAGTTAGGCCGTCGGATATATCCGACGGCCTATACTGGATTTGATACATAACTAGGAAGTGTGTAGGATGATCAAAAGAGGAAAACGATTTCTGAAAAAAGGCGATTGTATCGTACTGGCGCTCGTATTGGCGTTGTGCGTAGTTTTCCTTTTGGGCAAGTTGTTTTTATATCCTACCGCACATAACGGAATGGTTAAAATCACGGTATACGGTGAAGTGTACGGTGAGTTTTCTCTCCTAGAAGAACGAGAACTGCATATAGAAGATGCAAATGGTGGTTTTAATACGGTGCATATAGGTGATGGTGCCGTATGGGTCAGCGATGCGGATTGTCCTGACGGACTGTGTGTGCGGCAAGGAAAAGTCAGCCGCCGTGGACAGAGTGTCATATGTCTGCCGCATCAACTGGTTATCACCGTTGAAAATGGTCAGCAAAGTGACGTGGATTTGTAAGGAGGGCGCACAGTGTCAAAACGTATTGCCTTGGGCGGCATGCTGGTCGCACTGGCGTTTGTTTTCAGTTATATTGAAATGTTGGTACCATTGCCGTTTGGTATTCCCGGCATGAAGTTGGGATTAGCAAATTTGGTGGTGCTATTGTGCTTATACAGTATGGGCGCGCCGCTCGCCGTAACGGTATCATTGGTGCGTGTGTTGCTTGCGACGTTTATATTTGGCTCGGTGTCCGGTATGTTATATAGTCTGGCGGGTGCCGTGCTGAGTTTCATCGGTATGTGCCTCTGCTACCGTCATCAGCATTTTAGCCCGATTGGGGTTAGCGTGTTGGGCGGTGTGTTGCACAATATCGGACAGCTCCTTGTGGCGTTTGCGTTGTTGGGTATGGGCGGTGTGTTGTATTATGTTTTGCCACTGTTATGTGCCGGTGCCGTCACCGGCTGTGTGATTGGTGTGGTCACCAAAATACTGTTACCACACGTAAAACAAATGGGAGGGCGCTAAATGCAGGAACGGTATATATTTTTTGATTTGGACGGCACGCTCACTGACCCTGCTTTGGGGATTACGAATGCAATTATGTATGCTTTGCAGCATTTCGGCATTGTGGTGGAGGATAGACGAGAACTGTATTCGTTCATCGGCCCGCCCCTTAAAGAGCAGTTTAAGATTGTATTTAAACTTACGGATGAGCAAGCAGATGAAATGTTGCGCTTATATCGTGTGTATTATGGCGATAAAGGGTTGTTTGAAAACACGGTATACGAGGGTATACCGACAATGCTTTCCGCTTTACAGCAAGCGGGTTTCAAATTGGTGCTTGCTACTTCTAAACCCGCCGTGTATGCCGAGCGCATATTAGAACACTTTGATTTAAAACAATATTTCACCTTTGTTTCGGGCTGTGAACTGGGTGGTGCACGGGTGGAAAAAGCGGATGTTATCCGTTATGCGTTGGAGCAATTACACATACAAACACCCGCTCAAGTGTGTATGGTAGGCGACCGCAGTTTTGATGTGGACGGTGCGCGTGCTTGCGGTATTGAGACGGTAGGTGTGTTGTATGGATACGGCTCCAGGGAAGAACTGCACGGCGCAAAAGCCCTTGCGTCGAGTGCGGAGGAATTACAGGGAATATTGATGTAAAGTTATAACGCTTTACATATAAACAAAGTGAAAAAAGGAGCAACACCGAGAGGTGTTGCTCCTTTTCTTAAAGCAGATTGAGTAATTCTTGCAAAGCGGATATGTGTGGCACCTGAGGGTCATCTACTGTGACGGTTGGATACCCGAAATCTTTGAACACGGCGCGCATACCCGCATTTAAAGCCCCTTCAATATCGTTTTTAGGGTTATCACCCACAAACACACAATCAGCAGGGTGTACCCCCAAACGTTTGGCAACACGGTAAAAAAGTTCGGGCTCAGGTTTTTGGATATCTTCTTCACCGCCGATTAACATATAGTCAACCAGCGGGCGCAAACCGGACATATCCAGTTTTGCGGTTTGTACACGCACGTTACCGTTGGTGAGAATACCGACGATATAGCCGCGTCGGCGCAACTGCGTAATGGTTTTCACAGCATCGTCGAACACGGTGGTGTGCAAAGGATATGCAATTTTTAAGTATGCAAACATTTCTTCGAGCGTGGGCGGGTTTTCCCACGGCAACATTTCTTTTGCCGCGTCAAAGACAGCGGAAAAAGGTACAAAGCCGTAGTGCCCGACATCTAAAAGGCGGTCACAATATGCCAACAATTCCGTTTGCGGCATTTGCGGAAAATGTTTGCGTAGCCAATCTTGTAAAAAGGCGTGAAACGCGATTTGCCTGTCTGCCAAGGTGTTGTCGAAATCGAAAATCACCGCACGAGTGGTATTGGTGGGGGCAAATAGTGCACGGGTGTCTGCGATATCTTTTTGGATGGCCTGTTGCAGTGCCACAATCGTTTCAAATTTCTGTTCGGAACGGAGAAATTTTACCAGCTCGACGGGTATTTTTTCTCCGTAAAGATCGCCTTCAAAATCTATAATATATGTTTCCGCCAGCGGCTTTGTTCCGCCGACAGTAGGTCGTATACCGATATTGGTAACAGCAGGAAGCATACGGCCGTTCACTGTCGCAACCGCAGCATACACGCCCAAACGCGGTAAGGCGATATTGTCCTCAATGGGTTGGTTGATGGTGGGGGAGCCAAGGGTGCGCCCCAGCCTTTGTCCGCTTTTGACAGTGGCTTCCACCGTGAACGGTCTGCCTTGCAAACGCAGTACGAGTGCAGTATCTCCGTTTTTTAACGCTTGTTTGATGCGGGTGGAGCTGACCGCTTCACCGTCTAAGGTGACAGCGGGCTGCACCATAACCTTGATATTCGCTTGCGCGCACAGTTGCTCTAATAATCGAATATCTCCCGCCCCGCCTTTGCCGAAACGGAAGTTAAAACCGCACACGATGGCTTTGGCGTGCAGGTTACAGTGCAACATATCCACAAATTCTTGCGGTGTCATATTCTGAATCGCGGTAAAATCCGCTTCGAATATATCTGCAAATCCCAGCCGTTCTAATATTTTACGGCGTGCTTCATCGGTTTGCAAACTGCCGCCTGATTTGAGGTTGTCACTTTGTTTGAATGTGAAAACAGCGGGAGTGAGGTCATGTTCCAGCAACGCTTTGGTCAACACGGCACTGTGCCCGATGTGCACACCGTCAAATACGCCGACCGCAATGATACGGTCAGCGTCGTGAACGGTATGCAGTTGTGTCGGTACAGCGTATACGTTCATCGTGTCACCTTATACAAACAACTTTAATACTTTTAAATCTGTATCATCTGCTTGTCCCAAGCCCAAAAACATACCGTCAGGTGCCTTCACACGCAAAGGGGTGTGCGGGGGCAAGGTCGTGTGAAGGCGTTGCAAACTGAGAGCACCGCCGTTTTGAAACCGTATCGCTTGCGCAGCGGAAACGGTGACGGCGGGGTAGGAAGAAAAGGCGGTTTCTATCGGTAAAATATGCGCACGCAGGGTATCGGCATCTGTATCGTCTGTGATGGGTACGCATGCATCTAATGTATATCCTGCCGCCTCGGTGCGTCGCAAAGCGGTCATCACCGCACCGCACCCCAGTGCCTTGCCGATGTCATCACAGATAGAGCGAATGTATGTGCCTTTCGAACAACGGCAATCGATGGTCAGTTCCCCCTTTTGCGGTTGAAAATCAATAATCTCCAGCGCATAAATCGTAACTGGGCGGGGTTTTCGTTCTACTTCGATGCCTTCGCGCGCCAATTCATACAGCCGTTTACCGTTTTGTTTGAGCGCGGAGGTCATGGGAGGGACTTGCAGAATATCGCCTCGAAAAGCGGGTAAAACCGCTTCTATTTGCGTTAATGTGGGAAGGGGTGCGTTGGTTGGTTGCACCTTTCCCCAGACATCCAGCGTATCCGAATGAAAGCCAAATCGCATGGTGGCAGTATAGCGTTTATCATGTGAGGGCAAGAAATCCAGAGCACGAGTGGCTTTACCTAACAGAATAGGCAACACGCCGGTCGCCATCGGGTCGAGGGTGCCGGCGTGTCCGACTTTTTTCTCTTTTAAAATACGGCGTGCCATGGCACAGCAAACAAAGGAGGTTACCTCCATGTGCTTGTCAATGCAAAGAATACCGTCCATTATGTTACTCCTTTATACGCAGGACATTTTCGCCGACGACGTGTATCAGCTTGTCCGTCGCTTCTTGCAAAGGCAAATCGATACGGCAGCCCGCAGCAGCAGCATGTCCTCCACCACCCAGCAGTTTGCACAGGTTGGAGGCGTTGGCGTGTTTACCGGTGCGCATGCTCACTTTAAAGCCACCGTCTGCGTGCTCGCGCAGGGTGATACCGACCCACACGCCTTCGATTTGACGCACCAAGGGGGGCAATCCCTCCAAATCATCCTCAGTAGCACCGCTTTGCGCAATCATTTCGTTGGTGATTGCCATGATGGCAAGACGGTCGTTGAAATAGAACGAAATACCTTCTAAAGCGCGGCGTTCCAGTTCGATACGTGCACGGGATTTGGTGTCAAACATGATGCGATTAATCATATCGTAGGGGATACCTGTTTCCATGCAGTCGGCTGCAATGCGGTGAGCGGAAGCAGTGGTGTTGCTGTATTTAAAGCAACCGGTATCGGTCACGATGCCGGTATACAGGCAAGCGGCAATTTCATTGTCAAGTTGTACGCCCAAATATTTCAGCAAATTGAAAATGAGCATAGTCGTTGCCGCATCCTCGGCGTTGAGCAAAACCTGCTTCGCATAGCCGGTATTGGTGCCGTGGTGGTCGATGCAAAGGTCGATTTTATCCGCATATACTTGCATGTTGGCACCTAGCAATTTGCTGTCAGCGACATCCACGGCGCAGATGAAATCCGGTGCAAAGTCCTGCAAGGCGATGGGTGCAGTCATGTAATCATATTTAGACGGGAAAGGGTCGTTGCAGGCAATGCGCACCCGTTTTCCCAGCCGTTGCAGAGCAAGACACAGACCGGCGGCGGAACCGATGGTATCGCCGTCGGGATATTGATGGCAAAGCACCAATATATTATCTGCATGCAGCAACAGTTTTGCCGTTTGTTCAAGTGTGATTTGTTTATTGTTCATCTTCGCTTTCCTCCTTGTGGAGGCGGTTGAGTGTCGCGGCGATACCCGCACTGTAAGCGATGGAATCATCGGCTACAAAACGCAGTTCGGGTGTGTGGCGCAAGCGCAGGGAAAGCCCTAATTCCCGTCGCATATAACCGGCGGCGGATACAAGGCCTTTCACGGCAGCTTTTGCCACGTCTAATCCTTCCATTGCGCTGACAAACACAGTGGCATAGGACATATCGCGTGTGACATCCACCCGCACGATGCTCAACATCTTGCCCGCTACTCTGGGATCCTTGACGGTTCGCAGAATGGCGGTCAGTTCACGCATGATATCTTCACTTGTACGGTCGGAACGATAACTTCCCATTAGTCTCTATACTCCTCAATGATATAGGTTTCATAGATGTCGCCCTCTTTGATGTCGGTGAATTTCTCCAGACCGATACCACATTCATATCCTTGAGCAACTTCCTTTTGGTCATCTTTAAAGCGTTTGAGCGAAATCATTTTGTCGTCACCGATGATGATGTTATCGCGCACAATACGCAACAAATCATTGCGGTATACTTTGCCGTCCAAGACATAGCAACCGGCAACCAGACCCACACCGGTGATGCGGTATACCTGGCGGACTTCCGCACGACCGTGCAACACTTCGCGGGTTTTGGGCGCCATCTTGCCTTTCATGGCAGATTCGATTTCCTCGATGCAATCGTAGATGATGCGGTACATACGCATATCCACTTCGTTTTGCTCGGCGGCGACCTGTGCAAGCGGGTCGGGACGCACGTTGAAGCCAACGATGATAGCCTCCGAAGCAGAAGCCAGCATCACGTCGTTTTCGGTAACACCGCCGACGGCACCGTGGATAACACGCACACGCACTTCTTCGTTGGACAGTTTTTCCAGCGACTGTTTAACAGCTTCGACAGAGCCTTGTACGTCTGCTTTGACGATGACGTTGAGGGTTTTCATATCGCCCGCTTGCATCTGGTCAAATACGTTTTCAAGGGTAACTTTCTGATATTCGTTAAAGCGTTCTTCTTTAGCGGCAGTCTTACGCTGCTCCACCAACTGACGTGCGAGACGTTCGTCGGTAACGGCGTTGAACATATCGCCGGAAGCGGGTACGCTGTCCAGACCCATGATTTCCACAGGAACGGAAGGACCTGCAATCTGCAAAGAACGACCGTTTTCGTCGGTCATTGCACGGACGCGACCAACGCTGGAACCCGCCACCACGATATCGCCTGCGTGCAGGGTACCGTTTTGCACCAACACGGTTGCGAGCGGGCCACGGCCTTTATCCAGACGGGATTCGATGACAGTACCTTTTGCGGCACGGTCGGGGTTGGCTTTATATTCTTGCACTTCTGCAATCAGCAGAACGGTTTCGAGCAATTTGTCGATGTTCATGCCGGTTTTTGCAGACACCGGCACGCAAATCACGTCGCCACCCCATTCTTCCGGCACCAATTCGTGTTCGGTGAGCTGTTGCATCACGCGGTCGGGGTTGGCTTCGGGTTTATCCATTTTGTTGATAGCAACGATGATGGAAACACCGGCCGCTTTCGCATGGCTGATAGCCTCAATGGTTTGGGGCATAATGCCGTCATCCGCAGCCACCACCAGAATGGCGATGTCGGTTACCTGCGCACCGCGGGCACGCATAGAGGTAAATGCGGCGTGGCCGGGGGTGTCCAGGAAGGTGATATTATTGCCGTCGCAGTTAACACGGTATGCACCAATGTGCTGGGTAATACCGCCTGCTTCACCCGAGGTGACGTTGGTTTGACGGATAGCATCCAAAATGGAGGTTTTACCGTGGTCAACGTGACCCATAACCACCACAACGGGATCACGGGGACGGAGGTTTTCGGTATCGTCTTCGCTGTCGTCGATGATTTGTTCTTCGATGGTAACCACCACTTCACGTTCAACGTGTGCGTGGAATTCTTCTGCAACCAAATAGGCGGTGTCGAAGTCGATTTCTTCATTGACAGAAGCCATTACGCCCAGTTTCATCAAGGCTTTGATAACTTCAGCGGCGGTAGCTTTCAAACGGGAAGCAAATTCGCCTACCGTGATAGTTTCGCCAACCGAAATGGTCATTTGCTTTTTCTTGCGCTCAGCTTCAATACGTTTCAAACGTTCCGCCTCGGTCTCACGACGGCGTTGCGGTTTGCGATATTGTTGTGATTTTTGATTGATTTTTTGTTTGCGGACGGCATTTTCATTGCCACGATGGCTGTTGGTTTGCGCCATCACGTCAAATTTCTCGTCGTATTTACCCACGTCCACTTGCACGGTGCGGGTATCCACTACACGACGTTCAATCGGACCGCGTTCGATTTTCTGAGCGGGCTGTTTTTTCTTTTTCTGCATCGGCGGAATCACCACGGCGGGACCGGTATCTTTTGCCGGTTTTTCGGCCGGCTTTTCAGCCTTTTGCGGTGCTTTTTGAACAGGTTTTTCTGCTTTTGTTGCGGCAGGTTTCTCCGCTTTTTGCGCAGCGGGTTTTTCAGCCTTTTGAACAGCAGGTTTCTTTTCTTCCTTGGGCTGTTCGACGGGCTTTTCTTTCACTTTTGCCGGACGCTCGGCGGCGGTGGCAAAGTATGCGTCGAAATTGCTTACCGCGAACTTTTGAGTATAGTGTTCAAAAATGATATCCAGTTCGTTTTCTTCTAATGCGGTTGCGCTTTTTTTCGCGGGTTCAAAATATTTAGAAAGCAATTCAATAATTTCTTTTGCAGGGACGCCAAAATCTTTGGCAACATCACTGACACGATATTTTATCATCATAGGGCATCGTCCTCCTTTATTTCGGCAGGGATATGTTTTGCGATGGCTTTCGCAAAGCCTTCATCATCGGTGGCAATCACGCCCACCGGTTTTTGTAAACCCAAAGCGATGGATATGGTCGCTTTGTCATAGGGCAGGTCATACAGCAAGGTATGTTGTTCTTTACCTGCAAACAGCAGTTCTTTTTTTGTTTTTTCGGACAGGTCGGCGGCGGTTAACACGCATTTTGCACGGCGCTGTTTCATTAAATCGCACACGGCGTCAAAACCGAGTATCAGATGACCTGCGCGACGGCAAATACCGAGCGTGCCCAGCAATTTACTGTTCACCTTGCAATAATTCCTCCTCTAAGCGGGCGTAGATTTCTTCCGGAATCTTGCAGGAGAAAGAACGCTCTAACGCGTGTTTCTTGTGTGCAGCTTGCAGACAGGCAAGGCTGTTGCAAATATATGCGCCGCGCCCGTTTTTCTTGCCGGTCAAATCAATGGCGAAGCCATCGTTTTCGGTGCGCACTACACGGATTAAATCACGTTTGGGTTTATGCTCGTTACAACCCACACAACGCCGTTGCGGAATTTTCTTTTCGGGCATAGCGTTTTCTCCTTTCCGTTTGAGATGGATTAGTCGGCGGTATCCTCGCCGTAGAAACCGCTTTCGGGGCGGATATCAATTTTCCAGCCGGTCAAGCGTGCCGCCAAGCGAGCGTTTTGACCTTTATTACCGATAGCGAGGGACAATTGACCGTCCGGCACGGTGGCACGGCAGGCTTTTTCGCCATTGGGGTCAACTTCCACCGACAACACTTTGGCGGGGGACAATGCGGCGGCGATGAATACGGTGGGGTCTTCGCTGTATTCGATGACGTCGATTTTTTCACCGCCCAATTCTTCAACGATGCCGGCAATACGCGCACCGCGCACGCCGATACAAGCGCTGATGGGGTTGACGTTTTCGTCGTGGGAAACCACGGCGATTTTGGTGCGAGAACCTGCTTCACGGGAAATCGCTTTCACCTCTACCACGCCGTTAAAGATTTCCGGCACTTCCATTTCGAACAATCTTTTGACAAGACCGGGATGGGTGCGGGAAATGAGTGCGCGCGGGTCGCCTTCGTTGTTTTTCACGTCAACGATATACACTTTGATACGGCTGCCTTCGGTGATGACTTCGTCGCCGATTTGCTCGGTTTTGGGCAACACCGATTCGCCTTTGCCGAATTCCACGGTAACAGCACCGGTACGGGGATCAACGCGACGGACAAGTGCGGTAACCAATTCTTGATTACAACGCTGGAACTCTTCCATCTGTTGACTTTTTTCTGCTTCGCGGATGCCTTGATGGATAGTATGTTTTGCCGCTTGCGCAGCCACACGGCCGAACTGCTTGGGTTCGAGCGGAATTTCCACGAAATTGCCTACAACGGGTTTTCTGGTATATTTACCCGCCGCTTCCGGCAGAATTTCGGTTTTCGGGTCGGTGATTTCTTCCACGATTTCCTTGCGGATGGAAACTTTGAAAGCATTGGCAACAGGATCCATGATTACCGTGACGTTGTCTTTGGTATCATAATCTTTGTTGACCGCACTGACGATGGCGGTGCGAATTTTTTCCATCAAGTATTCGCCGGAAATGCCTTTTTCGATTTCGAGCATTTTGAGTGCTTCAAAGAACTCGGTTGTTTCTTTCTTTGTCATGAGATAACCCTCCGTTTATGACTTTTCATTTATTGTGCATCGTCTGCCGTATCGTATTCTTCTTCCAAAACGTGTACGGCGGCGATTTCTTTACGGTCAAATTCCAACGTGTTGTCATCAATGTCGATGAGCACCACTTTGTTTTCTTCGGTCGGTGCTTGCAGAATACCTGCAAATTCTTTTTCTCCGTTTAACGCTTGATATAAGCGCACCACCACGGCGGCACCGGTGAACATTTCAAAATGTTCGGGGCGGGTCAGTTCCCGCTCAATACCGGGTGAACTGACTTCTAAACAATAGGATTGTGCAATGGGATCTTTCTCATCCAATACATCGCTGAGTTTGCGGGACACTGCCACGCAATCTTCGATAGTAACGCCATTTTCTTGACGGTCGATGAACACCCGCAAGTACCAATCGGCGCCTTCTTTCACAAAACGGACATCCCAAATGAACACACCCGCTTGTTCTGCGATAGGCTCTGCCAGACGGCGTACAATGTCGGCGGTATTACCAGCACCGCCTGTTCGTTTTTTTGCCATGTTTTTTAAATTCACCTCAACAATACAAAAGAGCGGGTCGCCCCACTCCTTTACATACAATCTTTACTTTAAAGTAATATTACCATATATTCTTTAAAATTGCAAGTATTTTTTTCTTTTTGGTTGTGGCGTATAACAAACATGCCGTTGGTAACACTACGTATGGGACGGCAAGCAAATACTGTTTGCTTGCCGCACCTAAAGTTTAAGGCGGAAAAGAGGTAAAGTATCATGCAGGAAAATCGTCAGAACAATCAGAATCAGCAGAACAATCAGAAGCAGCAGAACAATCAGAACAAGCAAAACAATCAGAATAAACAAAATAATCAGAACAGCCAAAACAAACAGAATCGTTTTGATCAGCAAAATCGCATCTGATTATTCGCAACCAAAAAGCCGTTCTTCGAATGAAGAACGGCTTTTTAAAAGTCTCATTTTTTCGCCTTCTCATATTCTTCTAAAAGGAGCGGCAAAAGCGATTGCAAACGAGCGGTGATGTATTGCTGACAATCCGGCGCACTGTCTCCCGACACGGCAATCACCGTGTCTTGCTCGATGGCGGCATGCGGCAGTTGGAACGTACCAAATCCCGCAGGCTTATTTACTGCAACCGGAACGGATTTGTTTTTGCATTCGTCTGAAATGGCAATATTCATAGCGGCATCATCGGTGAATGCACAGCAAAGACGTGCGGAGGAGCAGTCGCCACGGAAATACCTGCGGCGCAGATAGCGAATTTCACCGTCTTGTTCCATTTGCAGTAATTTTTCACAGGCAGTCGGATTGATAATGGTGACCTTTGCGCCAAAACGACGCAGGGTACAAGCGGCTTCAAAAGCCGTTTCATCACCGCCGAAAATGGTGCAATTATTGTCTTCTAAATCGATATATAGAGGGAACCCTACAGACATAGTATACACCTGCCTTCATCAAATGTCGAAATATAGTATAACACACCTTTGTGGATTTGTATACATTTATTTTTTGGCATAAAACGTACAAATCCGTTCACACTATGAATGCGGATATTTTTCGGAAAGGAAGAAATGATATGTCAACAATACGAAAACCTTCAAAATTTAAAAAATTTATATCCGGCAGAGGATTTTTTGCGGTATTGGCGGTTTGTCTGTTGGTGGTAGGCGGTGTGGCGTTTGCTATGTTCCTCGATGTGAATGGCCTTGCCAAAAACGAACAGGACGGTAAAACCGAACAAACGCAGGGACAGCAGGTGGTAGAGCCGCTCACTAACGTAGCGGATACCCGCACCACTACAACCGCAGTCACCACTGCTGTTACCACCGTGGCACCTACACAAGCGGCAGAACCGTTGTTTGTATTGCCCGGCTCTAACGCCGTTTCCAAAGCGTACAGTGGATCGACACCTGTTTATTCCGCTACCATGGGGGATTGGCGCTGTCATAACGGTGCGGATTTCAGCGGCAACGAGGGAATGACGGTGAAAGCGATTGCGGACGGCACGGTTAAAAGCGTTGCCGAGGATGCGGCGTGGGGTGGTTGCATTGTGGTAGACCATGGTTTCGGCGTGCATTCCAAGTATTGCGGTGTCACTGCTTCGGTAAAAGCGGGGGACACGGTGAAAGCGGCGGATAAAATCGGCACATTGTCCGGCGTGCCGTGTGAAAGTGCGGACGGTTGCCATTTGCATTTGGAAGTGACGGTAAGCGATGCGTTTGCCGACCCTGTCAAAACCATTGATAAAGAAGTGAAATATCCCGAAAAGTCGGAATAAAACGGTGAGGGGTGCATACACTGTTTGTGCCCGCCCTCGGAAACCGCTTTTAGCGGCTCGGCAAGAAGGGCAAAGAAAATCGCTGCGTTATACGCGGCGATTTTCTTTTTGTATCCCTTGAAAATATATAGAATTTGTGGTATATTGTAGAAAATGCAACTTAAATAGGATGTGTATATATGGATAAGCATGGACGTCCCCGTAAAAAGGTTACGAGGGAGCAGGTAAAAATTGCGTTGATTTTAGCAATCGTCTTATTATTGGTAGGGCTGGTGTTGGTAGTATCGGCATTGTTTTCGCTGTATCATGAAAACGAAACTTCTAAAACTACCGTCACCACGACTTCAGCTACTACCACGACTGCCACTACCGCAACTGCCGTGACCACCACGGCCACCACAACCCAAACGACAGCGGCCGCAACCACCAAGCTAACCGTTACCACGCTGAGCGCAGAGGGAAGATATGTGCAACCGGCGAATGCCGTGTGGTATTTGAAATTGGCAAACGATTGGAATACGTTGCCGGAAGAGTATGATTCGAGTTTTACCGCTGTTGAATTGATTCCCGGTAATGCAAAGACATTGTTTGACAGTCGAGCAGTGGAGGCGTTGCGTGAAATGATTGCAGCGGGCAATGCTGCCGACCCGTCGCTCAATTTACAAGCGGTTTCCTGTTATCGATCTGTTGCCAGACAAAAGACGTTGTACTGGAACGAAGTGGATAAATGGAAAAAGAAAGGGTATGGGCAAGCGGATGCCGAAGTGAAAGCTGCCACGGTTGTCAAACGCCCCGGCCAAAGTGAACACAGTACGGGACTCGCTGTAGATGTTGGCGGCAGCGGTAATTATTCTTTGAGCCAAGATTTTGAAAACACCGCATCGTTTAAATGGTTATATGAACATTGTGCGGAATACGGTTTTATTTTGCGGTTCCCCAAAGGCAAAGAAGATGTGACCGGTGTTATCTATGAACCGTGGCATTATCGCTACGTCGGCAAGGAAGTTGCAAAGGAAATTATGAGCAACGGATGGTGTCTGGAAGAATATCTTGAAAAAACCGGACAATAAATGCTTGACAAACCAAAAACAGTCTGTTATAATAACGCGGTAAAACAAAGCAGAACGTTTGCCCGTTCTCGCCTCAGGATTGCGTTCCGACAGGCTGATACCTTTTCCTTTTAGGGATAGTTGCGTATTGACGCGGGCAGTGTATGCTGCCCGCGTTTTATGATTTTTCACTGTTAAACAGTGGTGGAGGTGCTTATCCATAGCCATCAAAGAACTGCAGGTCAACGAACAAATCCGTGACAACGAAGTGCGTGTCATTGACATGGAGGGAAAGCAGGTCGGCATTATGAGCGCAAAAGAAGCGCAAAAACTTGCTGACGACAGCGGACTCGATTTGATTAAAATCTCTCCGAATGCTAACCCGCCGGTTTGCCGTATCGCTGATTACGGAAAATATCGTTTCGAGCAGGCAAAACGTGAAAAGGAAGCCAAGAAAAACCAGCATGTGGTGGACGTGAAAGAGGTGCGTCTGGGTTTGAACACCGATATCGGTGATTTTAACACCAAGGTTAACCATGCACAGCGTTTCATCAAACAGGGTGATAAAGTCAAGGTTTCCATCCGTTTCCGCGGTCGTGAAATGGGCCATCCCGAAATCGGTTTGGACGCTATGAAACGATTTGCAGAGGCTTGCGCGGAATTTGCCGTGGTTGAAAAGCCCGCAAAACTCGAAGGTCGTACAATGTTGATGTTCTTGGCACCGAAGCCCGCAAAGTAAAAAGCAAAGATTTAAGGAGGATATAAACTATGCCTAAAATTAAAACGCACAGTGGCGCGAAAAAACGCTTTAAGCTGACCAAAACCGGCAAAGTGGTGCGCGCACACGCCTACAAATCCCACATCTTGAACAAGAAAACCAGCAAACGTAAAAGAAATCTTCGCCAGACCGCTATCGCTGACGTAACCAATGTCGCGAAGGTCAAGCGCATGATTCCCTACAAATAAGGACGGAGGTTACGAAACATGGCTCGTATTAAAGGCGCAATGATGACGCGCAAAAGAAGAAAGAAAGTATTAAAACTCGCAAAGGGTTACTATGGTGCGAAATCCAAGCTGTTCAAAACTGCTAAAGAAGCGGTTATGAAATCCGGTCAGTATGCTTACATCGGCCGTAAACAGCGTAAACGTGATTTCCGTCGTCTGTGGATTGCTCGTATTTCCGCTGCTGCGAAAATCAACGGCATGAATTATTCCACTTTCATGAACGGTTTGAAAAAAGCGGGTATCACCATGAACCGCAAAATGCTGGCTGAACTGGCTGCAACCGATTCTGCTGCTTTCGCAGCGCTGGTTGTCAAAGCTCAAAAAGCGCTCTCTAAATAAGCTCTAATTGCGCCCATCGGCAAGACCGATGGGCGCCGTTTCCGTTTTATACGCCCGATTTTTGCAGTGAGGAGGTATGCCATATGGTGGTTAGCAGCAAGGATAATCAACACGTAAAACTGTTCAAACAACTGTCTGCAGACGGCCGTATTCGTCGTAAACATAACCTGTTTGTGTGCGAGGGCGCGCGTCTTTGCAACGATGCGGCGGTGTCCGGTATAGGTATCCAAACGGTGTTATATACTGAGCAGGCATCGGTTACATATGCGGCACAGTTGCAACCGATTTTGCAAGCTGCACACACGGCATTGCTTATCACGCCTGCATTGGCACAGCATATTGGCGAAACGACCTCTCCGCAGGGCATTTTTTGCATTTGTGAGATGCCGCAAACCCGCGCGGCACTGACGGCGTTGTCTGCAAACGGACGGTATCTGGCGTTGGAAGATGTCCAAGACCCCGCCAACTTGGGCGCGACAGTGCGTACTGCTGAGGCATTGGGGCTGGACGGTTTGTTACTGTCTGCGGGTTGTTGTGATGTGTATAATCCGAAAGTGTTGCGTGGCAGTATGGGCGGCGTGTTTCGGCTGCCGTTATTTTACGTTACGGATATGACTGCGGCGGTTGCCGATTTGCGTGCGGGTGGCTTTCAAACGTATGCTTGTGTGCCGCACGCGGATGCACAAGATATTCGGGAAACGGTACTGCACAACGGATGTGTTTGCTTAATTGGAAACGAAGGCAACGGCTTGAAATCACAAACGATTGCCGCTTGTAATGCACGTGTGACCATTCCCATGGACGGCCGTGCCGAATCGCTCAATGCGGCGATGGCGGCGGGAATTGTGATGTGGGAGATGAAAAGGCGGGGTGACGCATGAATCCTGACCGCCGTTTATATTGGATTTGGCTGCAACGACGTTTGCCGATCGGCTCAACGGTTATCAATTTGTTGTTTGAGCATTTTGAAGATATCGGTGATATCTATGCTGCGGATAAAAAGCAATTGGAACGGTTGGGGTTACGGTCTGCAATCGTACAGGCGCTGGCAGATAAATCACTGCGTGATGCCACTCGCATTGTGGCGGATATGCAACAAGTGGGTGGTTGGATACTCACGCCGGACGATGCACGGTATCCCGACAGTCTACGGCATATTGCGGGTTTTCCCGCTGTGCTGTATGTGCAAGGTGCGTTGCCCGATTTTAATACTTTGCCCGCCATTGCGGTGGTTGGCACCCGCGGTATTTCGGATAACGGTGCAAAACTCACGTTTTGTCTGAGTGCCGGATTGGCGGCGGCAGGCGCAATTGTGGTCAGCGGCGGTGCTAAGTATGGTGATGCCGCAGCGCACGAAGGTGCGTTGTATGTGGGCGGAAAGACGGTGCTGGTAAAAGCGGCGTCGCCCGATGTGGAATACCCACCCGAAAACACGGCACTGCGCCGAGAAATACTCAAAAGAGGCGGAGCGATTGTCACCGAGTATCCGCCTTTTACCAAAGAAAAGTGTGATTATCACGTGCGTAACCGTTTGATAGCGGGTATGTGCGTGGGCACCTGTATCACCGAGGCACCGGCGCGAAGCGGGACGTTGATAACGGCAAACTTTGCACGGGAGCAAGGTAAAGAAGTGTTTGCTGTGCCGGGAGATGTTTTTGATGGAAAACACGACGGTGCGCATCAACAGATACGGCAAGGTGCCGTACTGGTATCGTGTGCGACGGACATTTTGGAAGAGTATGCAGAGCGATATGCCGGCATACTGGATATAGAAGCGGCCAAAAGTGCGGAGGAAACCTGTCGTAAAGCGGCTTTTGGACATACCGAAGAAGCGCACAATACAGAAATGATAAATGAGAAAATAACAGAAACCGTGATGGTGGAATGTCCCGCAGAGGCGTCCACAGAAGCCAAACGGGTGTTCGCTCTGATGGATGAACAACCGTGTTTAGTGGATGTGTTGGCAAAGAAAGCGGAACTACCCCCGCACCGTTTACTGATACTGTTGACCGAGCTGGAAATGTTACAATGTGTGGAACAAACAGCGGGTCAGCAATACCGCAAAAAGATAAAACGTTAATTTTCATCAGGTTGTGAAGAAAGGAGACCGGTCATTATGTCGAAACTGGTCATCGTGGAGTCGCCTGCCAAGGCTAAAACTATTCAGAAATATTTGGGTGCAGGATACGAAGTGGTCGCTTCAATGGGTCACGTGCGTGATCTGCCCAAAAGTTTACTCGGCGTGGATATTCAACGGCAGTTCAAACCGCGTTATATGGACATCCCCGGCAAAACTGCATTGATCCGTCAATTGCGTGCTAAAGCAGCGGATGCGGAGTGCGTGTACCTCGCAACTGACCCTGACCGTGAAGGTGAGGCGATTTCGTGGCATCTGGCACAGATTTTAGAATTGGATACTGCGCAAAAAAACCGTGTGACGTTCAATGAAATTACCCGCAGCGGTGTGACGGCAGGCATGCAGAAACCGCGCAAATTGGATTTGGATTTAGTGGATGCACAGCAAGCACGCCGTATATTAGACCGTATTGTTGGCTACAAACTCAGTCCTTTTTTGTGGAAAAGTATTCGCCAGGGCCTTTCGGCAGGTCGTGTGCAATCCGCTACCGTCAGTTTGGTGGTAGACCGTGAGAATGCGATTCGCAGTTTTGTCAGCGAGGAGTTTTGGACGGTGGATGCGGCTTTGTCTCGCACCGAAAAGGGCAAAACTTTCCCCGCTCGTTTGCATGGTAACGCCAAAGGTAAACTGAAAATCAAAGACGAGAAAACAGCTAACGCTATTTTGGCGGAATTGCAAGGGGAGACCTTTAAAGCGATTTCGGTAAAAACCGGTAAACGTAAAATTGCACCCGCGCCTCCTTTTATCACTTCTACTTTGCAACAGGAAGCCAACCGCAAACTTGGTTTCTCTTCTAATCGCACCATGAAAGCGGCACAGGAGTTGTATGAAGGTGTGGAACTTGAGGGCGAAGGCACGACGGGTTTAATCACCTATATGCGTACCGACTCTTTGCGCATTTCCGACGAAGCGCGTGCCAGCGGTACGGCATATATCAAAGAAACCTACGGCGATGCGTATTTGCCTGCAAAAGCGCGTGTGTTCAAAAGCAAAAACAATGCGCAGGATGCACACGAAGCGATTCGTCCGTCTATGCCGTCTTTGACACCTGAGCAGGTGAAAGGCTCTCTGTCGAGTGACCAATATAAACTTTATAAGCTGATTTGGGAACGTTTTATTGCCAGTTTGATGGCTGACCAACAGCAAAAAACCTGCCAAGCAGACATTGCGGCGGGTCAGTATATCTTTAAATCGTCCGGTTACACGGTGGAATTTGACGGTTATACTGTTTTGTACGTGGAAGGTAAGGATGAAAAAGAGGACGAGAATCGTCCGCTTGCCGTTATCAGCGAAGGGGATACTTTTGTGACCCGTGAACTGAAAGGTAACCAACATTTCACTCAACCGCCCGCACGGTATACCGAAGCTTCGTTGATTAAGGAAATGGAAGAAAACGGCATCGGTCGTCCGTCTACGTATGCGCCGACTGTCAGCACCATTTTATCCCGTGAATATATTGAGCGGGAAAACAAGGCGCTCAAACCCACTGCTTTGGGTGAAGTGGTGACCTCTCTGATGAAGGATAAGTTCCCGCAGATTGTCGATACCGAATTCACCGCGCAAATCGAACAACAGTTGGATGCGGTGGAAAACGGCAAGAAAAATTGGGTGAATACGCTGGATGCATTTTACGTGGACTTTTCCAAAACTTTGCAAGAGGCAGAAACCTCTTTGTCGGGTGAACGCATCAAAGTGCCTGAAGTGGAAAGCGATGAGGTGTGTGAACTGTGCGGACGGAAAATGGTTGTCAAGTCCGGCAGATTCGGTAAATTCCTCGCTTGCCCCGCTTATCCTGACTGCAAGAACACCAAACCTATTGTGGAAGAAACCGTAGGTGTGTGTCCTGATTGCGGTGGAAAAATCATCATGAAAAAATCCCGCCACAACCGCAAATTCTTTGGTTGTGAAAACTATCCCACTTGTAATTTTATGACGTGGGATGAGCCGACGGCAGAAACCTGTCCCAAATGCGGCAAAACTCTGTTCAAACGCAAAGGTAAAAACGGCGGTGTGTATTGCCGCACTGAAAATTGTGGATTTGAGAAAGTATGAGTGAAAAGAAAGTAACCGTTATCGGCGCCGGTCTTGCCGGTTGTGAAGCGGCGTATGCGGTGGCTAGCGCGGGTATTCCCGTGCAGTTGTATGAAATGAAACCGCAAAAATATACCCCTGCGCACACGTCTCCCTTGTTTGCGGAGTTGGTGTGTTCCAATTCATTGAAAGCACGGCGGTTGGAGAGCGCAGCAGGTCTGCTCAAGGCAGAGATGAAACGATTGGGTTCGTTGTGCGTGCCGGTTGCAGAGGAATGTGCCGTGCCGGCGGGCGGGGCACTTGCGGTGGACCGCGATGCATTTTCCGGCGCGATAACAGAAAAAATCCGTTCCCATCCGCTCATCACGGTGGTGGAAGAAGAAGTTACCCAATTGCCTACCGATGGTGTTACGGTGGTCGCAACAGGACCGCTGACAGCTGACAGCTTGGCGGCAGACATTGAAAAGATGTGCGGCGGTTTGCATTTCTATGATGCAGCAGCGCCGATTGTCACGGCGGAAAGTGTGGATATGGGAAGTGCTTTTCGTGCTTCTCGATATGACCGTGAAGAGACGGGTGAGGGCGATTATATCAACTGCCCGATGAACAAAGCGGAATACGAGGCGTTTTATGAAGCACTTGTCACAGCGGAATCAGCACCATTGCACGCTTTTGACAAACTGAAAGTGTATGAAGGTTGTATGCCGATTGAGGTGCTTGCCAAACGTGGCGCTGACACCTTGCGATTTGGTCCCATGAAACCGGTGGGTTTGCGGGACCCGCGCACAGGGCATCGTCCGTGGGCGGTGTTGCAGTTGCGCACCGAAAACGCCGATGGTACGCTGTATAATTTGGTCGGATTCCAGACGAATTTGAAATTCGGTGAGCAAAAACGAGTGTTTGGTATGATTCCCGCATTGAAAAAAGCGGAGTTTATGCGGTACGGTGTGATGCATCGCAACACATTTTTGCAATCCCCCGATTTTCTCGGTGCGGATTTTGCTGTAAAATCCAGAAAAAATTTGTTTTTTGCAGGGCAGATGACTGGCGTGGAAGGGTATATGGAATCGGCGGCATCGGGTTTGCTCGCCGGTATCAACGCCGCACGCTTGGTCAAAGGCGAATCCCCGCTAATCTTGCCGCGTGAGACAATGATGGGTGCGCTCGCATCCCATGTATGTACCAAAACAACGGATTTTCAACCGATGGGTGCCAATTTTGGTATTTTACCGCCGCTTGAAAATCATATCCGTGATAAAAAAATGCGCTATGCCGCACTGTCGGAGAGGGCGCTTGCCATGTTAGAAGAGAGGAAGGGAGACTGATAATATGCGTATTATAGTAGATGCTTTCGGTGGCGATAATGCACCGCTGGAAATTTTGCGTGGCGCCGCAATGGCGGTAAAGACCCTTTCGGTAGAGGTAACCTTGGTCGGCAGAGAGGAAATCATTCGTGATTTGTCTGCAAAACATAGTATTTGTTTGGATGGTATGACCATCGTGGATGCCCCTGACGTGATGGAAATGGAAGATGAACCGCGTGCGGTTCTCAAAGCGAAGAAAAACAGTTCTATGGCGGAAGGTTTACGCTTGTTGGCGGCGGGCGATGGTGATGCGTTTGTCAGTGCCGGCAGTACCGGTGCGCTGATTATGGGTGCCACTTTTATTGTCAAGCGTATCAAAGGCGTATCTCGTCCTGCGTTGGCACCGCTCATTCCCGCAGACACCAATCCGTTTTTGTTGATTGATTGCGGCGCAAACGCGGATTGCCGTCCCGAGATGTTGGTGCAGTTTGCACAGATGGGACATATTTATATGACCCGTGTGCTCGGTCGTAAGGATGCAAAAATCGGTTTGCTCAACATCGGCACCGAAGAATGCAAAGGTACCGCTTTACAACAAGAAGCCTACGCAATGCTCAAAGAGAGCGATTTACCGTTTATGGGCAATATCGAAGCACGTGACGTACCTGCCGGGGCGGCGGACATTGTGGTGGCAGACGGTTTCACCGGTAACATATTGCTGAAATGTATCGAAGGCACGACCTTGACGTTAATGCGCAATATTAAGCGTGTTTTCAAAAGCAACTTGCTGACCATGTTGGCGGCCATGCTGGTCAAACCGCAACTTGGTGCATTCAAGAAGAAAATGGACGTTTCCGAACACGGTGGTGCTCCCATTATCGGTGTGGCGAAACCTGTGATTAAAGCGCACGGCAATTCGGATGCGAAAGCATTTTGCAGTGCCATTCGGCAAGCCGCTTTGTTTGCACAATCGGGTGTGATTGAGGCAATCACCGAAGCGGTGAGCACTGAAAATAAGGAGTGAGCGGGATGCAACAGGATTTGCAACCCTTAATGAATAACATTGGATACACCTTTCAAGATGTATCCCTTTTGGAAAACGCCCTGACCCATTCTTCGTATGCAAACGAAGGGGACAGGGGGTTGTCCAGTAACGAACGTCTGGAATTTTTGGGCGATTCGGTGCTGGGATTTATCACTGCCAATGAGCTGTTTCACAAAGACGGCAGCGCGGAAGGTGAATTGACCAAATTGCGTGCGGCGGTGGTGTGTGAGAAAGCACTGTATGCGTATTCCCAACAGTTGCAGGTAGGTGAATTCTTGCGGCTGGGAAAAGGCGAAAGAATGTCGGGCGGTGCAGGGCGTCCGTCTATTCTTGCGGATGCTTTTGAAGCGATTGTGGCCGCTATTTATCTGGACGGCGGTTTAGAACCTGCCACGAAATTCGTGTTGCGGTTCATTGTGGCGGAAGCACAAAACCAACGCCGCAGACAATTTAAAGATTATAAGACTACCCTCCAGGAGATAATCCAGCAAAACCCCGGCGAAAAGCTGGAATATGTCCTGACGGGTGCGTCGGGTCCTGACCATCGCAAACAGTTTACGGTGCAAGTGTATCTCAATTCCAATAGTATCGGCACCGGTAAAGCGAGAAGCAAAAAAGAAGCAGAGCAACTGGCTGCAAAAGAAGCGTTGCAGCTGATGGGGTATTAAGGTTTTAAAGAGGTGAGATGAATTGATACTCAAAGCGTTGGAAATACACGGTTTTAAATCGTTTCCCGATAAAACCGTTTTGAAATTCAGTGACGGTATCACCGCGGTTGTTGGTCCTAACGGCAGCGGTAAGTCGAATATCAGTGACGCTATCCGTTGGGTGCTCGGTGAGCAGTCCAGCAAAAGTTTGCGCAGTACCAAAATGGAAGACGTTATCTTTAATGGCACCACCGTGCGCAAACCGATGGGATACGCAGAGGTCTCGCTGATTATCAGCAACGAAGACAGAGCACTCGATTTTGATGCGGATGACGTGAAAGTGACCCGCCGTTGCTACCGCTCGGGTGCAAGCGAGTATATGCTCAATAATGCCGCGGTGCGTTTGAAAGATATTCAAATGTTGTTTATGGATACCGGCTTGGGTAGAGACGGTTATTCCATTATCGGACAGGGTAGAATTGACGCTATCGTTTCGTCCAAATCGCATGACCGCCGTGAAATTTTCGAAGAGGCGGCAGGTATTGCGAAATATCGTCATCATAAAAACGAAGCAGAACGTCGTTTGCAGGTGGCGGAAGATAATTTGGTGCGCTTGCGTGATATTTTGCAGGAATTGGAAAATCGTGTCGGACCGCTTGCACAACAGTGCGAAAAAGCGAAGAAATTCTTGACTTATGCGGGCGAGAAAAAAGAACTGGAAATCGGTTTGTGGTTGCGCACCATGAACGAATCCCGCGGTGTGTTGCGTGAACTCGATGCCAAACTGGAATTGGCACGCACACAATATGAAAAGGTCGGGGATTTGCAGGACGATTTCGAACAGGAAATCGAACGCATCAATATGGTGGCGCAACAACTCAACGTGCAGATGGATGATATTCGTCGTCAAGCAGGCGAACTGTTAGAACAAGCGGCACAGCATGACAGCAGTGTGGCCGTGTTGCACAATGATATTGCGCACAACACCGAAAACATTGCCCGTATGGAAGCGGAAATTCAAAACGCAGATGACGGCAATCGTCATATTGATGAAGATATTGCCGCCCGCCAAGCTGAAATTGTTGAGAAACAGACGGCAATTGAAAACGCTACACAACAGCAACTCGATCTTTCCGAACAAATGGAAAATCTGTCCCGTAACAGCGAATCGGCGGCGGGTCAGATGGAAGCCTTGTCTGCGAAAGCCAACGAAATTGCGATGGCGTTGTCGGACTTGCGTGTTAAGGTGAGTACCGGTGAATCCTCACTGTCTGAAATCACCTTGCGTTTGTCGCAGGTGACTGCGGCGGTGGCTTTGCGTACCGAACAAAACCGCAAAACCGATGACGAATTGAAACAATGTGAAAACGATTTGAAGGTTTGCTGTGAAAACATCGAATCGTTGCAAAATACGGTTAACGGCTACCAAATGCGGTATGACAGCCGTATCGGAAAGGTAGAAACCGCCAAAGCACAAGCGGATAAACTGAAATTGGATGCTGAAGAGAAAACACGTCGTGCACGTTTGCTCACCGAACTGGAGCGCAACCTTGACGGCTTTGCCCAGAGCGTTAAAACGGTGATGAAACAGTCCGAAAACGGACAGTTGCGTGGCATTCACGGCCCTGTTTCTCGTCTCATTCGTGCGGAAGCGGCGTATGCGCTTGCGGTAGAAACCGCTCTGGGCGCGGCGGCACAGAATATTGTGTGCGACCGTGACGAAGATGCTAAACGTGCTATCCGTTATTTGAAAGATAATAATGGTGGTCGTGTGACTTTCTTGCCGCTTTCCTACATCAAAGGCAAACGTTTGCAGGAAAATCCCGATGCGGAAGCAGGATTTGTAGGTCTTGCGGTAGACTTGGTATCTTTTGACAAACAGTACGCCGATATTGCGGAAAATTTGCTTGGTCGCACTGTTGTTGCAGAAGACTTGGATTATGCGACCGCAATTGCTCGTAAATACGGCTATAAATTCCGTGTGGTGACGCTGGATGGTCAGGTGGTCAACGCCGGTGGTTCGCTGACCGGTGGTTCCAGCATCAAAGGTGCAGGTCTGATGTCTCGTCGTGCGGAAATTGAACGCTTTGAGAAAGAGGCGGAAACTCTCACCGAAAAGGCAAAAACCGCCATGCAGGAGTATGCTCGCTTGCAACAAGATATTGCTGCAGTGGAAGCGGCTTTGAGTGGTGCGAAAGGCGAATTGATTACAGCGCAGGAAGACCGTATCCGTTGTGAAGCGGAGGTACGTCGTTTGCGTGAATTGGCGCAAGCCGGTGAACAGGCCGTGCAAGAGGCGACTGCGGAAATCGAATCGCTCAATGCGCGTGCGGTACAATCCAAAGAAACCGCGGCATCCGCTACCGTGTTAATTGAACAGAAAAACGCTGAAAAAGCGGCTCTGGAAGCGGAAATCGAAGCGGTTTCGGGCGGACGCAGAGAGTTGTCCGAACAGAGAGAATCGTTGTCTGCACAGATTGCGCAATCTCGTTTGGACGCACTTGCTGCACAAAAAGAAATTGAAAGTTTGCAAGCGGTGATTGCCGATTTGGAAAGCCGTCGCAACGATGCGGACGGACACCGTCAGAACTTGCTTGCGCAGATTGAGTTGCTGAAACTCGCCAACGCTGATATCGAAACGAAAATTGCGGATATATTGGCAAAAGCGCAAGCACTGCGTGATGAGGCGGGCGCTTCCAACGCACAAATCGAAGCGTTGGTGCAAAAACGGCAAGAGGGCGAAGCAGAGCAAACCCGCTTGCGCTTACAATCACGCGAGA
The DNA here is from genome assembly GCA_045634325.1 of Acutalibacteraceae bacterium. GTDB lineage: Bacteria > Bacillota > Clostridia > Oscillospirales > Acutalibacteraceae > URNF01. Next base: position 44,531 of record JAZRAA010000040.1, on the reverse strand, counting down.
AGAATGACGAGCGTGAGCGTCTGGGTCAAGAGGTCGCCCGTTTGGAAGAAAAGGGTATTTCCGTACAAAAACAAGTGGATGACTTAACCCGCCGTTTGTATGAGGAATATGAACTCACCCGTATGGAAGCGGAAGCGGTGGCAAAACCGATTGAAAACGTCGGTGAAGCAAACCGTCGAGTCGCCGAACTGAAAAACAAGATTCGTGCGCTGGGCAGTGTCAATGTGGAAGCTATCGAAGAATATAAAGAGGTCAATGAACGGTATCAGTTCATGAAAACCAACGTGGAGGATGTAGAAAACTCCCGCAATGAACTGTTAAAACAGATTGAGAAGCTCACCGTGCATATGCGTGAAATTTTTATTGAACGCTTTAAGCAAATCAACTATTACTACGGTATTGTTTTCGCCGAAATGTTTGGTGGCGGTAAAGGTGAACTGCGATTGGCTGACCCTGAGGATATTCTCAATTCCGGCATTGATATGTATATTCAGCCCCCCGGAAAGGTTATCTTAAATCTGGATGCGTTGTCCGGCGGTGAAAAAGCATTGTCTGCTACGGCATTGTTGTTTGCCATCTTAAAAGTAACACCGTCCCCGTTCTGTGTGCTGGACGAAGTGGAAGCCGCACTGGACGATGTCAACGTTGACCGTTATGCAGCATACTTGCGTCGTATGTGTGATAAGACACAGTTTATTGCTATCACCCACCGTCGTGGTACGATGGAAGAAGCAGATACGTTGTATGGTGTTACCATGCAAGAACGTGGTGTTTCTAAGATGCTTGAGCTGCGTGCCAGCGAGGTAGAGGAGAAACTGGGTCTCAAATTAGATGCCAAGGCATAAGGAGTAAAACATGGGTTTATTCGAGAAATTCAGTGGCGGTTTGAAAAAGACACGTGATGCGATGATGGCACCGCTGGGCAGTGTGCTCAAAGCATTCGTGAAAATCGACCGTGAATTGTTTGATGAATTGGAAGAAATCTTAATTATGGGCGACGTCGGTATTGTGACTGCTGCCCTGTTACGTGAACAATTGGAAACCCGCGTGAAAGAAGAGCGGGTTTCCGACACCACCAAAGTGCGTGCGCTGTTGCAGGACATTGTGGCGGATATGTTGCGTGGTGAACAGGCGTTGCAACTGCATACCAAACCGTCGGTGATTTTGGTTATCGGTGTCAATGGTGTGGGTAAAACCACCACTATCGGCAAACTGGCACACAATTTGCAAAAAGATGGCAAAAAAGTGTTGCTTGCGGCTGCTGACACGTTTCGTGATGCAGCGATTGAACAGCTGGAAGTGTGGGCAGGTCGTGCACATGCGGATATTGTTCGTCATGCGCAAGGTGCTGACCCCGGTGCAGTGGTGTTTGATGCCATTGCCGCCGCAAAGTCCCGTGGGTGTGACGTGGTGATTTGTGATACTGCGGGTCGTTTGCATAACAAAAAACATCTGATGGACGAACTGCATAAAATCAGCCGTATCATTGATAGAGAATTACCGGATGCAGACAAAGAAGTGCTGTTGGTGCTGGATGCTACCACCGGTCAAAACGCAGTCAACCAAGCAAAAGAATTCAAAGAGGTCGCAGGTTTGACCGGCATCGTGCTCACCAAACTGGATGGCACAGCCAAAGGCGGCGTGGTTCTGGCTTTGCATGGTGATTTGAAAGTGCCGGTGAAATTTATCGGTGTCGGCGAGGGGATTGACGATTTGCAACCCTTCGACCCGCAAACTTTTGCGGATGCGTTATTTGCGGAATAAGGAGATACAGTATATGCGTTTTATCATTGCTACTCATAATGCTCATAAATTGCTTGAATTGCGGCGTATTTTAGAGCCGCTCGGCATTGAGGCGGTCACCGATACCGACCTTGGCATTGTGTTGCCGGAAGTAGATGAAACCGGTGAAACTTTTGCCGAGAATGCTTATTTGAAAGCGGCATCTGCCTGTGAGTTTTCGGGCTTGCCCGCTATTGCAGACGATTCGGGATTGATGGTGGATGCTCTGGATGGTGCACCCGGCGTATATTCCGCACGCTATGCAGGAGAGAACGGCACCGACGAACAGTGCAATGAAAAATTACTGGATGCACTCAAAGATGTGCCCCCCGCGCAACGTGGTGCACAGTTCGTGTCGGCGATTTGTTGTGTGTTTCCCGACGGCGATACGGTGACCGCAAACGGTATTGTACGTGGCAGTATTGGGTATGCGCCAAAGGGCGAGAACGGTTTTGGGTATGACCCGCTGTTTGTGACCGTGGAATATGAGGGCAAAACTTCGGCAGAAATTTCGGATGCCGAAAAAGACGCCATCAGCCATCGCGGTAAAGCGTTGCGGGCTTTTGTACCGCAATTGAAAGAATTCATTAAAAAGTACGGAAAGTAAGGAAAGTATATATGGAATTAACAAGTAAACAACGCGCATTTTTGCGTGCGAAAGCTAATACATTGCAACCCATTGTGTATGTGGGTAAAGGTGGTATTGTGGATACGTTGGTCAAACAAGCAGACGATGCGTTGGAAGCAAGAGAATTGATTAAAGGCAAATTGCTGGAAACCGCACCGCTGACTGCTAAAGAAGCCGCGGCACAGATTGCCGATGCCGTTAATGGTGCGGTGGTACAGGTTGTAGGCCGTACCTTCGTGCTATATCGTCCCGCAAAAGAACCTGTTATCGTGTTGCCTCGCGCATGAAGATAGCGTTGTTCGGCGGCACCTTTAATCCGATTCATACCGCGCATTTGCGGATGGCGGGTATGTTGGCAGATGCATTGTCATTGGATAAGGTGCTGTTTATGCCCATTTTAGTTCCGCCGCATAAATTGACAGCAGATATGGCATCTGCGGCACATCGTTTGGAAATGTGCCGTATGGCGATTGCCTGTGACCCGCGTTTCGAAGTATCCGACCTGGAAATCACCCGTGGCGGTGCCAGTTTCACGGTGGATACTTTGACAACCCTCACGGAGCAATACCCGCAAGCCGAGTGGTATTTATTTGTGGGTGCGGATATGTTCATGACACTGGGTACGTGGTATCGTTTCGAGGAAATTCTGCGCATGGCAACGGTGTGTACGGTGCCGCGCGCGGATATTTCAGCGGATATGTTGCGGCAGTATGCCAAAACACAGTTGCCGCACTATACTCGTTTTTATGTTGCGGATACTTCGGTGGGGGATATATCTTCTACTGCCGTGCGTGACGGTGTTGTGAACGGTATCGTTCAAGATGTACCGCAAGGGGTGGCAACCTATATCCGTGAAAACGGATTATATGAGCAGAAAAAATCGCTCACTTTGCGTGAAATGGAACCGCATTTTATTGAGATTATCCGTAAACGTGAATCGGATTACCGTTTCTTGCACTCTTTGGAAGTGGCGAACTCTGCGGAATATCTGGCGCATCGGTATGGCGCTGACCCCGACAAAGCACGGGTGGCGGGTTTGTTGCACGATGTAATGAAAGATGTTTCCGGCAATGAACAGTTGCAAATTCTAAAAGAGTTTGGTATACTGTTAAGCGTTGCTGAAAAGCAGGCACCAAAGCTGTGGCATGCCTATGCAGGTGCCGCTTTTATACAGCACATTTTGCATGTTGAGGATATGGACATCGTGCACGCCGTATACTACCATACCACCGCGCGAGCAGGGATGTCTTTACTTGAAAAGGTGCTGTATATTGCAGATTTCATATCTGCTGACCGCACCTATCCCGATGTGGACGTGATGCGCCGTTTGGCAGACAGCTCGCTGGAAGAGGCGATGGGGTATGCTTTACGATATACGGTACGGGATTTGGAGAAAAAAGGTGCCACCGTGCATCCCGACACGTTGGCTGCATTAGATGAAATCGAAAGGGGAGGCAACTGAGTATGGCAAATAATACGCGTAAAACCAAAGGGCAGGTCAGCTTGGCATCTACTGCCGGCGTGCGTAAGAAAAAGAAGAAAAAAGCGACAACCGGTACGGTGATTATTCGTGTAATGCTTGCGATTTTGATTACGTTGTCGTTGGTTTTTATTGCGATTGTGGTGTATGGTGTTGCTTCCAGTTTTTCCAGTGGTGCAAATAAGCACGAAGTAGAGTTGTATACCTATGACACCACTCCGGTGGCTCAAGAGAAAAAAGTTTCGTATTTCCTTGTCGGTTTGACCGGTGAAAACGAAACCGACCCGATGGATATGCTCACTCTTGTATGCTACGATAAAGCGGCAAAGAACGTACGCTTTTTGCAGGTGCCGGTGGATACCTATATCGGCAATACTGCCGATTGGACGGTGAGTCGTATCGGCAACGTATGGAACAATCCTACGCCGCTTGTGTGGTGTGAAACCTGTCGAGGCCGTGTATATGAGCCGGAGCAAAAAGACGGCAAACACACGGTTTGCGGCACTGCTCTGACCGAAAAAACAGGCTCGGCGGTGGAAAGTCTGCTTGCGGTGTTTAACGATCAGTTTAGTATGCCGGTTGATAACTATTTCCTGTTATCTCCCGCGACTTTGAAAGAACTGGTGAATAGTGTCGGCGGTGTGGACGTAGACCTGGAAGCCTATATGAAAGTGGGCGAGGTCAGCTATGCCGCAGGCAAACAGGTTTTAAGCGGTGAGGCGGCATACTATTATGTCACCGAGTATAGTTTCAACAGTACACCGCAAAAGGATATTGACCGCATCTGCCGTCAGCGCAAGGTGTGGACGGCATTGTTGCAACGGTTGTCCGCAATGGACGAGAACGAATTGCTTAAAAATGTCATTGCGCCGATGATGTCCGGCGCAAACCCGCCGCGTACCAATACCAATGCGCAAGCGGTTGCGAAGATGATGGCGGGCATTCATGCCGGCAGCACGGAAAATATGACCTTTGCGGAGAGCTTGACAAAATTGATCAAGCACTTCAAAAAGATTGAACCGAATAATGCTGTTTTCTGTATCTTGCCGGGCAATGCCACCAAACTCGGTTCCGCGAGTTACTTTGGTGTGAATAAGGCGGCGGCAGTGAAATTGTTGCAGGAAAAATTCAATCCTTACGGCATTGAAATGAAAGAAGAGCACCTGCAAATCAATGAAATCGCTAACACGTCCGCTACGGTGGATGTTCGTGAACAAGCGATGGGTGAAATTGCGGTGGAGCAGAGCGTGCCCACCACGACCGCTCCCGCTGCGACGACTACGACTGCATCTTGATGGAGGTAGTATGACCGGAAATGAAAAATTAGCGCTGATGATACGCTCGCTGGATAAACATTTGGCGAAAGATATCGTGGCCATTGACGTGCGTGGTATTTCGGCTATCACCGATTACTTTGTTTTTGCTACCGGCGGCAGCACCACGCAGGTAAAGGCGCTTTGCGACTATGTCGAGAAGGAACTTGGCATGCGTGAGGTGCAACCGCAACGGGTGGAAGGGTATCAAACCCAAGCGCGTTGGATTTTGCTGGATTACGGTGAGGTTATCTTACACGTTTTTTTGCAAGAAGCGCGCGAGTTTTATGATTTAGAGCGGCTGTGGAAAGACGGTGCCGCTGTGGATATTACAGAATTTATGGAAACCGAGGAGATATAAATGCGTTACAATCATGCAGAAATCGAGAAGAAATGGCAAGATAAATGGGTGAAGGAAAACACCTTTGCGGCGTCGGATGACCATAGCAAACCTGCATATTTTGCACTGGTGGAATTTCCGTATCCGTCGGGCCAGGGCTTGCACGTGGGACACCCCCGTTCGTATACTGCTCTGGATATTTTGGCGCGTAAACGTCGTTTGCAGGGATATAATGTACTGTATCCGATGGGCTGGGATGCTTTCGGTCTGCCCACCGAAAATTTTGCTATTAAGAACCACATCCACCCTGAAATTGTGACCAAGAATAATATCGCTCGTTTCAAAGCGCAGTTGCAATCTTTGGGCCTTTCGTTTGACTGGACCAGAGAAATCAATACAACCGACCCTGCGTACTATAAGTGGACACAGTGGATTTTCCTGCAACTGTTTAAAAAAGGTCTTGCCTATAAAAAGGAAATGTCGGTCAACTGGTGTACCGGTTGTAAATGCGTGCTTGCCAATGAAGAAGTGGTGGGCGGCGTTTGTGAGCGTTGCGGCGGTCAAGTTGTGCATAAGGTAAAAAGCCAGTGGATGCTGAAAATCACCGCTTACGCACAGCGTTTGATTGACGATTTGGATTTGGTGGAGTATCCTGAGCGTGTACGTGCACAACAGGTCAACTGGATTGGCCGTTCCACCGGCGCTTTGGTCAATTTCGAAACGACGTTAGGGGATACGTTGCAGGTATATACCACTCGTCCCGATACGCTGTTCGGCGCAACCTATATGGTTATTTCTCCCGAACATCCCTTGTTGGAAAAATGGAAAGAAACACTCGGTAATGTTTCTGAGATTGAAGCCTATCAGCAGATGGCGGCACAAAAGTCTGACTTTGAACGCACCGAGGTTGTCAAAGAAAAAACCGGCGTGAAATTGGATGGTGTGAAAGCTATCAATCCGGTAAACGGCAAAGAAATTCCGATTTTCATTTCGGATTATGTACTGATTTCCTATGGCACCGGCGCTATCATGGCGGTACCCGCACATGATACACGTGACTGGGAATTTGCGAAGAAATTCGATCTGCCGATTGTGGAAGTTGTCAAAGGTGGCGATGTACAGGCGGAAGCCTTTACAGACTGCGATACCGGCGTAATGGTCAATTCGGGTTTCCTCGATGGCAAAACCGTGGAAGAAGCCAAAGAAGCGATTAAAGATTTCCTCGCTGAAAAAGGTATCGGCGAACGCAAAGTGAATTTCAAACTGCGTGACTGGGTGTTCTCTCGTCAGCGGTATTGGGGCGAGCCGATTCCGATTATCCATTGTGAGAAGTGCGGTTTTGTACCGGTTCCGGAAGAAGAGCTGCCGCTTCGCTTGCCGATGGTGGACAGCTATGAACCGACCGACAGTGGTGAGTCTCCGCTTGCCGCTATGACCGACTGGGTCAACACGACTTGTCCTTGCTGTGGTGGTGCCGCTAAACGTGAAACCGATACCATGCCGCAGTGGGCGGGTTCTTCTTGGTATTTCTTGCGGTATGCCGACCCGCATAACCAGCAAGCGTTGGCTTCCAAAGAAGCGTTGGAATATTGGACACCTGTCAACTGGTACAACGGCGGTATGGAGCATACCACCCTGCACTTGCTGTACAGCCGCTTCTGGCATAAATTCTTGTATGACATCGGTGTCGTTCCCACCAAAGAACCGTATGCTAAACGTACCAGCCATGGCATGATTTTGGGTGAGAATGGTGAGAAAATGTCCAAATCCCGCGGCAATGTGGTCAACCCTGACGATATTGTTAATGAATTTGGCGCGGATACGTTGCGTGTGTATGAAATGTTCATCGGTGACTTTGAAAAAGCTGCACCGTGGTCCAATTCCAGCATTCGTGGTTCTCGTCGTTTCTTGGAACGTGTGTGGGCGTTGCAGGACCAGTTGGTAGAGGGTGACGGTGTTCGTCCGCAGGTGGAGAGTGCCGTGCACAAAACCATCTTCAAAGTCGGCGAAGACATTGAGAATTTGAAATATAATACGGCAATTGCGGCTATGATGGCATTGCTCAACGAATTGAATGCGGCGGGCGGCGTCACCAAAGAAGAATACCGTATTTTGCTCATTTTGCTTAACCCGTTTGCTCCGCACATCACCGAGGAAATTTGGGAACAGCTTGGATTTGCCGGTACCATTGCCGAAAGTGAATGGCCGCAGTATGATGAGGCCAAGAGCCGTGACCAACAAGCAGAGGTCGTGGTGCAGGTTTGCGGTAAAATTCGCGGCAAAGTGACCGTGTCTCCCGATGCGTCGCAAGACGAGGTTGTGGCGCTCGCAAAAGCGGAAGAACGTGTTGCAGCGGCACTGGAAGGCAAGACAATTATCAAAGAAATCTATGTTAAAGGTAAATTGTTGAATATTGTTGCAAAATAAACTCTTGACAGATGTTACCTTTATATAGTATAATTCATTTTATGAAAATAACCCCTGCTGTCAGGCGGAGGGAGGGAATAAGATGTCAGAAGTTCGAGTAAGAGAAAACGAATCTTTGGATAGCGCTCTGCGTAGATGGAAGAAATCTTGCGCGCGTTCCGGCGTTCTCGCCGAAGTGCGCAAAAGAGAGCATTACGAGAAACCTTCCGTGAAGCGTAAGAAAAAATCCGAAGCTGCGCGCAAGAGAAAATTCAAATAAGTTCTCAACAAAAGACGGGCATGTTTCATGCCTGTCTTTTCTCTTTTCGGGAGGGAAAGATATGTCGCTTTTTAAACCGTTTATGCTCAAAAAATCTATAACCTGCATTTCTGTGGAAACCCTACAAGCGTGGGGGATAAAGATGGTGCTGTTAGATGTGGATAACACACTCACTGCGCATGATAGCCAGCAGTTGCCTCAAGAGGTGTCTGCGTGGTTAGAGTCAGTACAATCCGCGGGCATTATCCCAATGATTGTATCCAACGGAAAACGCGCACGCATCCGTCCGTTTGCAGAAAAATTGGGTTTGCCTTTTATTGCAATGGCGGCAAAACCGTTGCCGTTTGGCTTTTTGCGTATCAAAAAGCAGTACGGTTTAAAGCGGCGGGAATGTGTTGTTATAGGTGACCAGATTTTCACTGATGTGTGGGGCGGTAAATTGGCGGGTATCCGTGTGATACAGGTGTTGCCCCGCTCTCCCGAAACCGATAAACCGTTTATTCGTTTCAAGCGCAAATTGGAACGCCGTATTATGAAACATTGGGAGGTGCAGACATGACCGCAAAATTCGGACCGGCAGGCAACTGTGATGCGTTTTATGCTGCGGGGTATAAATCGACTGCGCAAATGCCTGCTTTTTTGGCAGAAAAAGATTTGCATGCGTATGAGTACCAATGTGGCAGAGGCGTGCGGTTGAGCGATGCGACTGCTATTGCGCTGCGCGCTGCGGCAGAAAAGCATGCGGTGCAACTGTCTTTACATGCACCGTATTATATTTCGCTGGCTTCCGCCGAGGAAGAAAAGCGTGATAACAGTGTGCGATATATTCTGGAGAGCGCCCAAGCTGTGACCCGCTTGGGTGGAGACCGCATCGTTGTGCATCCCGGCGGATTGGGTGGACGTTCTCGTGAAGAGGCCACCGCTATTGCTGTGGAAACTTTGAAAAAAGCGCAAAAAGCACTGGACGAAAACGGTTTTTCGCAGGTGCATATTTGTCCCGAAGTGATGGGCAAAATCAATCAACTCGGCACTTTGGAAGAGGTGCTGACCATGTGCGGTGTAGACGAGCGGTTTTTACCATGTGTGGATTTCGGACACCTCAACAGTCGCACGGGTGGTTTGTTATGTGATAAAACGGCATTTGCCAAGGTGCTGGACACTATTTCGAACACGATCGGTACCGAGCGTGGCAACTGTTTCCACGTGCATTTTTCCAAGATTGAATATACAGCGGGCGGCGAGAAAAAACATCTCACCTTTGCGGATGACGTGTTCGGTCCCGACCCCGCACCGCTTATGACCTTGTTCGCCGAGCGAGATATGGCGCCGGTTGTCATTTGTGAATCCGACGGCACCCAAACAGCAGATGCCGCATGTATGCAGCAATTGTACCTTGCACAGAAAGGCTGATGGTATGAAAAGACGGTTACAAACCATACAATCGTTGTTGTCGGATAACAAAGCGGCATTGTGCTTGTCTGTGCCGTCGTGCCGCTATTTGTCGGGCTTTGATTTCACTGACGGTGCTGTTTTGCTGACCGAAAAAAACGCCTTTTTACTCACCGATTCAAGGTATATAGAAGCGGCAGAAGAAGCGGTGAAACACATGCAATGTGTTTGTTGCGACAGCTTGCTGAAAACGGTGGAACGGTTGTTGGAACAAGAACAAATTGGACAAATGCTGTTGGAACAGACCGTGACATTGGGCGAGTTATCGGCTTTGCAAAACTTACCTTGTCAGCTTGTGACCGATGACGCTTTACAAACAGCGTTGGGTGATGCCCGTGTACAAAAGGACGGTCTGGAAATAGCGAGTTTACGGCGTGCGCAAACCATTACCGAACAGGCGTTTGAGCATATTTTAGACTTTTTGCGGGTGGGTGTGACTGAACGAGAAGTGGCGCTGGAACTGGAATTTTTTATGCGCAACAACGGCGCTGACGGGATTTCGTTTGACCCCATTGTCGTATCGGGTGCAAACAGTTCTCGTCCGCATGGCGTGCCAACCGATAAACCATTGGAGCAAGGCGATTTTGTCACCATGGATTTCGGTGCGCTGTATCAAGGGTATCATGCGGACATGACCCGCACGGTAGCGATGGGCTTTGTCACCGATGAACAACAAAAGGTGTATGATACGGTTTTAGCAGCACAGATGGCGGCTTTGGATACGGTGCGTGCCGGTGTTTCCGGCAAATTGGTAGATGCGGCTGCAAGGGATGTTATTACCGCCGCCGGATATGGTGCTTATTTCGGTCACGGTACCGGTCATGGCGTTGGCGTGGAAATTCACGAAGCGCCAAGACTTTCACCCTCGGCGGCAGATACACCGCTGAAAGTTGGTAGTGTGGTGACGGTGGAACCGGGCATTTATTTACCGGGTCGTTTCGGTGTGCGCATAGAAGACATGGTGTTGCTCGCCCAAAATGGTTGTGAAAATCTCACAAAGACACCTAAACAATTGATTATTATTTGATTTTTGCATATTTTTGGGTAAAAATGTATGTTACCACTTGCAAAAAAATACAGATTGCTGTAAAATAGTATAGAACTATATAATTGGAGGTATAACAATTATGATATCTGCTGGTGATTTTCGCAATGGCGTAACCTTTGAAATGGACGGTAACGTCTATCAAATCATCGAATTCCAACACGTAAAACCCGGTAAAGGCGCGGCTTTCGTGCGTACCAAAATCCGTAACGTGATTGCGGGTTCTGTGGTGGAAAAAACTTTCAGCCCGACCGATAAATATCCGACCGCTTACGTTGAGAGAAAAGAAATGGAATACTCCTACAACGATGGCGATTTGTACTATTTCATGGATGGCGAAACCTATGAATTGATGCCTATCGGCGCTGACGTTTTGTCTGACAACTTTAAATTTGTTAAAGAGAACATGGTGTGCCGCGTGATGTCCTATAAAGGAAAGGTGTTCGGTGTAGAACCCCCCAACTTTGTGGAACTGCAGGTCAGCCAAACCGACCCTGGTTTCAAAGGCGACACTGCTACCAACGCTACCAAACCTGCTACTTTGGAAACCGGCGCACAGGTAAAAGTGCCGTTGTTCATTGAAGAAGGCGAAATGATTCGTATCGATACCCGTACCGGCGAATACATGGAGCGTGCGTAATTTAAAGGAGGATTTACTATGACCACCATCGAAAAAGTTGCGTATATCAAAGGTCTCGCAGAGGGACTGCAATTAGATGAAACCACCAAAGAGGGCAAATTGCTCAAAGCCATCATCGACGTTTTGGTGGACATCACCGAAGACCATGCCGACCTCGAAGACTATGTCGCTGAGATGGGTGAACAGGTTGACGCTGTTGACGAAGACTTGAGCACTCTCGAAGAAGTCGTGTATGATGAATTGGATGATGAGGATTGCGATTGCGATTGTGATTGTGATTGCTGCGGCGACTGGGACGAAGATTTCTATGAAATCACCTGCCCCAACTGCAAAGAAGAATTCGAAGTCGACGAAGAAACCTTGTTGGACGGCGGTATTGATTGCCCCAACTGCGGTGAACCGCTTGAATTTGATCTCGACGAAGACGAAGAAGACGAAATCGAGGAATAAGATTGCTTTTTTACAGCACTGTGATGTTTCACAGTGCTGTTTTTTTGCGTTTTTTGGGTATGCTTTAAAAGAGGTGAAGCATGATGCAACAAAAGGAAGCATACACACAAACCGTTTCCGATTTAAAGCGGTATTTGCGCACCGATAGAAGTTTTGATGTGGTGGCACACGGCTTTGAAATCGGTGGTAGGGGTGCAACCATCTTTTTCGTCAATGGTTTTGCAAAAGATGAAATTTTGCAAAGATTACTCGCATATATCATGTCGCTGAGTGCGCGCGAACTCAAAAATATAGCAGATGCCAGAGAGTTTGAGCAACGATATATGACCTACATTGAAGTGGGCGCCGCCACTGATATACAAAAAATAGCCACACAGGTACTGTCGGGTTTTTCGGCACTGGTGATAGAAGGCATTGACGGCGTTATTATGATAGAAGCGCGGTCTTATCCTACTCGCAGTGTTGACGAACCGGGCACCGACCGTGTGATGCGTGGTTCGCATGACGGATTTGTGGAAACATTGATATTCAACACGGCGCTCATTCGGCGGCGCATTCGCGACCCGCAACTCATTATGGAAATGTATCAGGTAGGGGATGTATCTGCTACCGACGTGGTGCTATGCTATATGGATAAACGGGTGGACAAAAAGCAATTGCGCATTGTGCGGGAAAAACTCAAAAGCATCCACGTTCCGTCCTTGACGATGGCACAGGAAAGTTTGGCAGAGGCGTTAATCCCAAAGCAATGGTACAATCCATTACCCAAAGTGCGATATACCGAGCGTCCGGATTGTGTGGCGGCGTGTATCAACGAGGGGCAGATAGTGATTTTGGTGGATAACTCGGCGGCGGCAATGATAGTGCCCACCGCCTTTATTGAATTTTTACAGGACACCAACGATTTTTGTTTTCCGCCGCTTATCGGTACCTATTTGCGTGCGGTACGCTCTATTATTTTTTGGGCGACACTTTTACTCATGCCGCTTTGGTATTTGCTTGTAAAAAACCCCGAACTTGCACCTAGCGGTTTGCAATTTTTATTGATAAAAGAATCAAACAAAGTGCCGCTGTTTCTACAAATTTTGATAGTAGAATTGATAATTGACGGCATCAAGCTTGCCTCTCTTAATACACCCAATGCGCTCAATAATGCGTTCAGTGTGGTTGGCGGTTTGATCTTGGGTGAATTTGCGGTAAATGCGGGTGTTTTCGTGCCGGAAGTGTTGCTGTATATGGCGTTTACTGCTACCGCTAATTTTACGCAACCCAGTTTTGAACTTGGATATGCATTCAAAATTTTTCGTATGATGCTGTTGACCCTGATCGCTGTGCTCAATTGGGTAGGGTTTTTCGTTGGCATCGGCATCATTTTGCTGTTGTTACTCACCACCGAAACGGTTACGGGAAAACGGTATTTGTATCCCTTTATTCCGTTCAATCGCAAGGCGCTGTTACGCCAAATTATTCGCATGCCGATAGACAAGGATAACTGTTGACATATTCTTCCTCTGCAGTGCATATACTGAACCGTATTAAACTGTCGGAGGAGATGTCAGAATGGATTTAAAAATTGCAACGGATACACTTACGATTTTTGAGCATGGCAGAATCGAAACGGAATGTCCCATAGACGGTGATTTTTTGTTACCGGATTACTGTCCGGATATAGCGGCGGTACTCAAATGTGCGTTGTCACCTTCGGTGTTGTCCCGCCGTCGCAGCGGGGACACATTGTTGGTGGAAGGACAATCTGCGGTGCGGCTGTTATATCTCGATGAGGACAGACGTTGTTTGCGCACGTATGAATGTATGATACCGTTTACTTGCAGCTTGCCGATGAGTGATAACGGCGATGCTTTACCGTATGTGCATATGCGGGTCAATTACCTCAATTGCCGTGCGGTCAGTCCTCGCCGTATTGATATTCACGGTGCGCTTACGGCATATCACGATGGTGGTAAAAAACAGGCTGTACACGTGGTATCCGCTATTGAGGGGGAAGGTGTGCACAGCCGTTGTCAGACGGTGCAATGTAGCTTGCCCGGTTGCAATGCCGAAAAGATTTTCTCTATCAGTGAAGTGGTGGGAGTAGGTGGCGCAAAACCGCCCGCTCAAACGATTGTACGCACCGAAATTGTGCCGATGGTTGCTTCGGTTAAACCGCTCAACGATAAAGTGATTGTCAAAGGTAGTGTAAAGGTAATCACCTTGTATGCTGTTAATGTCGAAGAAGGCAGCGTTTGTCGCGTTGCGCACGAATTTCCGTTTAGTCAGATAGTGGAAATGCAGGGCGCACACGAACACATGCAGTGTATGGCGCAGGTGGATACGGTATCTGACAGTGTGCATATCACCCCTGACCAAAGTGGGCAGGGCACGTTGTTCACGGTGAGTTTGAAATTGTGCGTGCGTGTGGATGCCAAAGAGGAATGCAGAAAAGACGTGCTCACCGATGCATATACCGTGCGGTATCCCGCGAATGTTGAAACCGTGCGTTTCACCGCCGAGGCATTGGCGTTTACCGAACAGAATACCACCTCCATTAAAGAGGTGCTGGATTTGCCGTCGGATACGATGCGGGAAATTGTGGATTTGTGGTGTGAAGTTGTATCGGTCACCACCCGCAAAATAGACGATTGTACCTATGCGGATGGCCGTTTGCAGATTTGTATGCCGGTGCGGGATGCGGATGGGTGCATTGCGTATTATGAGCATATGAGCGATTTCACCTTGCAATTTGACCGACCGTGTGACCGCATGAACGTAGGGGTTCGCCTTTGTGATGTGACCTATGCTGTGGTGGGCGGTAAAATCGAAATGCACATGGAACTTGCTACACAATGTGAAGGGTATAGTAAAACCGAGCATACCGCCTTGCAACAATTTGAACTGCAAAGTGAGCCGTATCCTGTCGAGCGGGCGGCGTTGCGTCTTTGCCGCGTGCAGAAAGGGGCGTCCGTGTGGGAAATCGCTAAATCTTTCCATACCGACGTGCAGGCCATCATGGAGGAAAATGCCATTTGTGAAGAGTGTGTACCGCAGGACTGTATGCTGTTGGTACCGCTGGTATAAAAATTCCGGAAAGAACACGGGGAACCGTGTTCTTTTTGTTTGAAAACTGCGTGACGAGGGCGAAAGATACTCTTGTATTTTATGGGAGGATTTGGTATACTATATTTATATACTACCCTTGGGGGAGGCACTTGTATGCAAACATATCAGCAGTTGCGTCATCAGTATCCCGTTTTTCGATTTCATTCGTATACGGTTACCGAGACCGCGGATACTTTGGAGATAGACTATCATTTTGAAATCGAAGGACTATCTGCGTTTACGCCGCACTGGTCGTTGCGCAAAAGCAAGGTGCATCCCTTGCGTGTAGAGGGTAACAGCACGTTGGACGCCATGGTGTTTGCGCTGGGCATGGTGGAATTGGTGAGTTATTGGAAAATCACTTGTTCGCCGCGTGTGGAAATTCTTGCGGGACAGTTGGATGCCACACAAGCTGCTTGGTTTAAAAATCTGTTTTTCCATGGACTGGGTGAGTTTTTCTACGTCAACGGTATTCCGCTCGACCCCGACGGCTTTATGGAAATTGTGTCTCTGGGCGAAAAACCGAAAGGTCGTCGTGGCGTATATAAGCACCTTGACGGTTGTTTGATACCGGTGGGTGGCGGCAAGGATTCTGTGGTTACCATGGAACTGTTGCGTGGTCGTAAGGACACAAATTTCTGTTATATCATCAATCCGCGTGGTGCGACGTTGGAAACTGCACACATTGCGGAGTATACCGACGATAAGATTTTGGCGGCAAAACGCACCTTGGATCTGCGTATGCTGGAACTCAATAAACAAGGATTTTTAAACGGACATACGCCGTTTTCGGCGATTGTGGCATTTTCTGCGCTTATCACCGCGTATATGCATCGCTTGCAGTATATTGTACTGTCCAATGAATCGAGTGCAAACGAAGCTACCGTTGCAGACAGTACGGTGAACCATCAGTATTCCAAAAGCTTCGCCTTTGAAAAAGATTTTAAAACGTATGAAGAAACTTACATTGGTTCGGGTATTTCCTATTTCAGTTTATTGCGCCCGCTGAGTGAATACCAAATTGCGTGCTTGTTCGCTGGTATGGCGGATTACCATCACGCATTCAAGAGCTGTAATGTTGGCAGTAAACAGGATATCTGGTGCGGGCATTGTCCTAAATGCTTGTTTGTGTATCTGATTTTATCTCCGTTTTTGCCACAGGAATATTTGGCAGACGTGTTCGGCAGTGCGGTTTTAGATGACGAGGGGCAACTGGAAAACTTTAAAAAGCTTATCGGTGAAGTCCCCGAAAAACCGTTTGAATGTGTAGGCAGTCGCGAGGAAGTGAATACGGCTGCTACTCGCACTATTCGTGCGTTGGAATTGGACGAAGAGCCGTTGCCCAAGTTGTTGCAATATTATAAGACCACGGATTTGTATGAGCAATATCGACAAACCCCTAATTTCTACGTTCATTATTTTGACGACGACAATTTGTTGCCGGATGGGTTTGAAGAGTTATTGCAAAACAAATACTACGGAGGTTAAAACCGTGAAAGAGACCATGTTTCGGCTGATAGCCGGCAAACGGGTGCTGTTGTTGGGCTTTGGCAGAGAAGGGCGTTCTACCTATACCGTTTTACAACAGGTTGGCGGGTATAAGAGCCTTGCGATTGCGGACCGACAAGAGGTTACTTTACCACCCAATTGTGATGCTGCGCTCATTTGTGGAGAGCGATATCAGGATTGTATTGATGAGTATGATGTGGTGTTTAAAAGCCCCGGTATTGTACTGGAACGTCCGTTTGAAAGTTATAAAGCACTGATAACTTCGCAAACCGAACTGTTTTTGTCGGTGTATGGACGGCAAACGGTTGGCATCACCGGCACCAAAGGTAAAAGCACCACTGCTACCCTTTTATATCACGTGTTCAAACAAGCGGGTGTTGCTTGCGTTTTGCTTGGCAATATTGGCATCCCGCCGCTTGACCGCATTGAAGAGATAGATCCGCAAACGATGGTGGTGATGGAGCTTTCTTGCCACCAACTGGAATATACGCGGTTTGCACCGCATACGGCTGTGTTGCTCAATGTGTATGAAGAACATTTAGACCATTATGGCACACCCGAAAAATATCGTGCCGCTAAAGAAAATATCTACCGCTGGCAACAGACGGGCGATTTTCTGTTATGCAACCTGCAAAACGTGCCCGCTGCAGACACTTGCGCCGCTACAGTTATCAGCGTAGCGGGCGAGAAGACATCGGCAGATGTGCAAATTATCGACGGCGTGGTAGATTTGCATGACGGCACACAATATGTCATTCCCACCGACATTCGATTGCTTGGACAACATAATGCATTTGACATCGGTGTCGTGTACGCCCTGTGCAATCGCGCGGGGATAGGTGACGATACGTTTACGGCGGCTTTGCAAACCTATGAACCGTTGCCGCATCGTTTGCAACCTGTGGGTGAATACGATGGTGTGCGGTATTATGATGATTCGATTTCCACCATTGGTGAAACGACGATACAAGCGCTCAAAACCTTGAAAGATACCGACACTGTGCTTATCGGTGGCATGGAGCGTGGCATCGATTACGGTGCGCTGGCACAGTATCTGGCCACCTGTGCGGTACCGCATATTATTTTGATGGAAGCCACCGGCAAACGCATTTATGCGGAAATCATGGCACTGAATGTTGTAAAGCCTGAACGCTTTACAGTGGTGGAACACTTAGAAGATGCGGTGAAACTCGCCAAAGAGGTTACCGCTAAGGGTAAAATTTGTTTGTTATCGCCTGCAGCGGCAAGTTACGGTATATTCCGCAATTTTGAGGAACGCGGCGACGTGTTTCAAGCACTTGTAAAAGCATAAAAAATCCCCCGTCAATTGACGGGTGATTTTTTATGTGTAATGCTGATCACAGCATATCTTTCATGGAATACATACCGGGTGCTTTGCCAACTAGGAATGCGGCGGCATTGATAGCGCCGACGGCAAACACATCTTTGGATAAAGCCATGTGCGACAAGGTGATGATTTCGTCGTGACCGCCAAAAATGACGTCGTGTTCGCCGACGATGGTACCGGCACGCACAGCAGAAATACCAATTTCTTTTTTATCACGTTTTTGACGCACGCTGTGGCGTTCATATACATATTTGGGTTCGAAGGATAAACCTTCTTTTGCGGCATTTGCCAGCATCAAAGCGGTGCCCGAAGGCGCATCCACTTTTTGATTGTGGTGTTTTTCCACGATCTCAATGTCAAAGTCGTCTCCGAGAATGGAGGCGGCTTTTTTGACCAATTCGGACAGCAAATTCACGCCCAAAGACATATTGGCGGTGAAGAACACAGGCACTTCTCTTGAAAGTGCGTCAACTTCAGCCAATTGCTCATCTGACAAACCGGTGGTAGCCAATACGACCGGCAGTTGTTGGGCTTTTGCCAGTGCAATGGTGTTTTTGAGAGCGGCGGGATGCGAAAAGTCGATGATGACGTCGGCATCTTCTTTAATTTGTTCCGCTGAGGTGTATACGGGGAAAGCGGCGGTGGCATCTTGCGCAATGTCCAAACCCGCAACTGTTTCCATGTTTTCTTTTTGCTCGATACAACGGGCAAGCACTTTGCCCATTGTTCCATTGCAACCGGTTAAAATAATTTTCAATGCAATCACCTTTTACTGTAAAAGTCCGAGCGTTTTCAACTCGTTTCGAAGCGCTTCTCGTTTGTTGTCATCCATCGGTACGAGCGGTAATCGTGCAGGACCGACATCCAGCCCCATCATATTCATTGCTTCTTTGACAGGAATAGGGTTGACATCGCTGAACAAGGCGTTAATCAACGGGATATACTGCAGTTGCAGTTTGGCGGCACCTTCGGTGTCTCCCGCAAAGTATTTGGCACACATATCGTGCGTCTCACGCGGTGCGACGTTGGAAAGCACCGAGACAACACCGCTTCCACCCAAGGATAATAACGGCACGATTTGGTCGTCATTGCCGGAATACAGTGCCAAATCCTCTCCGCACAGATGACGGATTTTTGCAATCATCGAGATGTCACCACTCGCTTCTTTGGTAGCGACAATATTGGGATGTTTTGCCAATTCCCGATAGGTTTCGGGTTGGATATTGACACCGGTGCGGGACGGCACGTTATATAGAATAATCGGCGCATCCACACGGTCGGCAACATAGGTGTAGTGGGCAACCAGTCCCTTTTGAGAGGTTTTATTGTAGTAGGGTGTGACCATGAGCAACGCATCCGCGCCAACACGAATGGCATCCTGACACAGTCCTACCGAATACACCGTATCATTACTGCCGGCACCCGCAATAATCGGCACTCTGCCCGCCGCCGCTTTGACAGCGGTTTCGATAACGGCAATATGGTCGGTGTAATTGAGGGTGGATTTCTCGCCCGTAGTACCGCAGATAACCAGTGCATCAATGCCGCTTGCAATCTGCTCCTCCACAAGTGTTTGAAGACGTTTGAAATTGACCGTATAATCGGCGTTCATCGGCGTTACCAGCGCAGTAGCGGCACCGGTAAAAACGAGTTTCTTACGCATAAAACCACCCTTTCGATTATTTGATTTTATAGTATATGCACTTTACTTAGTCCATATAGCCTTCTGCGCACAATAATTCCGCGAGCAACATAGCGCCGCCTGCGGCACCACGCAGGGTGTTGTGAGACAGACCGACGAATTTGTAGTCGTATTGGGTATCTTCACGCAGTCTGCCGAGCGAAATTGCCATACCGCCTTCTAAATCGCGGTGCAGTTTGGTCTGCGGCATATTGTCTTCTTCGAAGTAATGCAAGAATTGTTTGGGAGCGTGGGGCAGTTCGAGTTCTTGCGGTCTGCCGGAGAAGTTTTTCCAAGCTTCCAAAATTTCCTCTTTAGTGGGTTTCTTTTCAAACGAGCAGTACACCGCCGCGAAGTGACCGTTGGAAACCGGCACGCGCAGGCACTGTGCAGTGAAAGCGGGGGAGGTAGCGGGAACGATTTCGCCGTTTTCCACTTTGCCCCAAATTTTCAAAGGCTCTTTTTCGGATTTTTCTTCTTCACCGCCGATGTAGGGGATGAGATTATCTACCATTTCGGGCCAGCTTTCGAAGGTTTTACCGGCACCGGAAATCGCTTGATAGGTGCAAACCAACGCTTTGGTCACGCCGAATTTATCCAGCGGGAACAGAGCCGGCACATAGCTTTGCAACGAGCAGTTGGATTTAACCGCTACGAAGCCTTTTTTGGTGCCCAGACGTTTACGTTGTGCTGCGATAACTTCCATGTGGTCTGCGTTGATTTCCGGAATAATCATCGGCACATCGGGTGTGAAGCGATGTGCGCTGTTGTTGGAGATGACAGGGCATTCTGCCTTTGCATAGGCATCTTCCAATGCACGGATTTCGTCTTTTTTCATATCTACGGCGCAAAACACGAAATCCACCAAAGCGGCGACTGCATCCACATCTTGTGCGTTCATGACCACCATATCCGCATATTTTTCGGGCAGGGGGGTGTCCATGGACCAACGCACCCCAACCGCCTCTTTGTAGGTTTTACCTGCGGAGCGGGGGGAAGCGGCGAGAGCGGTTACCGTGAACCACGGATGGTCTTCGAGTAAAGTGAGAAAACGCTGACCGACCATACCGGTACAGCCGATAACACCGACATTAAATTGACGCATTGCTAAAACATCCTTTCATTCAAAAAGCAAATCACTTGTGCTTTTCGTTGACAAATTTGCGGTTATATAGTACCATAACTTTATGTATGTGTCAAACGCTTTACGACACTTTTTTGATAAAAATGGACTATTTTCGGAAAGACAGGATTACGATATGCGCAAAAGCGATTTTTATTATGATTTACCGGAAGAACTGATAGCACAAGAGCCGATTTTCCCGCGAGATTCTTCGCGGTTATTATCGCTCGATAAAACCACCGGCGCTGTCATCGACGGTTCCTTTCGAGATATTCTCGACCGCTTGCAAGCGGGGGATTGTTTGGTGCTCAACGACAGTCGCGTGATGCCCGCCCGTTTGTATGGTCATCGCAAAAATACCGGTGCGGCGGTAGAATTATTGCTGTTGAAGCAACTGGAAAAGGATGTCTGGGAAGTGCTGGCAGGTCCTGGCAAAAAAGCGAAACCCGGTAACGTGCTGGTGTTTGGTGACGGGTTATTGGAAGCCGAAGTGCTGGAGGTTGTGGAGGACGGCAATCGTCTTGTGCGTTTTCGGTATGACGGCGAGTTTTTTGCGGTGCTGGATCAAATCGGTCAGATGCCGCTGCCGCATTATATCAAAAAACAGTTGGAAGACAAAGAACGCTATCAAACGGTGTATGCAAAAGAGGTTGGCTCTGCTGCTGCACCTACGGCGGGATTGCATTTCACCCCCGAATTGATAAAGCAGGTGCGTGCAAAAGGCGTGGATATTGCGTATGTGACGTTGCACGTGGGATTGGGTACGTTCCGTCCCGTGAAAGCTGATAATATACTGGACCATAAAATGCACACCGAACATTATGCGTTGTCCGCTGAAAATGCGGAAATTATCAACCGCACCAAAGCACGTGGCGGACGTGTGGTTGCGGTGGGTACAACCAGTTGTCGCACGTTGGAAAGCATCGGTATGAAAGACGGTAAAATTGAGGCGGGAGAAGGCTTTACGGATATTTTCATCTATCCCGGCTACACGTTCAGTGTGTTAGACGGTTTGCTTACCAATTTCCATCTGCCCGAGAGTACGCTGATTATGTTGGTGAGTGCATTTGCGGGATATGATGCCACGATGTCTGCGTATCGGCATGCGGTGGAGGAGAAATACCGCTTTTTCAGTTTCGGCGATGCCATGCTGATTTTGTGAGTTAAAAGTTACGATTAACAGGAGAAAGGTTATGCTAAAAATCCTTGAAAAAGAAGGTGCGGCACGTCGCAGTGAATTTACCACCTGTCACGGTACGGTGCAACTTCCCGCTTTTATGAATGTGGCAACCTGCGGCGCGATTAAAGGTGCCGTGTCTGCCTATGATTTGAAAGATATAAAGTGTCAAGTACAGCTTTGCAACACCTACCATTTGCATCTGCGTCCCGGTGACGAAACGGTCAAAGAATTGGGTGGTTTGCATGCTTTTACCGGTTGGGATGGACCTATCTTGACCGATAGCGGCGGATTTCAGGTTTTTTCGTTGTCTAAACTGCGTAAAATCAAGGAAGAGGGCGTATATTTCGCCTCGCATATCGATGGCAGAAAGCTGTTCATCGGACCGGAAGAAAGTATGCGTATCCAGTCCAATCTCGCTTCCACCATTGCCATGGCGTTTGACGAATGTGTGGAAAATCCTGCAACTTATGCATATGCCAAAGCATCGTGTGAACGCACTACTCGTTGGTTGCACCGTTGTAAGGCGGAAATGGATCGTCTTAACCAATTGCCCGATACCATCAATAAACAGCAGATGCTGTTCGGTATCAACCAAGGATGCACGTTTGATGACCTGCGTGTTGCGCACATGAAAGAAATTGCCAAATTGGATTTGGACGGCTATGCCATCGGCGGTTTGGCGGTGGGAGAACCAAAAGAAGATATGTATCGTGTGATTGAAAGCGTGGAGCCGTATATGCCCGCCGACAAACCACGGTATTTGATGGGTGTCGGAACACCGGAGAATATTTTGGAAGCGGTACATCGTGGCGTGGATTTGTTCGATTGTGTTATGCCCGCTCGTAATGCCAGACACGCCCACGTGTTTACGTGGGAGGGGCACCGTAACATGCTTAATAAAAAGTACGAAAAAGATTTGGCACCGTTGGACGAACAGTGCGATTGTCCGACCTGTCGTCGTCACTCGCGTGCCTATATCCACCACTTGTTTAAGGCAAACGAAATGCTTGCTATGCGGTTGTGCGTGATGCATAATCTGCATTTTTATAACAGTTTGATGGAGAAAATTCGCGAACATTTGGATGACGGTACGTTTGAGAGTTTCTATCAGGCGAATGTGGGAGTTTTGGATCGCCGCATTTGATGAATTTACTGTAAATTTTTGTATTTTACTTGCAATCATGGTAAAAATCTAGTATGATAATAAAAGAAAATTATTTTAAGGAAGGTAACTATTATGCAATCTTTTCTTTTAGCAACGACTGCTGCTGCAACCGACGGTGCTACCGGTAATTCCTGGCTCGCATTGTTGATGCAAATTGCGCCTTTTGCGCTTATCATTCTGCTGATGTATTTCTTGATGATTCGTCCGCAGAAGAAAAAACAGCAGGAAGAACAAAAAATGCGCAATTCCATTCGCGTAGGCGATGAATTGACCACCATCGGCGGCATCTGCGGTCGCGTTGTCAACATCAAAGACGACACCTTGACCATCGAAACCGGTGCTGACCGCAGCAAAATGCAGATTAAAAAATGGGCGATTCAGACCGTGGAAACCAAACACGAAGAATCCGATATGGCAAACGTCGATGACGACGATGATGATGACGATATCTAATTTGTCGGCATAATCTTTCATCCTTTTGCATAAGTGTATGACGAATACCTAGTGCGGAGGGATGCTTGTGAAAGCGCGAAATGAGGGTAAACCGAGCGGGTTGCCGCTAAAACCAATTTCTATCGGTGCCGTTATCGCGGTGATGGCAGGGGCGTTGTGCATGCTGCTGTCGGCTGTGCTGATGACCGCTATGGATATACCGCACGCCGCCTTGTCGGTGCTGGCGGTGGTTTCGGCGGCGGTGGGTGCCTTTTTGGGCGGTTTGGTTGCTGCACGGCTGTCCGGCAGTCAAGGTTGGCTTGCGGGTTTGCTTTGTGGATTGTTCCTGTTCGCGTGTGTTTTGCTGGCGGGTCTGTTGTTACACCGCGGCATAGATGTCGGTTTTTTGTTCATCAAATTGCCGGTTTTGTTGGTTAGCGGCATGGTCGGCGGAATGATTGGTGTAAACAAAAAATGAGTATGTCATCGGGGTGTTGCGCGTCCGTGCAACGCCCCTTTTTTAAAATTCGAGCGGACAACAGGTATACTTGTCCTCTTTCTCCCATATAGTTTGGGTGAAGGAGTGATGTATGATGATGCGCATTTTTGCATACCGTACCCGTCGCACCCGTATTTTTCTGCGTTCGCACCGACGGTTGTTATGGTTGCTTTCTTTGTTATTATTCGGTTTCGTGGCGGGATGCTTGTTGTTTCGTGTATACGGTTATGGGGAAAGTGCGTTGCTTGATTCTCTGCTGACCGTATCCCCGCTTGAAAGCGGTGCGAGAGCCGCACTCAATGCGGTATATGATGCATGTTTTCAAGTGTTTTTATTGTTGTTACTTTTATTCTTTTGTGGTCTTTCCGCGTGCGGTTTACCGATAATTTTAGCCGTACCCGTGTTTTTCGGTCTCGGCATCGGCATGAGCGAAGCATATTATTACAGCACCGGCTGGCGAGGTGTACTGTTGTCGTTTTTGCTGTTGTTGATACCTTCTTTGTTCAAATCGACAGCATTGTTGATGGCATCGGCAGAATCCATGCGTATGACCGTGTTGTTCGGAGGACATTTACTGGAAAAGGATACCGCAGTGCCGGGATTGCATCATGATTTTCGATTGTATCGTTTGCGCTTTGCGTTGTTTTCGTTGATTGCACTGGCGGGCGGTATCGTAGAAGTGTTGCTCAGAATGGTTTTATGAGGAGATGTATTCGTGGGATTGTTTGAACAACTGGGAAATTACTATACGCGCGAAGGCGCGGGCGTGTATAAAAACGCCCCGCAAAAAAGTACTTTCCGCCGTTTTTTTGAGATTTTCGGCACTAAGTGGACAAGCCTTTTGCGTGCGAATTTGTTATATATATTGCTTTGCTTGCCATTGGTAACAAGTGGCTTGGGCGCGGCGGGATTGACCTATATCACCCGTAACGCCGCCCGTGGTAAGTTTGCTTACCCTTGTCATGACTTTTTTGCAACCGTGCGCCGCACCTGGCGGCGTGCGTTGCCGATAGGCATTATCAATGTCATTGTGTGGGCGATTTTCGGTTACAATACGTATTTTTATGTTGCGTCGCTGTTCTTTCGTGGTGACGGCAGCGCCGCTCCCGCGCAGCATTGGTTGATGTTAGGTTTAAATCTCATTGGCATGTTGTTGTTCACTTTTATGAACTACTATATGCAGATACAGGTCATCACCTTTGATTTGACCTTGAAACAAATGTACAAGAACGCCTTTTTGTTCTCGTTGCATAATTTCACCTTGAATTTGGGATTGTTCGGCATACTTGCCGCATGTGTAATTGTGCTGTGTATCCCGATGCTGTTTGTGGATTATCGGATTTGGCTCGCGGTACTGGGACTGTTGTATATTCTCATTTACCCCGCCGCGCGTTCTTTGCTGATACAGTTCACCATTTTCCCGTATATCAAGAAAACGATGATTGACCCGTACTATGAGGCACATCCCGAAGCGGACAAGCGTGCGATGCGTGCACTCAATTTAGATGCGGGTGACGATACGGATGCAGCTGTGTTTGAGGACCGTTAAGGAGTGTATATGTGATGAATCAAGACATTGTTTGGTTGGCGTATGGTATATGCGGTTTGCTGTTGCTGCTTTGTGTGTTGCTGTTGGTGCTGTTGCGCCGTGTGAGCACGAAAGGGAAAGAACAAACAGACAGTGCCGTGCAACTGGAAAAATTACGTGCCGATATGTTGCAACAGTTGCGGGAAAATCGCGAGGAAAGCAGTCGTAGTGTGCAGACGTCGGTTAAAGCGATGGGGGATATGTTGCTCACCGCACAATCTGAGGCAAATAAAGCCAATCTCACCGCAATGGAAACCACCCGTAAATCTGTACAGGACGGTATGCATGAAATTCGCAATGAAAATAACCGTCAACTCGAAGAAATGCGTCGCACGGTGGATGAAAAATTACAAAAGACGCTCAATGACCGCATTTCCGAATCTTTTAAACTGGTCAACGAGCGGTTGGAACAGGTGCATCGCGGTTTGGGCGAAATGCAAAATCTGGCCTCGGGTGTCGGTGATTTGAAAAAGGTGCTTTCCAACGTGAAAACCCGTGGCGTGTTGGGTGAAATCCAACTCGGCGCCATTTTGGAAGAGATTTTATCGCCTGAACAGTATGAAACCAATGTTGCCACCGTCCCCGGCAGTAAAAACGTGGTGGAATTTGCCGTGAAAATGCCGGGTTCGGGCGAGGACATGGTATATCTGCCGCTGGACGCGAAATTCCCCGCCGATGCGTATACACAGTTGATGGATGCGTATGAAATGGGGGATAAAGAGGTGGTGGAAGCCGCCGGTAAAGTGTTGGAAACCCGTATCAAGCAGTTTGCAAAAGATATTCACGATAAATATATCGCTCCGCCGTATACTACTGAATTCGGTATTATGTTTTTGCCTTTTGAGGGGTTATATGCCGAGGTGGTACGTCGTGGTATGGTAGAAGTGTTACAACGCGATTACCATGTCAACATTGCGGGCCCCACCACCATGGCGGCTATTCTCAATAGCTTGCAAATGGGCTTCCGCACACTTGCTATTCAAAAACGTTCCGGTGAGGTTTGGAAGGTGCTCGGTGCTGTTAAAACCGAATTTGATAAATTTGGTGATGTTATCACGGCAGCGCAAAACCGTTTGGAACAAGCCAATAAAGAATTGGATAAATTGGTGGGTGCGCGCACCCGTCAAATCCAGCGAAAATTGTCTGCTGTATCCTCGCTTTCCGAAGCGGATGCCAGACAGGTGTTGGACACCGAAATAGCAGAATTACCTTCGGAGTTTTAGGTCTAAACGCTTTCTTTTTCTCTATACATTGAGAGAGAAAGGAGTGCTTGATATGCCCAGTTTATTTTTAAGTCCGTCCACACAGGACGGCAACCCTTATGTCATTGGTGGCAGTGAGGAATATTACATGAATCTGGTGGCGGATGCCATGGAGCCGTATTTGCGTGCTAATGGTATCGCGTTTACCCGCAACTCCCCATCCGGAACGGTGTCGGATTCTATTAATCAATCCAATGCGGGTACATATGACCTGCACCTTGCATTACATTCTAATGCTGCAGGTCCCGGAAACGAGGGGAATGTGCGCGGTACCGACGTGTATTACGCACAAGGTAGTACCAATGGACAACGCGCCGCATTTATCATTGCGGATAATTTCAAAGAAATTTCGCCCACGCCTGATTTGGTGCGGGCACTGTCCACCACCCGTTTGGCAGAGGTCACCCGCACCACCGCCCCTGCGGTGCTTGTGGAAATTGCGTACCATGATAATCTGCAGGATGCCAACTGGATAGCCTCTAATATTGAGCCGATTGCCCGCAATTTATCAGAATCGGTCACTACCTATTTCGGTTTGCCGTTTGTGGAACCGATACCGGTTCGCAACGGTAGGGTGCGCACGGCGGGCGGTTCTTTGAACATTCGCGCGTATCCCGCGGCGGGTGGTACGGTTATTGGTTCTGCCCCCAACGGTGCCATCTTGCAAATTCGGGGGCGATATGAAGATTGGTATGTGGTGAATTATAATGGGTTGCTCGGGTATGCCAACAGCCGTTATATTGAAACAGTGTAAGAAAGGATTTTAAAAGCATGGATGCACAACAAATCGCACGCATTAATGCGTTGGCGAAAAAGGCAAAGCAAGGAACTTTAAGCGCAGAAGAACAAGCGGAACGTGACGCCTTGCGATGCGCATACATCGCGGCATTTCGCGGGGATTTGGAAAACACCTTGCAACATGCCTATACATTGGATGAAAACGGCAACAAACAGCCGATTAGAAAAAAGAAAGGATGATACAGAATGGAAAAATTGCTTAGATTGTTGGAGAAAGACGCACGGTGCAGTAATGCACAATTGGCGGTTATGCTGAATATGGAGGAGTCTGCAGTGGCAGAACAAATTGCTGCTTTGGAGAAACAAGGTGTCATCCGTGGCTATAAAGCGTTGGTGGATTGGGACCGTACAGACCGTGAATATGTGACCGCTTTGATTGAATTGCGTATCACGCCCAAAAAGGATACCGGTTTTGACGGTATTGCGGAAAAAATTATGAAATTTGAAGAAGTGGAAACCGTTTGCTTGATGTCCGGCGGTTTTGATTTGATGGTGATGGTAAACGGTCGCACTTTTAAAGACGTGGCGATGTTTGTGGCAAAACGTTTGTCCAGCATTGATGCGGTGGTGTCCACGGCGACCCATTTTGTGTTGCGTCGTTACAAGGACAGGGATGTACAGTTTTTGGATGAGGAAAAAGACGAGAGGAGCGCTCTGTAAGCGATGGATTATCAAAAGGTATTAAACCCCGCGGTGAGCGCATTAAAACCGTCGGGTATTCGCCGCTTTTTTGACATTGCGGCGGAATATGACGACGTGATTTCGCTCACCATTGGCGAACCCGATTTTGCGACGCCGTGGCATATTCGGCAAGCGGGTATTGCAAATTTGGAAGCGGGTAAAACGTGGTATAGCGCAAACGCGGGTATGATTCGTTTGCGTGAGGCGATCAGCGACTATTGTAAACGCCATTTTGACCTGCAATATGACCCACGCAACGAGGTTGTGGTGACAGTTGGCGGCAGCGAAGCTATTGATATGGCTCTGCGTGTGTTGCTGAAAGAAGGGGACGAGGTGTTGGTGCCCGAACCCTGCTTTGTGTGTTATGCGCCGCTTGCTTCTTTGACAGGTGCAACGCCTGTGCCGGTGGTGACCCGTGAAGAAGATGATTTTCGTTTGACAGCACAAGCACTCAAAAACGCCATTACCCCGCGCACAAAAGCGCTCATTTTCCCGTTCCCCAGTAACCCTACCGGCGGTATCATGCGCCGTGAACATTTGGAGGAAATTGCGGAAGTTTTACGTGGTACGGATATTGTTGTGTTGTCGGATGAAATCTACGGTGAACTGACCTACGGTGATGCGCCGCATGTGAGCATTGCGTCGCTCGAAGGTATGTGGGAACGCACGTTGCGTATCAGTGGTTTTTCCAAGGCGTTTGCCATGACCGGCTGGCGTATCGGTTATGCTTGCGGTCCGAAACCGCTCATTGAGCAGTTGCTCAAAATGCATCAGTATGCTATCATGTGCGCCCCCACTACCGCACAACATGCGGCGATTGAAGCGCTGGAAAACGGCGATGAAGATGTGGTGACCATGCGTGGTCAATATGATTTGCGTCGTCGGTATATTGTGGACCGTTTGCGTGGCATGGGACTTTCTTGTTTCGAGCCGGAGGGTGCTTTCTATGTGTTCCCCTCTATCCAAAAAACAGGGTTATCTTCGGAAGAGTTTTGCAGTCGCTTGCTCAAAGAAAAACACGTCGCGGTTGTCCCCGGCAATGCTTTTGGTGATTCGGGTGAAGGCTTTGTGCGTATTTCGTATTGCTATTCTATAAAACATATCACCATGGCAATGGATGCCATTGAGGATTTTGTCAAGCCGTATATGAAAGGGAACGTTTGAGATGGGCGTGATAGTAGCGGCTCCCGCGAAAATCAATCTCACTTTGGATGTGACCGGCCGCTTGCCAAATGGCTATCACACAGTGGAAATGGTGATGCAAACCATTGATTTGACTGATACGGTGGAGGTATCTGCCGCTGATAGCTTTTCGCTTTCGGTAGGTGAAGTTGATTTAGCAACCGACCAATCCAACACAGCATATAAAGCTGTAAAGCTTTACAGCGAAACGTTGGGTATTTTGCCGCACTTTTCCGTCTGCTTGCATAAAAACATTCCCATGCAAGCGGGATTGGCGGGTGGCAGTGCGGATGCCGCAGGTGTTTTAGTTGCGTGTAATACGCTGTGCGAAAATCGTCTATCGACCGATGCGTTATGTGAAATCGGTGCGAAAATCGGTGCGGATGTACCGTTTTGTATACGCGGCGGTACGATGCTTGCGACCGGTATCGGTACGGATTTGGAAACCTTTCCGGCTATGCCCGATTGTTATATCGTAGTAGCCAAACCTCGTTGTGGGGTGTCCACTGCGGCGGCGTATGCGGCGATTGACAGTCTGCCGTATCCGCTCAAAACCCATACCGCTGCTATGCGTGAGGCGCTGGCTGCTAGGGACGTACCCGCTGTGGGAAAGGGACTGTATAACCGCTTTTATGAAGCACTGCGCATTCACGAAGTACAAACGCTCGTGCAGCAGTTGCGTGAAAATGGTGCTTGCGGTGCTACCATGACAGGTAGTGGTTCTGCAGTTATCGGTATGTTTACAGACGAAAAAGCCGCACAAAGCTGTGTTGCTGTATTGCAACCATTTTGCGAACAGGCAACGGTTTGCCGTCCCTGGCAAGGCGGACCCCACGTGATAGAAAATATTGTATAATGGTAAAAAATACCGTCCATACTGCTTGTGAAAGTAAAGCAGAAGGACGGTATTTTTATATGAAACGATGGTTGAGAGCGCTTATAGGCGGCGTTGCAATTTGTATGGTGTTGTCGCTGTGTGGGTTTAGCAGAGATTGTAATGCTATCCGCGATAAAGTGGTGCGGTTGCACATTTTAGCAAATTCTGACAGTGAAGAGGACCAAGCATTGAAGTTGCAGGTGCGGGATGCGGTAACCGAGGCAGCGGCAGGTTGGCTGGACGGCGCTGACGGCGAGGGAGAAGCACTGGATCTTGCACGGGCGTATTTGCCGCAATTACAAGCGGTGGCACAGCAAACGGTGTATGAAAACGGATATACATATCCGGTTAAAGCCACCGTTTGCGAAATGTATTTTGATACCCGACAATATGACGAAGTCACGATGCCCGCGGGTGTGTATGACGCTGTGCGTTTTGAAATCGGTGAAGGCGAGGGGAAAAATTGGTGGTGTGTCATCTACCCACCGTTGTGCATCCGCTCTGCTGTGC
Organism: Acutalibacteraceae bacterium; assembly: GCA_045634325.1. GTDB lineage: Bacteria > Bacillota > Clostridia > Oscillospirales > Acutalibacteraceae > URNF01. The sequence continues at coordinate 13,787 of JAZRAA010000040.1, read as the reverse complement.
GGGAACAGAGCTTGGAGGAAACTTTGACCGGGCGGGAGATGTCCATTGTAGGCGGGGATGGGTATGCTGTGCGTTTTAAAATTGTGGAAGTGTTGCAGTGGCTGGCTTCTAAATTATGATAAAGGTTGCAATTCACGGGGTTTCGGTGTATACTGTAGGGCGACAGGACTCGAACTTGTTACGGTTTCTCTTGCCGTCTTTTTCCGCCTTGCTTGCGCTTGTTTTTGTAAGGCGACAGCCTTACTGCAAACATCACGCTGCGCCTTTCGAAAAAATCGTCTAAGAGAAACTCTTTGACCTAACAAGTTCAGAATTTTTTGAAGGGGCGAAGCCAAAGAGCGCAGTAATACTGCAGTATTACAAGCGATGAGGCGAGAAAAAACAAAAAATTATAATTTGTTAGGCGTGACAGGTTCGAATCTTGTCACCCTATGGCAGAAAGGAAGTCGAACAGTATGACCAAAATTGATATTTTTTCCGGATTTTTGGGTGCCGGAAAAACCACGTTGATTAAGAAATTGATTGCACAAGCTTATACCGGTGAAAAACTGGTGTTAATTGAAAATGAATTTGGTGAAATCGGTATTGACGGCGGCTTTTTGCAGGATGCGGGTATCCACGTCACTGAAATGAACTCGGGCTGTATTTGTTGCAGTTTGGTGGGCGATTTCGGCAAAGCGTTACAGCAGGTGCTGGAAACATACACGCCCGACCGCGTGTTGATTGAACCGTCGGGTGTCGGAAAACTCAGCGATGTGATTGCGGCGGTGCGGGATTTACACATGGATAATGTCACCCTCAACAGTTACACCGCTGTGGTAGATGCCAAAAAATGTAAAATGTATATGAAAAACTTTGGTGAGTTTTTTAATAACCAGATTGAAAGTGCGCGTGCGATTGTGCTTAGCCATACGGACGGTCTGGATGTGGCGAAAATAGATGCAAGCGTGCAACTGATTCGTGAGAAGAATGCGACTGCGACCGTGATTACTACGCCGTGGGAACAGTTGTCAGGTGCGCAAATTTTGTCGGCTTTGGAAAATGCCAACACGCTGGAACATGCGTTGCACGAGTTGAAAGATGAGGTGTATGTGTGTCCCCAATGCGGTGGGCATCATCACGAACATGAGCATCACCATGAGTATGAACATCATCACCATGAGCATGAACATCATCACCATGAACATGAACATCATCATGACGGTGAATGTGATTGTGGTTTTCATCATGACCACCATGACCACCATGACCATGAGCATCATCACCATCACCATGCCGATGAGGTGTTTACCAGTTGGGGCAAAGAGACGGCTCGTCGTTTTGATGCTGCGCAACTGCGCGACATGGTAGCCGCTTTGGAGGATGAGGAGCGGTTTGGAACGGTGTTGCGTGCCAAAGGTATTGTGCAGTCGACCGACGGTGGTTGGTTACATTTTGACTATGTACCGGGTGAACCGGATGTGCGTGTGGGTTGTGCGGACGTTACCGGTAGATTGTGCGTTATCGGCGCTGATTTGCATACCGATGCATTGGCAGAGTTGTTCGGAATCGAGGAATGAGTATGGAAATACCCGTATATATATTTACCGGCTTTTTAGAGGCGGGTAAAACCCGCTTTATTCAGGAAACCTTGGAAGATAAACGCTTTAACAGCGGTGACCGCACGTTGTTGCTATTGTGTGAAGAGGGCGAGGAGGAATATGACCCCACACGTTTTGCTTCACCGCACGTGTTTGTGAAAACGGTGGATGACCCCTCGGCATTTACGGCGGAAAATCTCACTGCATGGGTAAAACAAAATCGTTGCTCTCGTGTGATTGTAGAGTATAACGGTATGTGGTTATTGGCGGCGTTGTTCGATAACATGCCGAAAAACTGGGTCATTTATCAGGAATTTATGTTTGCGGATGCCAACACCTTTATTGCGTATAACACCAATATGCGTGCGTTGGTAGTGGACAAACTCAATACCTGCGAATTGGTGGTATTCAATCGCTATACCGATGCCGTGGACAAAATGACCCTGCATAAAATTGTGCGTGGCACGAGCAGACGTGCGGATATTGCATACGAGTCGCCTGACGGAGAGGTAGACTATGATATGATAGAAGACCCGTTGCCGTTTGACGTAAATGCGCCCATCATCGAAATTGCAGATAGCGATTATGCGTTGTGGTACCGTGATTTGGGTGAGAATATGGATGCGTATGATGGTAAAACGGTGATATTCAAAGGGATTACCATGCAGGAAAAGAAACTGGGAGACGGCGGCTGTGTGATTGGCAGAGACGTGATGACCTGCTGTGAGGACGACATCACGTTTGCGGGATTGGTCGCCAATCTGCCGCAGGGAGTTGGTATCACCCATAAAAACTGGGTGACGGTGACTGCGAAAATGCAATTGCTTCATCATCCGATGTATGCACGTCGCGGACCTGTGCTCACGGTGCTGTCAATGGAATCGTGTGACCCGCCCGCACAACCTGTCGCTACTTTCTTTTAAAACATAGGAAAAACCTCGGTGTTGCACCGAGGTTTTTTATTTTTGCATATATTGTTTGATAGCTTCAAAAGATTGGTCACTGATGTGATGTTCAATTTTACAGGCATCCTCTGCGGCGACGGTGGGGTCCACGCCGATTTGCACCAAAAAGCCGGTAAGCAAGGTGTGCCGTTCATAAATTTTTTCTGCGATTTCTCGCCCTTCCGATGTCAAGGAGAGGTGTCCGTCGGCATCTGCTGTTACATAGCCGCCCTCTTTGAGCAGACCAATAGCGCGGCTGACACTGGGCTTGGAGAATCCCATATATTCTCCGATATCAATGGCACGCACGCCGCCTTTTTTGGAAAGCACCAGCAGTGTCTCCAAATACATTTGACCGGATTCTTGCAAATGCACGAAACAACCTCCTTTCGATATGCTTTTAACAGTATAGCATACATATTTTTGTATTGCAAGCGAGTTTGTTAGATAAAAAATTATTGCGCCTATAAAAAAGACTTGTACTTTATAAAAAAATCATATATAATAATTTTGATTTGGGCTTTTGTCCGCATATATATCGGAAAGGATTTGTTTTATATGAAAAAGTTTAACATTACTGTCAATGGTACCGCTTATAAAGTAGAGGTTGAAGAAGAGGGCGCTGTTGCAGCCGTAGCCGCTTCCGCTGCTGCTCCTGCACCTGCTCCTGCACCTGCTCCTGCTGCACCTGTTGCCGCTGCTGCTGCGGGTGCTACTCAGGTGACCGCGCCGATGCCCGGCACCATTTTGAACGTACCGGTTAAAGTAGGCGACACCGTGGCCAAAGGTCAGGTTTTGATTGTGTTTGAAGCGATGAAGATGGAACAAGAGGTTATGTCTCCCTGTGACGGTACGGTTGCATCCGTGAATGTCAATCAGGGCGAAAATGTGGAGACCGGTAAACTCTTGCTGACTCTCAACTAATATCGCTTGTTTGAAAGGATGAACTATATGGCAAAGGTCGGAATTACCGAAACTATTTTGCGTGACGCGCACCAGTCGCTTATCGCAACCCGTATGTCCACCGAAGAAATGTTACCCGCGTTGGAAGCGCTGGATAAAATCGGTTTTCATTCTTTGGAATGCTGGGGCGGTGCTACGTTTGATGCTTGCCTGCGCTTTTTGGACGAAGATCCGTGGGAGCGTTTGCGCACGCTGAAAAAGCATATGCCTAACACCCCCTTGCAGATGTTGTTCCGCGGTCAGAATATGCTGGGCTATCGTCATTATGCGGATGATATCGTGGAATATTTCGTGCAAAAATCCGTTGCTAACGGCATTGATGTTATTCGTATTTTTGACGCTTTGAATGATATTCGCAATTTGGAAACTTCCATCAAAGCAGCGAGGAAAGAAAAAGGCGCGCACGTGCAAGTAGCGGTCAGTTACACCACCAGTCCGGTGCACAACATTGACTACTTTGTCAACTACGCAAAGAAACTGGAAGAAACAGGCGCCGATTCCATTTGTATCAAGGATATGGCGGGCTTGTTGTTGCCTTACGAAACCTATGATCTCGTCAAGGCGATGAAAGAAACCGTTAAAATCCCGATTCAGTTGCATTCTCATTTCACTGCCGGTATTGCCGACCAGGTGCTGATGAAAGCGATTGAGGCGGGTGCTGATGTGGTGGATACTGCGCTGTCTCCGCTTGCAATGGGTACTTCTCATCCTGCGACCGAGTCGATGGTTGCCGCTTTGAAAGGTACCGAGTATGATACCGGTCTTGATTTGATTGCGCTCAACGAAGTGAGCAAACACTTTAAGGGTTTGCGTCAGAAATATTTAGACAGCGGTTTGCTCAACACTAAAATGTTGGAAGTAGATGCCAATGCATTGATTTATCAAGTGCCCGGCGGTATGCTGTCCAATCTTGTCAGCCAGCTCAAACAGATGGGCAAGGAAGATAAGCTCGAAGAAGTGTTGTTGGAAGTGCCGCGTGTGCGTGAAGATTCCGGTTATCCGCCGCTCGTTACGCCGTCTTCTCAGATTGTGGGCACGCAGGCTGTTCTGAACGTCATTTTGGGTGAACGGTATAAGAACGTCACCAAGGAATTTAAAGGTTTGGTGCGTGGTGAATATGGTTCAAATCCCGCTCCCATTGACCCTGAGTTCCGCAAAAAGATTATCGGTGACGAAGAGCCGATTGACTGCCGTCCCGCTGATTTGATTGCGCCGGAATTGGATAAAATGCGTGAGGAAGTTGCCGCAATGGGCGACCTCATCGAACAGGAAGAAGACGTGTTGACCTATGCGCAGTTTGGGCAGGTCGCAACCAAGTTCTTCGAAAAACGCGCACAGATAAAAATGTACGGTGACCCCAACGGTTTCCACACCGACGAAATTGTGGTAACTGCTGAATAAAAAACAATCCCGACTTTTGCAAAACTGCAAGAGTCGGGATTTTTTGTGCATGCATCTATTGTCAAATGGGAATAGTTGTGGTATCCTATACACTAGATAATTATAAAATAATAATGATATATAAGGTGAGAATGAACATGTTGGACATAGGAAGAGCGTGGTTGGAAATCGATTTAGACGCCATTGCACGCAACTATGAAGCGATTTGCGCGGTTGCCAAAACACAGGTGATACCTGTCATCAAAGCGGATGCCTACGGGCACGGAGCGGTTGCGGTTGCACGTGTATTGCAGGAAAAATCGGTAAAACTGTTTGCAGTATCCAACTTGAATGAAGCACTGGAATTACGCGAGGCGGGAATTTTGACGGATATTTTGGTGTTGGGGTACACCCCGCCGAAGTATGCCCGGTCACTTGCCGAGAACAATATTATTCAGACGTTATTTTCTTTGGAATACGCACAGGACTTGCACACAGAGTGTGCGAAAAACGCCGTTTTTGTGCGTACCCATTTGAAAATGGACACCGGCATGGGGCGTATTGGTTTTGATTGCCGTACCGATGCACAGATAGGTTTAAAAGAAGCCGAGGTGGCACTCTCTTTACCGCATCTGAAAAACGAAGGTGTGTTTACCCACTTTAGCGTGGCGGATAGTGAACGAAGGGCAGATAAGGCCTTCACAGAGGGGCAGTATGACGCTTTTTGCCGTGCGGTAGAAACATTGGAACGCGACGGGTTTTCGTTTGCGCTCAAACATTGCAGCAATTCCGCTGCCACCTTGCAACAACCAAACATGCATCTGGATGCGGTGCGTGCGGGTATTATTCTGTACGGTCTGTCGCCGTCTGCGGATGTGGCAATGCAAGATGCTTTAACTCCCGCAATGACATTTAAAGCTGCGATTTCGATGGTTAAAGAGATGGATACGGGTGATACGATCAGTTACGGCAGAACCTATACTGTCGCAGGAAAGCGGCGTATCGCCACCGTGTCTGCGGGATATGCGGATGGAGTACCACGGTTGTTATCCAATTGCGGTGCGGTGTTTTTAAAAGGGAAACGTGCTCCCATTGTCGGCAGAATTTGTATGGACCAATTTTGTATCGATGTCACCGACGTAGACAATGTTAAAACAGGGGACGAAGTCACCTTGTTCGGCAAAGAACTGTTGGCTGACGAAGTTGCCCGTCACGCACAAACCATTAACTATGAAATTGTGTGCGGCATCACCAAACGGGTGGAGCATCGGTATATATAAGCAGAAATCTATCCTTGTAAGGGGAGAGACGATATGAATAAACGTGTATTGTTAATTATGAATCCCTTTGCGGGGCAAAAACGCGGCAAACGGTATTTGAGTGATATACTGTGTTTGTTCCGTGCGCATCACTATGTTACTACCGTGATGATGACCACCGGCAATGGAGATGCCACAGATATTGTCAAGCGGCATGCAAAAGGCATGGACTTGGTTGTGTGTATTGGTGGTGACGGTACGTTTAACGAAGTGGTAAATGGTATGTTGCAAGCGGGTCTGCAAATACCGATTGGGTATATTCCTGCGGGCAGTACCAATGATTTTGCCAATAGTTTAAAGTTGCCTAAAAACATTATGAAAGCTGCACAGTGCATTGTAGATGGCACGCCGCACGAAATGGATATCGGCAAATTCGGGGAACAATATTTCTCGTATGTTGCCTCTTTCGGTGCATTCACTAAAGCATCGTATATGACACCGCAAAACGTGAAAAATGCGTTGGGGCATTTGGCGTATGTACTGGAAGGCATCAAGGATATTCCGTCTATCCGCCCGATACACGTGCGGTTTGAAACGAATGAACAGACACTGGAGGGGGAATACCTGTTCGGCGCTATCAGTAATTCCACCTCGGTGGGTGGTGTTTTGACGCTGGATCCGCATGTGGTGGACATGAACGACGGAAAATTTGAGCTTTTGTTGGTGAAGTCTCCTGCCAATATCAATGAACTCAATGAAATTGTGGTCGCATTGACCACCCAGAAATATGATGTTTCCGCATTGTCGTTTTGCACTGCGAGTGCAGTGCAGGTGTATGCGCCTGCGGATATGGACTGGACCTTGGATGGCGAGCGGGCACAAGGCGGGGAATCGTTCCGCGTAGAAAATCTGCACAGTGCCATACGGCTAATTATGTAAAAGATAAACAGGTGAAAACATTGAAAAGAGTTGTAACAATTCAGGATATTTCCTGCGTCGGCAAATGCTCGCTTACAGTGGCGTTGCCGATTATATCGGCTTGTGGGTTGGAAACAGCGGTTATTCCAACGGCGGTGTTGTCTACCCATACGGCTTTTGAGAATTTTACGTTTCGTGATTTAACGGCGGATATTCCCGCCATCAGTCGCCATTGGCAACAACAACAGATGCAGTTTGATGCGATTTACACAGGATATCTGGGTTCAAAAGAGCAAATTGCAATCGTGCGCTCGTTTATAGACACGTTTGGCGGCAAGGATACTTTGGTGTTGATTGACCCCGTTATGGGAGATAACGGTAAATTATATGCGGGTTTTACCGCCGATTTCGCAGAGGAAATGGCGACACTTTGCGGCGCAGCAGACGTGATTGTTCCCAATTTAACCGAGGCGACCGCATTGTTAGGTTTGCCGTATACCGAACAGTATGATGAGGCGTATATACAGGATATTTTACGTCGTCTGACGGCATTGGGATGTCCCAAAGCGGTGCTCACAGGTGTTCGATTAAAATCGGATACAGTGGGTGTGATGGCGTATGACAGCGTGAGCGGTACATATTTTTCGTATGAGCGGGATTGTATCACCAAGAGTTTTCACGGTACGGGGGATGTGTTTGCATCCACCCTCACCGGTGCACTGACCTGTGGTATGCCGCTTCAAAAAGCGTTGCAAACAGCGGTGGATTTCACGGTGCTGTCCATTGAGAAAACCTTAGAAGACCCTAATGGCGTGTGGTATGGTGTCAATTTTGAGCAAGCATTACCGCAATTGCTTTCTATGTTATAAAAAACGGCTTTTATACCGTGGTATAAAAGCCGTTCAATCATTCAATTTCACCCTTGTAAAACGCATCTGCAAAAGGAATGTTTTGTAGGGTAAACTCTTTGCCGTTTAAATATTCGAGCGCTTCGCCGTCGGTTTCAAAGTCAAACTGCAACCGATAGGAACACAGTTGCTGTTTGGAAAAACCGGTTCCTTTGTTGAGTTGATTGGTACCGTATTTTCCGTCGCCTAACAACGGATGACCGATAGAGGCGAGATGTGCGCGGATTTGGTGGGTACGACCGGTGAGCAGTTCGATTTCGAGCAAGGAAAACCGCTTGTTTTCGGCCAGCACCGTGTACCGTGTGGCGATTTGTCGTGTATGCGTGTTTGCGCGTGCGGATATGTATACGCGGTTTTGTTGTTCGTTCTTTTCAAGATACCCTTCCAGCGTATCTTGCTTTTTGGAAAAGGTGCCGTGTACGATACATAAATAGTACTTATGCAATTCCCGTCGCCGCATTTTTTCGTTTAAAATCCGCAGAGCGGTGGCGTTTTTTGCAGAAATCACAATACCGCTGGTGTTGCGATCAATGCGGTTGACCAGTGCGGGTGTAAAGCTGTTTTCCTTTGCGGGATCGTATTCGCCTTTTTCGAATAAATAGCGCTGAATACGCAGAATGAGCGTGTCGCGGTATTCGGTTTCATCGGGATGTACGAGCAAGCCCGCCGGTTTATTCGCCAGCAGAATGTTTTCGTCTTCATACACGACGTCCAAAGCTTTGCCTGCGGTCATAAAATCGGGCGCCGGTGTACCTTCTTCCAGCACGTCGTCTTTGAGATATAACGCAATGACATCTCCCTCTTTGACACGAGTGGAAATCTCACAGCGTTTGCCGTTTAATTTGATGTTTTTTGTGCGGATGCCCTTGTATAGCAGAGAGGTGGGCAAGGCACGAAATGTTTTGGTCAGCAACTTGTCGATGCGTTGACCGGCGTCGTTGGCATTTACCGTAATGCTTTTCAATGCGGATACCTCTTTTTGATTTTTTTCAAAGTATAGCACATATGTAAACAAAATACAAAGTTTTTTTATACCAAAGGATGAGAATACATGGCGGAAAATGTAAAACCTAAATCCGAAAAGAAAAAACCGGGCGGTGTGCACAGCGGACATCGTGGGCGTGTCAAAGAACGTTTTTTAAAAGAAGGGCTTGATAGCTTTGAACAACATCAAGTGTTGGAACTGTTGCTCTTTTTCGGCATTCCGATGAAAGATACCAATGAAATGGCACATGCACTGCTGGATACGTTTGGCAGTCTGTATAAAGTGATGGAAGCATCGTTTGAAGACCTTCGCCGCATCCCCGGTATGACCGATAACGCTGCCGTGTTGATTAGTTTATCCTGCCAATTGGCACGCAGATACTGGACAGACCGCTGTGAAATGGGTGTGGTGATTACCTGCAGTAAAGATGTGGGCGATTTTATGAAATATCGCTTTATCGGTGAGAAAGTGGAATCGTTGTATTTGTTGTCGCTGGATAATCGCAGTAAGGTGCTTAACTGCTCTTGCATCACCCGCGGGGATGTCAATTTTGCGGATGCCAGCCCGCGTAAGATTTTGCAACAGGCGTTGCGGGACAACGCTACGCAAGCGGTGTTGGTGCATAATCATCCTAATGGTCATGCGTATCCGTCCTCGGCGGATATCGAAACCACTGAAGAATTGGCGCGCACTTTATTGCTTGCCGATGTGCGTCTGCTTGACCACATTATCGTATCTGAAGATGATTTTGTTTCGATGGCGGATACCCGTGCATTACGTCCTATTTTCAAATCAACATACAGTGGTATGTAAACTGATTCATATGTATACTCGCACATCCTTTTTCGTACACTAGTGAAAAAGGATGTGTTTTTTATGGACTCTATTTGGCAACAAACGGCAAAATTACCGACTCGACCTGCGTTGCGTGGAGATATCCGCACGCAAGTGGCGATTATCGGCGGTGGTATGACCGGTATTTTGCTTGCGGATAAATTGCAGAATGAGGGAAAAGACTGCGTGGTTTTGGAAGCGAGAACGGTGGGCGGCGGGCAGACTGCGGGCACTACCGCTAAAATCACGGCACAGCACGGACGGCTGTATGGTCAATTGTTACGGCGGCACGGTATGGAAAAGACCAAGTTGTATGCAAGCGGACATATGGCGGCGATTGAAGCATACAGGATGATGGTGGAAAAACGGAAATTGGATTGTGATTTCAAAACCTGCCGTTCCTACCTGTATACCACGCACAACCGTAATGCGGTGCAAGCAGAAGCGGCGGTGCAAGCGGCGGTAGGGTTGCCGGTTTCTTATACCGATATTGTACCGTTGCCGTTTTATGCGGCGGGTGCGGCATGTATGGAAAATCAGGCACTGTTTCACCCACTGTTGTTTTTACAGGCGGTGAGTGCGGGTGTTACGGTGTATGAACACACACCTGTGCGGCGGGTCGAGGCTAAACGGGTCATTACCGATAATGGTATCGTAACGGCGGATTTCATTGTATTTGCTTGTCACTTTCCGTTTGTGAATTTTCCCGCACAGTATTTTATGCGGATGCACCAGCAACGCAGTGCAGTGTTGGCGGTATCCGATGCGCCGCCACTCACGGATATGTATTACGGATGGGATGCAAACGATATATCGTTACGTCCGTTTAGAGATTTGTTGTTGGTCGGTGGTGGTAATACACGTACCGGCAAAGGTGATGGTACACCGTATGTCACGTTGGAACGTCGCGCACAGATGTATTTTCCGCAAGGACGAGTGGTGGCGCGCTGGTCGGCGCAGGATTGTATGCCCGCACGAGATTTTCCGTATATCGGGCGTTTTTCTACCAATAGGCTCAATTGGTTTGTAGCCACCGGTTACCGTAAATGGGGGATGACCACTTCGATGGTGGCGGCGGATATACTGTGCGCTATGTTGTGCAATCGGGAACATCCGTTAGAGGACATATATGCACCGCATGTTTTCTTGCCACACGAAATGACACAGATTGTGGGGGATGGATGTCAAATTGTTGCCAATTTTGTGGGGTATGCTGTACCACCCTCTAAAAAGGCGGAGGAGTTGAAAGCGGGAGAGGGAGGTGCTGTTGGGTTTACTACCGGTGCTTACCGCGACAGGCATAAAAAACTACACAAGGTGACGCTCCGTTGTCCGCATTTTGGGTGTAAATTACATTGGAACGCCACTGATAAGACGTGGGAATGTCCATGCCATGGCTCGTGTTTTGACAGACGAGGAAAACGCATAGAAGGGCCCGCACAAAATAACATTAACTTATAACTTTCCCTTTACAAACGCAGACAATGGTGTTAAAATATAGCGATGTATACCCCTTGAAAGGATTGTCTGTTATGTATCGGATAGTAAAGAAAGAGATACTCAATCCAACGGTGGTGTTGATGGATGTTGAAGCGCCGGCGGTGGCACGAAAAGCTAATCCCGGTCAGTTTATCATACTGCGCGTGGACGAAAAAGGTGAGCGCATCCCGTTGACCATTGCGGATTACGACGCGACGGCGGGTACGGTTACCATTATATTTCAAATTGTCGGTTCTACCACCGAGAAATTGGCGCACTTGCAACAAGGCGATTGCTTGCAGGATTTTGTCGGTCCGCTCGGCAAACCCACCGACACTGTCGGCAAGAAAAAGGTTGCGGTAGTAGGCGGCGGCGTGGGATGTGCGATTGCATTTCCTGTCGCTAAACGTTTTCATGAATTGGGCACCGAGGTGCATACCATTGTCGGTTTCCGTAATAAAGAATTGGTCATTCTGGAAAAGGAATTTGATGCGGTAAGTGACCGTATGATATTGATGACCGATGACGGTTCTTGCGGTGAAAAAGGATTGGTGACCGATGCGCTCAAACGCTTGATTGAAAGCGGCGAGCAGTATGATGAAGTCATTACCATCGGTCCGCTCATCATGATGAAATTCGTGTGTGCGCTGACTAAACAATATGGCATCAAAACGGTTGCAAGCATGAACCCCGTTATGATTGACGGCACCGGTATGTGCGGTGGTTGCCGTTTGACTGTGGGCGGCGAAACCAAGTTTGCGTGCGTGGATGGCCCTGAATTTGACGGACATTTGATTGATTTTGATGAAGCGATGGCGCGTGGCAGTATGTACCGCGATTTTGAGCGCCACCGTCACGAAGAAACCTGCAACCTTTTCAAAAAGGAGGTGCAGTGAGATGGCGAATATGTCTTTAAAGAAAAATGAGATGCCCACGCAAGACCCTGCGGTGCGCCGCTATAATTTTGACGAAGTGACCTATGGGTACACTGCCGAACAGGCGATTGACGAGGCGAAACGCTGTTTGAACTGCAAAAAACCGCTTTGCGTGAGCGGTTGTCCTGTTCAGATTGATATTCCTGCTTTTATTGATAAAGTGGCGCAGGGGGATTTTGAGGGCGCATACAGTATTGTCGCACAATCCAGTTCCCTGCCTGCTGTTTGTGGGCGCGTGTGTCCGCAGGAAAATCAGTGTGAAGGAAAATGTGTGCGGGGTATAAAGGGCGAACCGGTTGCTATCGGCAGATTGGAACGCTTTGTTGCGGATTATCATAATGCAAATTGTCATGCCGCCCCCACCGTGCCGGCGTTTAACGGTCATCGTGTTGCGGTGATAGGCTCCGGCCCGTCCGGTCTTGCCTGTGCCGGTGATTTGGCACGACGTGGGTATCGTGTTACGGTTTTTGAAGCATTACATACTGCAGGTGGCGTGCTGGTATACGGCATTCCCGAATTCCGCTTGCCCAAACGCATCGTACAAACCGAAATTGACGGTTTGAAGATGTTGGGCGTGGAGATTGCCACCAATATGGTGGTGGGTAAAACGGTTTCGGTTCAAGAACTCATGGAAGATGAGGGTTTTGAAGCGGTGTTTATCGGCACCGGTGCCGGTTTGCCGCGTTTTATGAATATTCCGGGTGAGAATTTGAAAGGTGTGTATTCCGCCAACGAATTTTTAACTCGTGTGAATTTGATGAAAGCGTATTTACCCGACAGCGACACCCCCATTCAAAAAGCCAAACGTGTGGTCGTTGTGGGCGGTGGAAACGTTGCCATGGATGCGGCACGTAGCGCTTTGCGATTGGGCGCAGAGGACGTGTATATTGTATATCGTCGTTCAATGGATGAATTGCCTGCCCGTAAAGAAGAGGTGGAACACGCCGTGGAAGAGGGCGTGCAGTTCCGTTTGCTCTCTAATCCCATTGAAGTGTTGGGTGACGAAAACGGTTGTGTGCGCGCGTTGCGTTGTGTGGAAATGGAACTGGGCGAGCCGGATGCTTCCGGTAGACGTCGTCCGCAGGAAAAACCTGATTCTGCATTTGAAATTGACTGTGACTGCGTCATTATGTCTATTGGCACTTCTCCCAATCCACTCATGAAATCTACCACCGATGGTCTTGCCACGCAAAAGTGGGGCGGCATTATCGCGGACGAAAACGGTCTTACCTCTTTGGAGGGTGTGTATGCGGGTGGCGACGCTGTGACCGGCGCCGCTACGGTCATTCTGGCGATGGGCGCGGGCAAAACTGCGGCGGCCGCTATTGACCGTTATTTACAGCAAAAATAAAGAGAAAAACCCTCTTGACAAATAAGGACAACTGGTGTATGATAAATCTCGCGGTTTTGAGAACCGCAGGCAATATGCACCATTAGCTCAGTTGGTAGAGCACCTGACTCTTAATCAGGGTGTCCCGGGTTCGAGCCCCTGATGGTGCACCAGGCCCGTTGGTCAAGTGGTCTAAGACTCCGGCCTCTCACGCCGGCAACACGAGTTCGAATCTCGTACGGGTCACCAAAAAAAGCATCCTCCGCAATAGC
>JAZRAA010000039.1:0-1566 GCA_045634325.1 Acutalibacteraceae bacterium | reverse complement strand
TGTGTCAAAGTTATCGGCGTTTCCAGCGTACTCAATCGCGCCTTTGAGAAAACTGTACACGTCATAAGCCCCAGTCGTTCCGGCTTCCGCCATTCTATGCCAGCGCGTCAACATCGCGTTCCGCGTTATCTCGTTCATATCACATCTCACTTTCTCCCCGTATCGCCGTTAGGTCAGCGGTCAGTTTGCGGTTGCTTCCGGGTTACGCGGCGTCATCGTCGTATTCGTCATCGACGGGATACTCCATGTAATCGCCGCTTTCGTCATAGCGGAGAACGCTTTCCAGCGTGAAGTATTCATCGACGGGTTCATCATCGGGTATGTCGTAAGTCTCGCACAGATACGCAAGGGCTTCGTCGTATCTGTAAGCCTCTACGAAAACCTCTTCGTCGGTTCGGTTGTCGGTGAAGCAGTATTCTCTTACTCTTGAAATCATGGACATGATGTTTCCCCTTTCTCCCCGTTACGCCGTTAGGTCAGCGCGTCATGTGGTTACGTAACTGTTAGGCAATCGCCCGGACTTGGTTCGCGCTAAAGAAGCTAGCCTTGTATACGCTTCCGTCGCCCTTGCTGGAATGAATCAGGTCGCACTTGAACAAGGCTTTGGAACCGTGGATAACCTCAAACCCGGCCTTTTTCCAGTCGCTCCACGTCTTGACTTCTTCCGTGACGCCCGCCGCCTCTTTCGCGGCGATAATGCGGGCTTCATTCACGGGGCGGGCTTTCGCGGACTGCCAAGAACGGTGAAGCGATTCCGCGAAAGTGATTCCGCCGTTGTTCTTGCGGAAGTTTGCCCACGCTTTCAGCATGATTTCACGTCGATTCCATTCCATTGTGTTACCTCCCCGCCTTGCGGCTTTCCGTGTTGTTGGTAGCGTCTACCGGATTCCCGGTTGGGATAGGGCTTTTTGGCGGGAAACCCTTTAGAAACCCTTGCAGCCTTACGCCGCCAGCGTGATTTCCATGTGGCCCTCTTCGTCAGGCTCCGTGTCGGTAAACAACGGTTGGATTTCCCTGTCGCCGTACCAGTCAAGCACGTCATCAAGGAATCCGAAATGCTGTTCCACGCCGTCGGCGTCATCAATCACGGTGACGCTGGACACTTCATCGTTCGCGCACAAGCGGCAAAGTTCTTTCAGGGTTTTCATTCGTTCCTTCCTTTCTTCCGGCGGGCGTTCGCCCTGTTGTTTGCGTTCCTGTGTCTTACTGTGGCATAGTATACTACTTAATAAGTAGATAGTCAATATGCAATATTGTACAAATTGTCAAGCGGATATTTGTCTAATTTGTCTACTTGTTAAGAGTTGCGATTTGACGTATACTTAGCGAAAATAAAGGAGGTGTAACCAATGGCAAGGAAGTACACAGAGGCGCAAAAACAGAGCGCTAAAAAATGGGACGCGGCGAATCTCGACAGGATGTCTATTGCTCTCCCAAAGGGAAGCCGTGACGCAATCAAAGCCCACGCCGCCGCCCGTGGAGAATCCGTCAACGGCTTCATCGGGCGGGCAATCACGGAGGCAATGGAACGTGACGGCGTGGAAAGCCCGTCTGACGGCGTTGCCG
>JAZRAA010000038.1:0-5684 GCA_045634325.1 Acutalibacteraceae bacterium | reverse complement strand
TTGGCCTCCGACTTCAAGGTTAGCGGCATGATAACTTAATCTCTGGTTGACATTCGCACTTGACCCTATATAGGTCATTTGGTTTTCGGTGTTGACAATCCGGTACACGCCGGGGCCTGTATAATCAGGAATCCCTTCAAGCGTTCCCATTCGTCATTCCTCCTTCACTTTCTCCATTACGGCTTCCAGCGCATAAGCCTGTACGCTCATACCCGCCTGTTCCGCCGCCGCCGCAATCAACGCGGCCTGTTCCTTTGTCGGGCGGATGGTGATAGGGCGGTACTTTGCGCTATGCCGCTTCACGGCGTCTCTGTGGGATTGTCTCTTTTCTTCTTCCGTCATGGCGATTACCTCCTTATGTACCTTGCATTATATCACATTCCCGGATTATCAGCTACTGACAGAATACACAAAATCAGAAGCTGATTTTTGGTTACTTTGTCAATAGACAAAATTATCAGTTTCTGATATACTTTCAGACAATGAAACAAACCACACGGGACGCCGCAAGGCGACAGGCCGGAAGGCCAAAACATTAGGAGGTAAGAACAATGAAAAAGTATAATAACCGGGAAATCATGAAGGCCGCTTGGGAAATCCGCAGAACGGGCGGCGTCACGATGAGCGAAGCCATGAAAACCGCGTGGAGCGTCGCCAAAATGCAAATCGGCGTCACGCCGATGGACGCCAAAATTCAGGCGCTGTTCGCGGCGAAAGCCGCCCTTGACAAGGCGAAAGCGACGTATGACGCGCTTGCCTCTGAGGTTCAGGGCGCTTGCCTGTTGGCCCCGGACTGCACGATTTCCGGCTATGGCTGGAAGGCCTCTTACAAGGAAGTCACCAGCAACCGCCTTGACAGCAAGGCTTTGAAGGCCGATTATGCGGAGCTTTACGCCGAATACTCCAAGCCGCAAACCACGCGCCGCTTTTTGTGCAACCCGGTTGCCGTCGCCGCGTTTTGATAGCGACTGACGCCACCAACAAAGCCCCGGCGCAAGGCCGGGGCGGGGATAAAGGATAGGAGCGTTGTTTTGATTGACACGGGGCGCGACAGCTATACCCCGGCGCAGTGCGACGCTACGTTGACCGTCAAGGAGCTTATGGACATTCTGGAAGGGTTCGACCCTGACCAGCCCGTTTATCTCCGCAACGACAACGGTTACACATACGGCTTTTTGTCGGATGACCGCATTGACGAAGCGGATTTTGAGGATTTCGACGAATAAGCAACGCGCTGACCTATCGGCGATACGGGGAGATTGGAGTAGACAAATGGAAATCAGATACAAAGCGGGGCAGACTTCCACTCTTTGCCTCTTGACCGATGAGGAGAAATACGCGCTGACGAATGCCGTCAAGGAGTACCATACCTATCTGCAACTCAACCGCATTCTGACGCCGCATGACGCCGATTTAATCATTGAGGCCTTGTACGCCTTGAACGCCAACGGCGGCGGATGGACTGCTATCGACAACACCATTTACAGCGCGGCTCTGTACTACCGTAACTTTATTGAGGACGCGCCGCCCTGCAATTACAACGAAGCGGACTATATGCCGCTTATCGGGATACTTTCCGAATTGCAAGGCGATGACGCGCCGGAACGCGCAAGCCGCCCCATGTACGCCGTATAAAGAAAGCCCCATACCCGGAACGCCGACCAAAGCCCCCGGATATGAGACCCACACCAACCCACAGGGAAGGCGGCTACAGTATAGCGCCTTCCCGCCGGAAAAGCAAGGGAGGATTTAGAAATGTCTTGCATGATTCAAGCCCACGCCAATACCGCGAAACTTGCGGAATTTATCGCCATGTGCGGGAACAGCCGCCGGGAACAATATGGTTATATCGTTCCCGAAACGCTTTTGGCGGCTCTGAAAGACGCCGAAGCCTGCGACGAATACGGCTATTGCAAGCCGGATAAAGTCTACTATGCCCTGCGCGACATGAACTTCAACGCTTATGCGGGGAGGTACGGCGTGGACTGCGAACCCTTCACGGATGACGATGACCGATACGCGCCCAACGGCGGCGAGAAACTCCGCCCCGAATGGGATTGCGGCGAGCCGGATGAGCGCGGGAACTATCGGCGCGGACACTGGAAAATCACTCCCGCGCATTTCCAGATGTACAAGACGGCGCAGTTTTTCTGCTACCAGTGCGATGAGGACGCGACCTATACGTCTCCGCTTTTCAAGGCGATGAGAGAGTTTGAAAGCAATTTCGCGGCGTTCATTGTGCACAATCTCCCGGAATACATGGGCGCGGACTGGAAGTAATCACGCATGGAGCCGCCGCCCTTAACCGGACGGCGCGGAAAGGAAACCAAAAAATGACCGTAAGAGAGCTTTTCCGCAAATGCGAAAATCTGCGCTACTTTCGCGTGAAGATTACGCGGTCTTTCTGCAACTATGTGGCATTTGACGGGGAACCCGGAGAGCAGATTGACGAATATCTGCTTGATGATGAAATCGAGCGCTGGTATCTCCCCGACAGGGACGATAACGTAGAAAACCTTGTGGAAATCTATGTTTGATTCCACGACGCAAGCCGCCCCGTTAAGTGGCGGCAGAAAGGATGAAACATCATGATGACGAAAGAGCAGATACTGCGCCATGTCGCGGTACACAACGACTGCACGCTTGACGAGGCGGGGGACATTCTTCAAAACGTGCGGGAAATGTTTCTGGAAGCGGTAGAAGCCGCCGACATGGACGCCGTAACGGATATGATGTATGAGGAATTAGGCTTAGAGCTTGACTTTCTCGTAGACGTTATCGACTATTTCAAGGGCTGACAGCGACCCGCCCCGGAGGTTACGAGGGCAGAAAGGATAACATCATAATGCGATACTACAGCAAAATGCGCCCTGTTGCGCCGGGGACGTTCCCGAATCGTGGAGCGTCGGGAATCCACAACTTTGACGAGCGGACATATATTCCCGAATGCGGTTGCGAGGCGTGGGGATATATCGACTATGACCGCGAACTGACGGACGCGGAAATCGCCGCCTATGAGCTTATCAAGGCGAATAACGCGCCGGGATGGACAGGCCGCGCCGACTACGGAGAACGCCGTCAAGCGCGTATCGACCGCCTGAGCGAGAAAGCGGAACGGGAAGCCGCCGCCGCAAGCGCGGAGCACAAACGGGCGCATGAGCTTGTAAAGGACATTCCTTTCGGACAGCCCAATATTACAGGGTGTCCCGCTTTGCCCCGCTTGCGGGAAAAGTCTATCGCCGCAATGGAGCGCGGCATAGCGCACGACCAGAAAGCCGCGCATTATGAGCGACGCGCCGAAGCCGCAGAAAGCAACACGGCGATTTCCAGCGATGACCCCGCCGCGCTGGATAAGCTGAAAGCGAAACTTGACGCCATGCAAGAAAAACAGGCTTTCATGAAAGCCGTCAATGCGTTCTATCGCAAAAACAAGACGCTTGACGGTTGCCCCGGACTTGCAAGCGGCGTACAGGTGGAAATTGAAAAGCAATGGGCGCGTGGGTGGTATGTCGGTATCCCGTTCCCGCCTTACGAGCTGACGAACAACAACGGAAATATGAAGCGCGTCCGGGAACGTATCGCCGAATTGGAACGCCGCGCCGCCTCTCCCGCCCCAGAAGGCTGGAAGTTTGACGGCGGAGAGGTTGACGCCAACGTTTCCGAAAACCGCCTGCAAATCTTTTTTGACAGTATGCCGGACGATGATACCCGCGCCGCCCTGAAAAGTCATGGGTTCCGCTGGGCGCGTTCCGTCGGAGCGTGGCAACGGCAACTGACCGACAACGCCGTGTATGTGGCAAAGCGGATTATCCCGCCCGTGGAGGTGTAACTATGGAATATGACGAATTTGAACGCAAGGTGAAGCGCCTTGACCCGTCCGATACCTGCGTAAGAGAAATTGACGGGAAACCTGAAACCATGCTGTCTATGCGCGGGGTGATACTCATTGCCTATCAAACGTGGATTCAGGAACCGACGCCCCAATGTCAAGGCGTCCTGTGGGAATACTGCCGCTACATTTGCAGTCGCGGTTACGCCGGAGGCGCGACAAAGGCCTTGAACAACCTTAGCAAGATGAGCAAAGCGCAAGGCGAACGCTGGATTGTCCGCACGTTCGACCAGTATGTGCACGACGAAATGCGCCTCTTGAAAGCCCTCGGATTCCGGCCTAGCAAATAGGGCGCAACAAAGCCCCGCCTTTCGGCGGGGCGTCCAATCCCTCCTGCCCTTGGACACGTCAAAGCGTTCGCCTTGCTTCCCATTGCGCGGACGCAACAGAATTTTTCGTGCGGCGGGAATAATGCGCTAATTGTACCACAAAAACAGGAAATGTCAAGAGATTGACGCGAAAAAGTTTGGCTTTTTTGCAAAAAAGGCTTGACAATTAAGCCAACATAAAGTATAATTATGTCGGCTCAAAAAGGAGGCGTAACAATGGGCAAAATGGGAAGGCCAAAAGTCGAAAACCCTATCAACATCCGGGAAGGCGTAAGGCTTGACGCCAAAACGCACGAACGCCTGTTGAAGTATTGCCGCGAATGCGGGATTACCAAAGGCGAGGCAATCAGAAAAGGGGTTTTGCTTCTTTTAGGCGAAAAGAACACGGATTCCGGCGCGACCGTGACAAAGTGACGCCGAAACCCGTGCAAGCGCGTCCCGGAGGGCGCTGTCGATATTTTAACACGCGCTCTCTGAGATTGCAAGGGATTTTTGTAATTTTGGAGGTTAATCATATGAACGAATTGACTATGCGTCCGACTATCGTCAATATCGGCGGTTTGGACGGATACGGGGAAGGCGGCATTGCACACCTGAATCTTGAACAGGCGGTTCGTGGGCTTGGGTTCACGGATACAAAAAACGGCGTTGAATACGTCCGCTGGGCACGTGTTGACAAGTACCTCAAAGACTTTGGCGTTTTCGCCACGAGTGGCGAAAGACCCGCTTATATCCCGGAAAACATCTTCTACCGTCTGGCAATGAAGGCGAAAAACCCGGCGGCAGAAAAGTTTCAGGCGTGGGTGGCGGATGAGGTTATTCCGTCTATTCGCAAGCACGGAGCCTACATGACGCAGGAGGCGCTAGAAGCGGCGTTGCTCAATCCTGATACGCTCATTCGTCTGGCGCAGGAACTGAAAGCGGAACGGGAACAGAAAGCGGCATTGCAAGCCGCCAACGCGCAACTGACCGAAAGCAACGCCGCATTGACGGCGGAAATCGCGGCGTTTGAACCCGTGAAAACCTACTACGAGCAGATTCTTTCGAGCACGGGAACGCTGACCACGACGCAAATCGCCGCCGACTATGACCTGTCCGCACAGAAGCTGAATAAGATTCTGCATGAAGAAGGCGTACAGCACAAGGTCAACGGGCAGTGGATTCTCTACACGGCATACGCCGGAAACGGCTATACAAAGTCCGTCACGATTCCGATTGTCCGCGCCAACGGAACGCCGGACGCGAAACTGCACACGCAGTGGACGCAGAAAGGCCGTCTCATGATTCACGACATTCTGACGGAGCGCGGAATCACGGCAAAAGTTGACAGGCTGGCGTCCTGATTACGCGGAACGGAGTGAACAACGTGAACAACATGCGAACCGCGCAAGAATACCTCCGCGACCTTGTGGAGTTGGAATATCTTAACGCCTCCCACTGTACCGCGCTGGCCTGTCTGCCCATAT
>JAZRAA010000037.1:0-4674 GCA_045634325.1 Acutalibacteraceae bacterium | reverse complement strand
TATTCAGCAAAAAGCGTCACGCCCATAATCGCAAAGCTGTTGGAGCTTGCGCGGGTGTAGTCGCCCTCAATGTGGAATCCCACAAGGTTTTGCGCTCCGGCGGGTGCTCCGGGCACGTCTCCGTATGCCGTGTAAGACAGTCCGGCACGGACAAACTCACTGTCCGACGGGTCGACATAGTACATGACAATGTTGTCAACGGGCGTCGCAAGCAACGTGCCAGCCGGGACTTTGGACGATAAAAACAGGCGGCGCATTCCCATGAAGTTTTCGAGATACTCCATGCCGAATTGCGTCTGCGTGGAAATCTGCGCGGCGCCCAGATATTCGTAGGCGTCCATAATATTGCAGAATCCCACGATTTCCGTCAGTCCCTTGTCCATAGCGTCCCACTTGCTACGGACTAAGCCCTCCGCCTTGGCGATAGCCATCTGGAACGTCGCCGCGCTTCCGGTCAGCGTTCCGCTTTGCAGATAGGTGTAGAACTTGTTCTGTACGCCGCTAATCAGTTGGCGGCGGAACTCGCGGTCGGTGCGCAGAATCGCGTCATCATAGCCGTGCGCGTCAATCGCCTCAATAGAGACGGATTTCGCGTACTTGTCAATGGTAATCGTCCCGTAGGGCTTTTCCTTGACTTCCGCTTTCGAGAACGGAATCAAATCGCCCTCGGCGACAGTCCCGTCTTGCAGGGTCATTTCGGCGTATTTCGATTTCAGAACGGTGCCGGGCGCACGGCGAATCGGGCGCATAATGCCCATCAAATTTCGTAAACCAATCCACTCGTCGTTGAATTTGCTTACGAACGTGATAATACGCGCCGTGGTCGCAATGTCGGCCTTTGCGGTGATATTGGCTAAAGCCGCAGTAGTAACGTTATCAGGCATAAAATAGGCCTCCTTCCGTGATTTTTGTCACGCAAACCGTGATTCTTAGTCACGCAAGGCCAAACGCGGCGGGATTGGCTTCAATCGCCTTGAAAAGGTCTCCGTCATCCTCAATGGCAAGGATTTCGGCGGCGGTCTTGCCGGATACCGGATTGTTCGCGGGCGGGTTCGCAGTGTCCGCGCCTTCAACAACCGTCTCGGTAACAAAGTCGCCCCAATCCTCAGACACAGCCTTCCGCAAGGCGGCGGCGTTGGCAATCTTCCCCTTGTCGTTGAGTTCCACGCCGTCCATGTTGGTGTATTTCATGGCAAGCGTTACGCCTTTTTCGGAAAGATTCATGTCTTGCAGGAAGGCCTTGAAAGCCTCTTCCTTGCTCGCCGTTGTCGCCTTGGCGTCCTGTTCGGCCTTGTACGCTTCATATTCTTCCTTGACTTTCGTCAAGGAAGCTACCGCGTTCTTTGCGGTTTCATGCTCCGCTTTCAGGGCGGTAAGCTCTTCATTGGCTTTCGCTAAATCTTCCTCCGCCTTATGCGCGGTCGCATATTTCGCTCTCAGCTCGTCCAGTTCTTTTTGGACTGCCGTCAGCTTTTCGGTTTCCGCCTGTACGCGCTTGTCCGCGTCCGTCTTGGAGGATTCAGCGGCGGCTTTCGCGTCGGATTTCGCCTTTTCGGTTTCCGCATTGGCTTTTTTGAGGTCGGCGGTCAAGCGGTCGCTTTCCTCTTTCGCCCGTTGCAAGTCCCCAGACAGGCGGGTGTTTTCCGTTTTCAGCCGTTCCGCCGTCTCTTTCTCCGCGTCCCGTTCCTCCCGCAGTGCGGTAATCGACGCAAGGTGTCCATCCATAATGGAGCCTAACGCCGCGTCCATGTGGTCGGAATTTACGCCAGCTTCGGAGAGGATTTCGCGTACTTTCGGTTTCGTCAATGCCATATCAATTTTCCTTTCTTGCGTCGCCGTTCTTTGGCGTTCAAATTGATATAAAAACGCCGTTCTTTGGCGTTATTCACGCTGTAGCCGCATTCTTTCGCGGCAAAAACAAAAAGCGTGGTCAAGCCTGTGCTCTCGCACAAACTCAACCACGCTCGGCCTTCGGCGCAAACGCTTATGCGCCGGAAACGTTATTCTGTTCTTTCCGTCGGACTTCACGCCGTTTTACGGAAAAGATTCTTATGTCATCCTTAATGGGAATGATTTCAACGCGCTCGCCGTCATTCAACGGCTTTGCGATTTGAGTGATTTTCCCTCTAAGGATTTGCTCAAATGGCATTGTACCACACTTTGAAATTGAAATCAACCCCTTTTCGGAAATTTCCCTTGATTTTCAGGCATTTTCCATAGCGCCACGCATAAGCCGTTCATACTCCGCGCCGTGTTCCGACATTGCGGGTTTCAGGTACGGACGCGCCGCCATTTTGTACGTGCCTGTTTCGACGGGCAAGGCGTATTCTTTGCCACTTCCGACGGTTAGAGTATCGCCATCAACCGTCGCTTCGATACTGTCACGCAACGCGCCCGTATCCACGGGAACGCGCTCCCGCGCATGGGAGACGGCGCTTTCACCGATTGCGGTTAGGCCGCTTTTCTCGGCGGATTCTAACGCTCGCAGAATCGCTACGCTGTTGTCGATAAATTGGTAGGAAAAGCTCATGGTTGATTACGCGTCGCGCTCGCTGATAGCCTTCATGCAATCAAACGCTCGCCCGAACACGTCAAGGCTTGTCTCGTATGCTTCCACCTTACCGCGCAATGCCTCAATTTCTTTCCGCTGTGCCGCAATAGTGCGTTCGCGTTCGTTGAGTTGCGTTTCAAGACACTGGATTTGAGCTTGTTCGTCCATGTTCATCCTCCTGTCAATACACCCGCCGGACACCCGCAAGGGAAAGTGTCGCTGTCACGTCTGCCAGAATTGCCCTTGCGCGGTCGCGCTGTTCTTGCGGCGTCAAGCCGTTGCATTGCGCCTGATATGCGGCGTCCCTTGCGGCTTGCGCTTTTGACTGCCTGACGGATTCAAGCCGCCGCCGTGCGTTGCCGTTCATGTCGCGGATTCTTTCTTGACGGGCGTTTTCGTCCAAACAGGCCAGATGTTTTCGCAACCGTCGCAAGGCCACTCAAAACCGAAATCGCGCCGTTTAATCTTGCATTGCGGCTCGCCGTCGCGCCAGAAAACAATCCCCTCAATCGAGTTTGTGCGCAGATATTCGCGGATACCCTCAAAAGAGCGTTCAAGGCCGCTGTTCGCGTCAATCGTTCTTACGCCGTGCTTTTCCAGCGTGTCCGCTTCAAGTTTGTACGGGTTGCCCTGAAAATGCGGGCCGATTGCTTCATAGGTTCCGTCGCCGAAATGCGCCGTGTCAGCGTTTTTGAACGCCGCCCATAGCCAACGGTCGGCCTTGCTGTTCGGGGCAACCTCCACCCAATGAGGCCAGTGTCCAGTTACAGGGTCAGGGTCGCAACAGGGAATAGCTCCCGGCGGCGGCGTCTTGCCGCGCTTTGCGTCGTAGCGCTTATAGAATTTGCCGTTAATAACCGCCGTGCACGAACCGTCGATTTTGACTGTTGCGGCACCCTCTCCGTCAAACCCTCTCCGTCAAGAACCCACTCCATGCCGGGAGTTACCTTTTCTGTAATGCCGGAAACTTTGTGATTCTCAAATGTGCGTTCAAACAATGTCGGAATCTTTTTCATGTTATCACCTCACGCGCCGCACGTTATCAAAAAACGCAGACGGCTAATCTGTTCCTGTTGCGCCGCATTTAGCGTAAGCTCTTGTTGCGTTTGTTTGAGTGCATTCAATATGCTGACGGTTTGCCCATATTTTACAGTCGATTCCCATGATTCAACGTTTTCGATAGGCGGAAACTTCCACCCCGCGAAACTCTCATTGACAGTGCCGCAATACTCGCAGACAGGGCTATCCAACGTATACGGCGCCCCGCAGTTAGGGCAATTCGTCATGACGCCTCATCCCTTTGTTTTCGCCTTGCTTCCGCGTCGGATTTAAACGCTTCGTCGCGGTCTTTTAACAGGCGGTCGGACAAAGATTTCACGATTTCCGGAAACGCGTCATCAATTCTGACGCAATCGCGGCATTCCTGCTGGTCACTCGACAGCTTCCCGTATTCCTCGGCAATCTGCCTCCAAAAGTGTATATACTCTAAAGAAAGCGGGTCAATAATCTGACTGCGCAAGGTGTCAAGCGTTGGCTTTTCGACAATCGTGCGCGGATTTAATGGCTTCCATGCGGATAAACGGCTTTCAAAATGCCCTTTGAGATTCGTTTCAACCATGCTTTCCGCTACCGTTTTCGCCTGTGGCAAAGTAGCGGCTGTTGTGTAGCCATCTTCGATAAGCCTTATTCCGTCATCGTGCAAAGAGGTGATGAAAAAGCTATGCGCCACGGCGTCCCATTGGATTTTGCAAATGCGTTTCGCGCCCTCTCCCGGATGTTCGCGCCAGCGTAAAGTATACACGCCGTTATCGGATTCCCAGAAATAGCCCGTTTTGTCGTTGAGTTGAACGGCGTCCGCGCTAAACGACGTTTGCGGCTTCAAGGCCTTTAAATCGTACCGCTCGCCCGCCTTGCAAACCGTTTTGTTTAGGCAACCATCCGGCGCGTCTTTTGTCGCAAACAACGCCTTGCGCCACACGTCCGCCGCCTTTGCCGCCTCCGGGTCGTGCGGGTCGTATGTGATAACGACGCTCTTTCCGTTGACATTCGCCGTGACGCTGATTTCACGGCGCGGCGGGTCGGACGCGGGCGGGAACAAGAGCAACGGCAAAAGCCATTTCATG
>JAZRAA010000036.1:0-4858 GCA_045634325.1 Acutalibacteraceae bacterium | reverse complement strand
GCGGCCCCATATTATCAGGAAATAGGCGATTGCGTGTCCGGCCTGTTCCGTGACGCAAAGGACGCAATCAACAAATCTGATGATGGAGGAGATATGCAATGAAAAAGGGACTTGTCGGGTTTATAACCCTGATTGTGTGCGCAATTCTTGGGGGCGTTTTGCTGTTGATGTGCACAGAGCGCATTCCTACCGGATACGTCGGCGTCGTATACAATATGAACGGCGGCGTGAACGGTGAGACGCTTTCGCAGGGCTGGCACATTGTGTCGCCGACGAAGAAAATAACCACCTATTCTATCGGGCTGGAACAGTCCTATTTGACTTCCGACAAAACGGGCGATTCTCCCGATGACGAATCTTTCAATGTCCCGACGGCGGACGGAAAGACAGTGCGCGTCAACCTTGAATTTTCGTACCGTTTCGACCGGGAGCGCGTGACGGATGTTTTCAGCCGCTTCAAGGGGCAGAACGGGAAAACCGTCAAGGACACGTTCATTAAGCCTAAGATAAAGGCTTGGACGCAGGAAGTGACGGCGAATTATCCCGTAACAGACATTTTCGGCGACAAACGCACGGCGATTAACTCGGAGCTTGACAGTTATCTCCGCGATAAGTTTAACGCATACGGCATTATCATTGATACCGTCAACTTCACGGACATTTCCGTTGACGCGGAGACGGCGGCGGCAATCCAGAAGAAAGTGACCGCACAGCAGGAGCTTGAACTTGCCAACATTGAGGCGCAGACAGCGCAGGTACAGGCAAACAAAGACAAGGAAGTCGCCACGATTGCGGCGGAGACAGCGCGTATTGAGGCGCAGGGCAAGGCGGATGTGAAGAAAATCGAAGCGGACGCCGAAGCGGAGGCAAACAGAAAAATTGCCGCGTCCCTGACGCCGGAACTCGTAGAGTATACGCAAGCGCAGAACTGGAACGGCGAGCTTCCGAAAATCACGGGCGGCAACTCGACAATCGTAAACGCAAGCGATTATTTCAACGGCGATTGACTGCCAAAACAAGCCGCGCCCCGAAATCAGTAAGGGCGCGGCGCATAGAATAGGAGACAGACATGGAAACAAAAGAAATCACATTAGGCGTACAACCCAAACAAGCGGAATCCGGCAAAGACGACGCTTTCAAGGACGCCGCATTTCCTCAACGCGCAAAGCGCGTTGAGGATGAGAAAACCCGAAATTACCTGCTTAACCGCGTACTGCCGCAAATTGCGTGGCACGGCGAAAAAGCCGCGAAATGCAAGACGATGTATTAGCGTTTGATGACTGCGAATATCGCGCTGTCCGCGTTGATTCCTGCCTTTTCGATTTGCGCGGACAGCGGCGCCGTAAAGGTTGCTATCGCCTTTCTTGGTTCGTCCACGATGGCGATTAACGCGTATGCGTCCTTGCGGAATTACCGCGAAATCTGGACGGCGTACAAGCAAAAGCGGGCGACGCTGATTCACACTCTGGTTTGTTACTTCAACAGGGCGGAGGCGTTTTCGGACGCCGCGTTGTCTCAGCAGGATTTGAAACTACTGCTGGTGAACACGTGCGAAGCCCATATTGCGGAGGTGATTTTGTGACGGCTTGTGTGGCTGAAAAGCGCGTTGACGGCGGAACCGTGCGCGTATACGCGCCGCAACGAACGCCGGAACAGACGCGGGAATTTTTGAGCCGTCTTGACAAGGCTGTTAGAAAGGCCTGTCCGGGACGGCGGCTGAAAGGAGGCGACATGTATGGCTGACACTGGCAGAATCGGAGTTAGCGGATGTCACTATCATCCCGGAGTTACATGTTCCGCCGGAAGCCGCGATTGCAAAAAGTGCGGGTTCAACCCAGACAGTGAAACGCGAAAACGGCGCATTGAAATAGCCATGCGTGACTATCAAGAAAAAGTCGAACGTGGCGAGGTTATCCAGCCGTGGTGGTGAGTTGACGCCGGAGCAACCCGGCGACATATGGAAGCGTAGCTCAGTTGGCAGAGCAACGGACTTTTAATCCGTGGGGCGTGGGTTCAATTCCCGCCGTTTCCGCCAGCGGCAAAGCCGCAAAACAGCCAAACGCAAAAGAGACAAAAGGGAGGAAAAGAAATGAAGAAAATCAAGGTGAGAGTTACGTTTACGGAATCCGTGCTTGGCACGTCCCCGGCGAACGAGGCCGTATACAGGGATTTCATCGGAAGCAAGGCGCCGGACGCGGCGACGGTAGATAATGAGGTTGCCGCGCTTGGCGTGGACGCCGTTATAGAAAAGAACATGACGATTTTTCCGAAGCTGGAAAACGGCAAACCCTTTTTCTACGACTACCAAATCAAGGGCTTTTTCAAGGGCGCGTGTGCGTTTCTCCGCACTGTCCCGGAAAGCAAGTCCGCCGGACTGAAAGCATATAAAAAAGCCGTTGACGGTTGTCTTTTCGTTTCCCCGCGCCGTATTCCTGTTGCGGGCGCGGACGGGAAGCCGCTGGAAATCGGCAAATGCGAACGCCCGTTGCGGGCGTCCACGCCGCAAGGAGACAGAATCGCGCTGGCCTGTTCGGAAAAGATTCCGGCGGGCGCGTCTATCGAGTTTGACGTGGTTTTGTTGAACCCGAAAGCCCATGAAAAGCTGTTCTACGAGTGGATGAACTACGGGCGGTTTTCCGGTATCGGGCAATGGCGCAATTCCGGGTGCGGGCGGTTCACGTGGGAGAAAATCAGCGAGGAGGACGTTCCGTTCGCGCTCTAATTCCGGCGTTGGCGGCGAAAGCGTAAGCCCAGAATAGCGGCGGAGCGGCAATGCGCAGTAGGGCATTGTATTGCTACGGAATAGCATTGCAAGGATGGGAGAGGCAGTGGAAAAGCATGTCGAGACACGGACACGCAAAGGATAAGCAGAGCGGAGGTTTGCTAAGTAGTGCAATGGTAAAGCACTGTGGGGCTTATCTGAGGATTGCTCTAATGCGCTTAGGTGAGCAACGGAATCGCCGGGGCAGGTACGGAGTGGACGGGCGAAGGGGGAGCGTGGGAACGAGACGCAAGGGAATAGGACAGCTATGCTTTGGAATCGCAACACGGAGCTTTGCGGCGGATGAGAAAAGCGGGGAATTGTGACGCCACGGAATAGCTTTTCTGTGTAAAGTGACGCGTAAGCATTGCGGTTCATATCAGCGTATCGCGTCGCAATGGGAAAGCACGGAATTTCACGGTTGAGTTGTGCTATGGGAAAGAAATGCTTGGAACCGGAAAGTTACGCCGGGGAACGTAATGCTTTGGAAAAGCTGTGGAAAGTTACGCTGTGGAAAAGCTGGGGATAACAGGCCATAGCCACGGAATGGCATAGCGAAGTTGCGAAACGCAGTGGAATAGTTGCGAAACGCAGTGGAATGGCGCCGGGAAGCAAGGCGGGAAAAAGCAATGGCGATGAATGGACGTGCAGAGCGCGGGGAGGGATGGCAATGGCTTTGCTCTGACTTGCGGCGAAAAGAAAAACCCGTCCGACGTTTCAGGCGTCGGGCGGGACAGCATGGAGGTGGCACCGTGAATCGTCAAGAGCTTTTAGGCCGCGCTAAGGTGTGCGCAATCTCCAAAGCCAAAGGCGACAAGCGCGGCTTGGAATCAGTCAAAGTCCTTTGGCAGAGCGCGAAATATGGCAGTAGCATTGCGTGTTATCCTGTGGCGTACAAGCTATCTTACAATCCTGACGGGACGGTGATACACACGGCTTGCCTGATTGATTGCGAGGCAAATGCGCTGTATGAAGCGCCGCTGGATGAGGTGGAGGCGGGATGAACATTGAGACAATGAGCCGCAAGCGCAAGGAGGCGAACACGTGAAATGCGAATACTGCGGCGCGGAGTTTTCGCCGCTGGCTGTCACTCAGCGATATTGTTCCAATAAGTGCGGGTACACCTATCGGAGAAAGCACAAAGACGCCGCGCAACGTCATTTCCCGTCTGTGGCGTTCAACTGTTCGCAATGCGGACGCGTTGTTGTCACGGACGGCATACGGGACAGACGGACGCGGTTTTGTTCCGCGCAATGCGAGAAAAAGTTCTGGCGTCACCCGCATTGGGAGAATACCGCAACGCGCACGAACTTCAAGAGCGTGGAGGCTTACGCCGCATATGAGCGGCGGACGAACGAAAGATGAGGTGATATTGCGTTGGACAATCTAAGCGAGGACTTGTTAGAGCGTCTATTATTCACGCTAATGCAAGACGGCATGGAGGATTTGAGCGCGATTAAACGCCGTTTTCAAGTCATTTTGAATGACTACCAGATTTCTCCGAAATCGACCGCCTTGGCCATATTCACAGAGGGCAAGAATGAGCGTTACATCAAACGGTTTCTGCTTGCGAAAGCGGTTGCCGGATGTTCGCAAAACACGATAGCGGCTTATGGGCGCGAATTGCGCGTTGTATTCAATGCGTTAGGCAAAGACGCTGACACGGTGACAAGCGATGATATTCAAGTGTATCTTGCGCTTAAACTGCGGGACGGCGTTTCAAAGTCCTATGCGAATACCGTGCGCCTGTATCTGTCCACGTTCTACGCCTACCTTATGCGCGAGGAGCTTATCACGAAAAATCCTATGGTGAAGATTGAAAAAATCAAGTTTCACAAAAAGGATGAGGGCGCGTTTTCGGAAATTGAGGTAGAGCGTTTGCGCGACGGGTGCAAGAATGGACGCGAACGGGCGATTGTGGAGCTTTTGCTTTCTACCGGGTGCCGCATTTCGGAATTGTGCTCAATCAAAATAGACGACATTCAAGACGGCGCGGCGGACATTCTCGGAAAAGGGCAAAAGTACCGGAAGGTATACTTGAACGCGAAAGCGCTGGTTGCCGTCGAAAACTACCTGAAAGACCGGAACGACACGAAT